>JASHSB010000054.1 GCA_030036945.1 Methylovirgula sp. | reverse complement strand
GTGTCGCGCTGCTGCTGAGCGTGTTTTTCCTGATCGGCGCGCCCATCCAATGGCTGATCATACAGCTCGACGTTAGCGGCTCGAACGTCCTGCCGCGGCTCTTCTATCGGCTGCTGCTTTGGCTCGTGAAAGTGCGCGTCAATGTGCACAGCGCGCCGGCCGCAGCTCCCCCCCGATTGATCGTCGCAAATCATGTCTCCTGGACGGACATTCCGACGCTCGGCGGCGTGCTTCCGCTCAGTTTTCTCGCCAAACGCGAAATCGCGCGCTGGCCGGTAGTCGGCACGTTCGCGCGCCTGCAGAAGACGATCTTCGTCGATCGCGGCAACCGGCAATCGGTCGTCGATGCCAATGCGCGCATCGCCGCGCGCCTCCGCCACGGCGATTCGATCGCTATCTTCCCGGAAGGAACGACCTACGCGCGGCTCGGCCCGTTCCGTTCCGCGCATTTCGGCGTGGCGGCGAATCTGCGCGCGCTTGGTTTGAAAAGCCTGCGCATCGATCCGGTGGCGATCCGCTATTCTTCGCCGCACGCCGCTTGGTACGGCGACGCACTGCTGTTGCCGCACGTCATCGGGCTCATCCGCGGCGCGCCGGTCGCCTGCGATCTCATCTTCTGCGCGCCGCTCGAATTTGCGGCCGATGCCGACCGCAAACAAGTCGCCGAGGAATGCCGCGGTAGGATTGCCGCGGCGCTCGCCGAGGCGCAATCAGAATGCCTTGGGTAATCCGGCATATCCCTGAGCACCTTATTTGCCGGTGGACGACGTGCGTATTCTTCGGGACGGCGATTTTTCGGTCGCTGACGGGGCTGAACCAGATCTCGTGCGAACCCTTCGCCTGTCACACGAATGTACATCCCACGTTGCGAAGGATTCGGCATATTTCCGGGTAGAGATTGGAGCCCATCAGACTGGAAGGACGACATCGCGCCGGAAGCTGATCCTGCTCCCCGCGGCTTGATCGCCCAACAGTTCGGATGCCACGTCGCGCGCGATTTCGACGAGTTCTTCGAAACTTGCCGTTTCCACATTGAGGCCGGGAATGTCCGAGGAATCGACGTAATAACGGCCGGACTCCGCGTCGAAGCCGACGCTGACGCCATAACTCATTGCGGATTTATGGTTCATTGCAACCGCCAGATTCCGCGCATACGTGGGCAGAATGCAAGGCTAGTCAACTTTGCCGGCCAAAGCATTCCTTCGGCTTCACTTTGGCGCTTCTCGATGGCCGATTGCCCAGACGTAAGCGGCGACCGCGTCAATGTCCGAAGCCGAAAGCGGTGCGCCGCCCTTGGGCGGCATGATGCCGGGGTACGATTTGGGATGGGGCACGCCCATCGAGACGATCTGTTCGATCGAGGCGAAGCTGCCGTCGCCCCAAATCCATTTGCCGCTTGTCAGATCCGGTCCGACCGACGTGCCCTTGGCGTCGGCGCCGTGGCAGCCGGCGCAGGTTCCGCCATCGGCTTCGCCGTGGAAGATGCGCGCGCCGCGCGCAATCTGCTCTCTGGATGCGCCGGGCGGCAGCGGCAACGCGGCAAGATCGGTCTCGCCGGCGTCGGGATGGATGCCTTCGGGCGGCTCTGGATTGCCGCCGCTTGCGGCCGCGAGTTTCGGTTCGGGCGCCGGGGCGACGCTCGGTGCGCCTTTGGCGACGACGCGCCAGATGCGGCCATGCACGTCGTCGGAAATGTAAAGCGCGCCATCGGGGCCGGCGGCGAGCCCCGTGGGACGGAAATGCGCCAGGCCTGGATCTTTGATCGGCCCGGCGAACCCGTCGGCAAAGACGACGAAATCGCCGTCCGCCTTGCCGTCCTTCAGCGGCTGGAAAACGACGTTGTAGCCGCCTTGCGGCTCCGGCGCGCGGTTCCAGGAACCGTGAAAGGCGATAAACGCGCCGCCCCGATAGGCGGCGGGGAATTTCGCGAAATTATCGATCAGCAGATCGTTCGGCGCCCAATGCGCCGGGAAGAACGCGACCGGTTCCTGCTTCTGCGCGCAGACGCCGATTTTCTTTCCGTCGCCGCCGTATTCCGGGGCGAGTACGAGCCGCCTCTGCGCCATTCCGTCGAAGTAGCATTCGGGCCAGCCGAAATCTGCGCCTTGAGTTTCTTGTACCAATTCCTCGGCCGGCAGATTAGCGCCCTGATGCACGTTGAAGAACCGCGGAAAGTTTTGCGAAAGCTGGTCGCGGCCATGCTGGGTCGCAAAGAGCCGTCCGTCTTTATCGAAGGCAAAACCCTCGCCGTTGCGCAAGCCGGTGACGAAACGCGCGGCGGACGTAAATTTCTGGCCGCGTCGGTTGGCGTCGAAGCGCCAGGTGCCGCCGCGCGTCGTAAGCTGCGTGCATGGCTCGATGCCCGGTGAGTCGAGCATCCGGTTCTCGACTTGGCAGGAATTGGTCGCCGAGCCCATGTCGACATAGAGATTGCCGGGTGGGTCGATAACGAACGGATGCATGGGATGGTCGCCGCCGAGCGGCATGCCGGAGACGACGATTTCCGGCGGCGCTTTCGGAACGATCTCGCCGGGCTTGAGCGCATAGCGCACGATCTTGTCCTTCTCCTCGGCGTAGATCGCGCCATTGTAATAGGCGATGCCGGTGCCGCCCGCCGCGCCTTCCACGAAGCTCGGGCCGAAACGCTCGACGACATCGGCGCGGCCGTCGCCCTTGGTGTCCTTCAGCGCGACGAGGAAGCCGGCCGGCACTTTGCCGAAATGATAATAGCGCCCGCTCCAGGTGTTGACGTACACGACGCCGTTCGGCGCCACGACGAGGTGGCGTGCATGGCCGAGGTTGTCGGCGAAGATCGTCGCACAGAAGCCGGGCGAAAGCGCGATGCCGCCATTGTCGCCGGGGCAGGCCGCAGAGGAATTTTCCGCCGCCCGCGTCTGCGTCGCAGCGGCGACCGGCAAAGCAAGAACAACGAAAATTTGTGCCGCCGCCGTGGCACCGATGCGATGGATCATGCAAATTCCCTTCGGGAAGCGCGGCCACCCATGAGATATCTGGCGCAAGGCTGCGGCAAGGCAATGAGCCGGAGGTAAAGCCTTTTTGAAAAGGGCAGCGGGAGTGGGAGACGCAAATACTGGCGCGATTGCGGCCCTGCCTGGTGTCTTTCAATGGCCAAACTGCCATCTGCAATCCAATTGCGACCGTAATCCCTCGCGAGCATTGTCTCAGTATGATAACTACCGTGACGAAGCCGCGTGACGCGACCCTCGATGTGCTGCTCGACCTCGATGTGCAGGTTCTTGTGGTGGATCCAAAAGGTGGCTACTGGGCCCGGTTTGTGGCGAGGCGGGTGCCGGTGTCCCCTTCGAGGCCGCATGGCATTGACTACTCGCTCACGCTGCACGCTGCACGGCGCAGACGGCGAGCGGCTAGTCGGGTTCGGCAACGCTCATTCGGTCGGCCGGCGAAGACGCGATGCGCCGCAGGACCATCGCCATCGGCTACGAAACATCCGGCTCTACGAGTACCGGGACGCGGCAACTTTGCTCGCCGACTTCTGGGAAACCGTGGATGCGGTGCTGCGCGAAAGAGGAATGATCCCATGACGACGCTGAAGGTCGGCATCGCGAACTACGAGGAGATGAAAGCGCGCACGATGGCCGTGGCACGTGGCGAGCGTCGCGTCTCGTTTCGCGAGCCGAAAGTCTGGTTCACCTCGACGGAGTCCTTCGCGAAGGTGCTCTCGGCCGGCAACCGCAAACTGTTGCGCGTCATCGCCGAGCAGGCGCCGGGCTCGCTTGACGAACTGGCGCGCATGACCGGCAAGGCGAAGTCCAATCTGTCACGCACGTTGCGAACGATGGAAGGCTACGGCTTGGTCCGCCTCGAGCGAGGCGAGCGCGGCCGCATCACGCCGAAGGTGGCGCACGACCGGGTCGAGCTGGACTTGCCGCTCACGCTCTCACGGAAAGCGGGCTGAACCTGGCATTCGCAGCTCTGTTCCTTCGTGGCGTCCCGGAAGGGAGTCGAACCCCTGACCTGCGGTTTAGGAAACCGCCGCTCTATCCTGCTGAGCTACCGGGACTTTCCGTGGAGACGCGGCGCTCGCCGGCGAACCTCTGCGCAACGCCGCGTTTTGCCTTAGCATGACGGAGTTGCGCGCGCCAACCGCGCGCGAACAGGGATCCGCGAGCGATGCGGCGTGCACGGCGATTCTGGAATTCGGTCGGATTTGGCGCCGTTTTTCTGGCGCTTGCGTCGCCATCCGCCTCGGCGGATCCGTGGGACACGTCAAGCGTGTCATCCGCCTGTCCTTCGGCCGGCGGCGAGCGCGGAAGCATCGCCAATATCGACGAGCGGCTGGAGATTACCTTGAAGGACGGCCGCACGCGGCGGCTCGCGGGGCTCGAGCCGCCGCGTCCGACGCCGAACCCTCCGGACTTCGATGCGACCACGCGCGACGCGTTGCGCGCCGAGGCCGGCGGCGAGATCGCCTTCGTGCCGCTCGCCGAGAAGCCCGACCGCTGGGGGCGCATCGCGGCCTTCGTCTTCTTCGAGAAGCCCGGCGCCGCGCCGGCCTCGGCGGGCCAATTTCTGCTCGCTGGCGGCTTCGCGCGGTTCATGCCGGAGCTTGCCGCGCATCCGTGCCGGACGTTTTTCCTTGCCGCCGAGACCGCCGCCTGAGACGCCAAGCGCGGCCTCTGGAGCGATCCGTTTTACGCCGTCCTCTCACCGTTCGATCGCGATGCGTTCGCGGAGCGCCGCGACCGATGTCATCGTCGAAGGGCGCCTCAGCAGCGTGGACGAAGGCCGGCTGCGGACCTATCTGCAATTCGCGCCGCGTGCCGCGCGCGCTTTCGAAGTCACGATCCTGCAACGCAATGTCAAGAAATTTGCGCAGGCGGGAATTGAATTTCATGCTCTCATCGGGCGCACGCTCCGGGTGCGCGGGCTGCTCGACCTGCGGCTCGGGCCGCAGATCGAGATTTCTGGTCCCGATGAAATCGAATTGATCCCGTAAGCCCGGTTCGATAGGCCATTTAGCTGCCGAGGTGCCCCGATGAACGGCCGGTCTTTCTGATGCGCAAACAGCAGTTATTC
>JASHSB010000053.1 GCA_030036945.1 Methylovirgula sp. | reverse complement strand
CGCCGCGCGTTAAAAGACTGCCGCGATCCGGAAAGCCGGTCGCGGCGCGGTGAAAGTTGGCAGCGGCTCATAGCACGGGTTCGCCGCAGCGCAAAGCGGGTCTCGACCGGCAGTCGCAGGAGGACGCCGCGCGTCGGCGAGCGAACGGGTATCTATCCCCAAGCTGCGCCAAGCCCTAGAATATTCCGCGTCTCTCTAGGAACTCCAGGATCCCAATTGCCGCGCTATTTCGTTACGGCGCTGATCGTCGCTTGCGCCTTGTTCATGGAAAATCTCGACGGGACGGTCATTGCGACCTCGCTGCCGGCGATCGCGACCGATCTGCGCCAGGATCCGATCGCCCTGAAGCTGGCGCTTACCTCCTATCTCCTATCGCTCGCCATATTCATTCCGGCGAGCGGCTGGGCCGCCGACAAATTCGGCGCCCGCACCGTATTTCGCGCCGCGATCTCGATCTTCACGCTCGGCTCGATCCTCTGCGGCCAATCGAGCGCGCTCTGGGAATTCGTCGTCGCCCGCATGATCCAAGGGCTCGGCGGAGCCATGATGGTTCCGGTCGGGCGGCTCGTCCTATTGCGCACGGTGCCGCGTTCGGAGATCGTCGGCGCGCTGTCGTACCTAATGATTCCAGCGCTTCTCGGGCCGCTTTGCGGGCCGCTGATCGGCGGGTTCATCACCACCTATTTTCACTGGCGCTGGATCTTCTACGTCAATGTGCCGATCGGCATCGTCGGGATCGCGCTCGTCAGCCTGTTCATCAAGAACGTGCGCGGCGAGACGCCTTGGCCGCTCGACGCCAGGGGCTTCCTGCTTTCGGGCGCGGGTCTCGCCTCGCTGATCTTCGGCCTCACCGTGGCCGACCGCGGCGTCTTCGGCAAGCAACTCGTCGCCACGTTGCTCGTCGTCGGCGCCGTTCTGCTCGCGCTCTATTGGCTGCACGCCCGCAACACCAAGTTTCCGATCCTCGATTTACGGCTTCTCGCCGTGCCGACCTTTCGTGCAAGCGTCGTCGGCGGCTCTCTGTTCCGCATTGGGATCGGAGCCCTGCCCTTCCTCCTGCCCTTGATGTTGCAGCTCGGTTTCGGAATGAACCCTTTTCAGTCCGGGTCGGTGACCTTCGTCGCCGCCGCCGGGGCCATGGCGATGAAGGTGACGGCGGTGCCCATCCTGCGGTTCTTCGGATTTCGGCTGGTCCTCGTCTTCGACGCGCTTCTCAGCTGCGCATTCCTAGCAAGTTACGGCCTGTTCACGGCGTCGACGCCGGCGGCGCTGATGATGGGGCTGCTGCTGTTCGGCGGTTTCTTCCGTTCGCTGGAATTTACCGCCATCAACGCCATCACCTATGCCGAGATGGATAGCGCCGCGATGAGCCGGGCGACGAGCTTCGCGGCCGTGGCCCAGCAATTATCCCTGAGCCTCGGGATCGCCGTCGGTGCCTTTGGGATCGAAGCCTCGCGCGCGCTGCGCGGCAGCCAGCATCTGACGGTCGCCGACTTTCACTGGGCTTTCCTTCTCGTCGCGATCGTCTCGGCGACGTCGGTCCTCTGGTTCCTACACCTGCCGAAAGAAGCCGGCACCGATCTCGCCGGGGCGCCGCGACGCAAGGCGATGCAGCAAGGTTAATCCACTGGAACAAGCCGTAACGCCGACTAGCGGCCGCGAAATCCCTTCGCCAGCACGTAAAGCTCCGACGATTCCGCCCGGCTCGCCTTCGGCTTTACGTGCCGCACCTCGGCGAATTGGCGTTTGAGCGCGGCGAGAAGCGTAGCCTCGGTGCCGCCTTGCAAGACCTTAGCGAGAAAGGTCCCGCCTTCGGCAAGAATCTCGCAAGCGAATTCGGCTGCCTGTCCGACGAGCCCGACGATACGCAGATGGTCGGTCTTGCGATGTCCCGTGGTATTCGCCGCCATGTCGGAGAGGACGACGTCAGCCGGCCCCTTTAGCCATTCTTGCAAAATTCGCGGCGCTTGCGGATCAAGAAAATCGAGGACCCGAAATTCGACGCCCGGCAGCGGCTCGACCGGCAGCAGATCGATGCCAAAGACGTTGCCCTCTCCGATCTTCGCCGCGGCGACCTGCGACCAGCCGCCGGGCGCCGCGCCGAGATCGACGACCTTTTGCCCGCGTCTCAGGATGCGATAGCGCGCGTCAATCTCCATGAGCTTGTAGGCGGCACGCGACCGATAGCCTTCGCGTTTGGCGCGCGCGACGTAAGGATCGTTGAGCTGGCGCTCAAGCCAAGCCGTCGAGGCGGCCGAGCGTTTGCGCGCCGTCTTCACGCGCGTTTTCAGCAAACGGTCGGTCATCGGCGCGTCTTCCGCGCCTGGTCGGCGGCGATTAGCTGCATCAAAATGCCCTCGCGCAGACCGCGATCGGCGATACGCACGCGCTCAGCCGGGAAAGCGCGCCGGATCGCCTCCAGAATCGCGCAGCCGGCAAGCACGAGATCGGCGCGCTCGACGCCGATACAGCCGTTCGCCACGCGCTCGCCATACGGCATGCCGCGCAATTTGCGGACCGTCGCATCGATCTCGACATCCCGCATCCAAAGCCCGTCGACGCGGCGCCGATCGTAACGCGGCAAATCGAGGAAAACGCCGCCGACCGTGGTCACAGTTCCCGACGTGCCGAGCAGATGAAAGTTCGGGCAACGGTCGAACCCTGCCACGCTGTGGACGAAATCGCCGAGCTCCAAGCCGACGCAATCGAGCATCGATTTGAAGAGCGTATCGTTAACGTCAATGCCGCCGAATCGCTCGGCGAGCGTGACGACGCCGAACGGCAGCGAAACCCAAAAGCGGATTTTCCTGCCGGCACCGGGCGCGGCGCGATCGAGCCAAATCACTTCGGTGGAACCGCCGCCGATGTCGAACAGCAGCACCGCTTTTGCGGCGGGATCGGCGAGCGAGGCACAACCCGCGGCGGCGAGCCGCGCCTCGGTTTCGCGATCGACGATTTCAAGGTCGATCCCGGTTTTCTCCTTTACTGCGGCGACGAATTCGGCGCCGTTCTTCGCCAATCGGCAGGCTTCGGTCGCAATCGACCGCGACCGCGTCACGCCGCGCGCCTTCATCTTGTCGCGGCAGATCGCCAGGGCATCGAGCGTGCGCGCCACGGCCGCCTCGCCGAGCCGCCCGGTCTGCGAGACGCCTTCGCCGAGGCGCACGATCCGCGAAAAGGAATCGATGATCCGAAAACCAGGTCCGTCTGCGTCGCGATGCGCAGGCCGGGCGATCAAAAGCCGGCAGTTGTTGGTGCCGAGGTCGAGCGCCGCATAGGTCGGCGTTTCGTCGGGCCGGTACATCGAGCTTCCTGGAACGGACGAAACCAGATCTGCGCCGGCCCGTTATGCACATCGCCCGGGCTAGGCATTTCGCCACCTATGCCGGCGCGCGGCGCGCTCTTGCCGCGCGCCCCACGCCGTGCCGCGGCACGAAACGGTACCATAAGGATATCGACATCCGCGGTCCACCCCCGACTGGTACGATGGAGCGCGGCTTACTTCGCGCCGCCATGGGTCCCTCCGCGCGACGATCGCGACGGGTCTTGTACCGGCGGTCGAGACCGGTCCACAGCGGGCGTCACTTGAATGTCACGCCGCTTAATGACAAGAGGAACAATAGATTCCCAGCAAAGTGCCGCATGTCTTCAAGAATCGTCGCCCTCGCCTCGATCGGCCGCAAGACGCTGCCGAACCAGTTCGACCTGATTGCGCTGGCGTTGATCTTTGCCGGCTTCATCGCGCTCGTCCACGGTTCGCGCGGCATGGTCCTGCCGCTGCAGGCGCCGCAGTCGAGCGTCACGCTCGATTACGCAAATCTGCCTTATTACGCGTTGCGCACCACGCTCAGGATGTTTGCGGCGATCCTCTGCTCTCTGGTCTTCACCTTCACCTACGCGACCTGGGGCGCCAAAAGCCGCCGCGCAGAGCGTTTCCTCATTCCGATTCTCGACGTCCTGCAGTCCGTGCCGATTCTCGGATTCCTGTCGTTTACCGTGACGTTCTTTCTCGGCCTCTTCCCCGGCTCGACGTTCGGCGCGGAGTGCGCGGCAATCTTCGCGATCTTCACCAGCCAGGCCTGGAACATGGCGTTCTCTTTCTATCAGTCGTTGCGCAACGTGCCGCGCGAGCTAAACGAGGTATCAAACAGTCTCTTGTTGTCTCCGTGGCAGCGGTTCTGGCAGCTCGAGACGCCGTATGCCATGCCTGGACTCATCTGGAACACGATGATGTCGATGTCCGGCGGCTGGTTCTTCGTGGTCGCGTCGGAGGCGATCTCGGTCGGCGACACGACGGTCAATCTGCCCGGCATCGGCTCCTACCTCGCATTGGCGATCGACCGCAAGCGCATCGACGCCGTCTTTGCGGCCATTCTCGCCATGCTGCTTGTCATCATTGCCTACGATCAATTGCTGTTTCGGCCGCTGGTCACGTTCAGCAGCCGGTTTCGCGTCGAATCGTCGGCTGGCGAATACGAGCAAAGATCGTGGGTCATCCAGCTCTTTCGCCGCACCTATTTGCTACGCGCGATCATTGCCGTGCCGACGCGGCTTTTTCAGAGTATGGCGCTATGGCGTCTCGAACTGCCGTTTCACGCCGAATTTTCGGAAGAGGCGAACCGCTGGAAAGAGCGGATCCTCGATTTTCTTTGGATCGGAACGGGGCTTCTCGCCGCCGCCTTCGCCGTCGGGCTCGTGTACCGTTACGTGAGCGCCAATCTGAGCTTTTCGGAATTTGGCCTAACGATCTGGCTCACTTTTCTAACCATGCTGCGCGTGATGGCACTGATCGCGCTCGCTTCCTTGATTTGGGTGCCGATCGGCGTGCTGATCGGGCTCAATGCGCGGCTAGCCGAAACGATTCAGCCGCTAGCGCAATTTCTTGCCGCTTTTCCCGCCAACGTCGTCTTTCCGATCGCCGTGGTGATGATCCTGCGGTTTTCGCTTAACCCCGATATCTGGCTGAGTTTCCTCATTATCTTCGGAACCCAATGGTATATCCTGTTCAACGTCGTGGGCGGCGCCAGCGCTTTTCCGAACGACCTGCGCGAAGTCGCGGCGGGTTTTCGTATTCGCGGCCTCGACTGGTGGTTGGAGGTGGTGCTGCCGGGGATCTTTCCCTATTACGTAACCGGCGCCTTGACGGCTTCGGGCGGATCGTGGAATGCGGCGATCGTCGCCGAATACGTGAAATGGGGAAACGATACGGTGAAAGCGCATGGAATCGGCGCGTATATCGCGACTGCGACTGCGGCCGGCGATTATCCGAAAATCGTGCTGGGCGTCGCGATCATGTCGGTCTTCGTCATATTGTTCAATCGACTGCTGTGGCGGCCCCTGTCGCGCCTGGCCGAGCGGCGCGTCCGGCTGGATTGAGGCCTTATGCTCGATACCGCCCTCAAACCTTTGCTCGAAGTCAGGAACGTTTGCCAGAGCTACGTCACGGGCTCCGGCGATGTCGGCGCGCTGGTGCTCGACCACGTCTCGCTCAGCCTGAAGGACGGAGAGATCGTCGGCATGCTCGGCCGTTCCGGCTCCGGCAAATCCTCGCTGCTGCGCATCATTTCGGGGCTCGCCAAGCCGATCGACGGCGAAGTGACGTTTCGCGGCCAGCTCGTTCGCGGGCCGTTTGAAGAGATCGCCATGATCTTCCAAAGCGCGGCGTTGTTTCCTTGGCTTTCGGTGCTGGCCAACGTCGAACTCGGGCTGCGCGCAAAGAAAGTCCCGAGGCGCGAAGCGCGGGCGCGCGCCGTGCGGGCGATCGACCTCATCGGTCTCGACGGTTTCGAATCGGCGTTTCCCAAGGAGCTCTCGGGAGGCATGCGCCAGCGCGTCGGTTTCGCCCGGGCGCTGGTCGTCAATCCCGAGATTCTTCTGATGGACGAACCGTTCTCGGCGCTCGACGTGCTCACAGCCGAGACGCTTCGCACCGACCTGCTCGATCTCTGGGTCGAAGGCCGGATGCCGATCAAGTCGATCCTAATGGTAACCCATAACATCGAAGAGGCGGTGCTGATGTGCAACCGCATCCTCGTCCTCGCCTCCAATCCGGGACGGATTTCGGCGGAAATTCAAGTCAACCTTCCGCATCCACGCAATCGGCTGACCGCAGAATTCCGTCAGCTCGTCGATCGAATCTACGCCTTGATGACGCGGCGCACGGAGCCGGCGCAGCCAAGCGGGCCGTTCCCGGGCCTCGGCCTCGGCATGGGGCTTCCCAAGGTCTCGACCAACCTGCTGGCCGGGCTCATGGAGACCATTGCGGCGCCGCCCTACAGGGGGCGCGCCGATATGCCGGCACTCGCCGAACACTATCAGATGGAAATCGACGATCTCTTTCCGGTCGCCGAAACGCTGCAGCTCCTGCGTTTCGCGGAAATCGAGGAAGGCGACATCAAGCTCACGGCCGCCGGCTCGCGATTCGCGGAAGGCGACGTCGACGTCCGCAAGAGGCTTTTCGGCGATCACTTGCGCACTTATGTGCCGCTCGCGGCGCGCGTCCGGATGGTTCTCGACGAACGGCCTTCGCATGTGGCGCGCGCCGCCCGTTTCCTGGAGGAACTCGAAGACTATATGTCGGAGGATTATGCCGAGCAGACGTTGAAGAGCGTCATCGATTGGGGGCGCTACGGCGAACTTTTCGCCTACGACGAGACCTCCGAGACGTTCAGCCTCGAAAATCCGACGTGATCGAGACGTTTTCGTCATTGCGAACCAAGCGAAGATTGACCGTCTCGATTATCCACCCAGCATCCATGCAGCAGCTCAGATTGATCGTCGCTTCGCTCTGCCTCATTGCCGGCCTTGCGAGCGCGGCAACGGCGGATACAGCCTGTTCCGCCGATAAGCTTGGCGTCGCCCGTACCCTTGTCCTCTCGACGAAAGGCGGCTTCGAAGTGGGTTTCAAGTCGTATCCGCGGAGCCTCGATCTCGCCGACCACGAAGTCGTGTTGACTTTCGACGACGGCCCGTCCCCGAAGACCACCCCCGCCGTGCTTGCCGCGCTACGCCAGGAATGCGTGAAGGCGACGTTCTTCCTGATCGGCCGCAACGCCGCGGCCGATCCGGCGCTGGTGCGCCGCGAGGTCGCGGAAGGGCATACGATCGGCAATCACACCTATTCGCATCCGATCCTGCGGCTGCTGAACGACGCCGAGGCACGGCGCGATATCGAGCGGGGCTTTGCCGCGGACGACGAGATCGCCTATGGCAACGCCGGGATGGAACCGAAGACGCCATTCTTCCGCTTTCCCGGATTTGCCGATACGCTTGCCCTCGTCGCTTGGCTCAAGAGCCGCGACATCGGCATTTTCGGCGCGGATCTTTGGGCGTCCGACTGGCTGAAGATGACGCCGGACGAAGAGCGCCAGCTAGTGCTCGGACGGCTCGAAAAGGCGGGGCGCGGCATCCTGCTGCTGCACGACACGAAGCAATCGACGGCGGCGATGCTGCCGGCTTTACTGCGCGACCTCAAAGCCCGCGGCTTCAAGATCGTGCGCATCGTACCGGGCGACGCCAAACCCGCATTTCGCAAAGCGCCGCCCGGCTGGACGTCGGAGACAGAAGCGATCCTCGCCAAGGTCCTGCCGGAACTAAGGGCGCGCCACGGAGGCGGCACACCTGGCGCCGCGCATTTGCCGGAATCCGTCGAGTGATAGGATGTGCGATGGTGCGGCCAAGAGGACTCGAACCTCCACTGGTTGCCCAACTAGCACCTCAAGCTAGCGCGTCTACCAATTCCGCCATGGCCGCGAAGGCCGTGCGGTCTAACAAAAAGGCTCCTCGGTGACAAGGCTCGCCACCCTGCCTCGCTCCATGCTTCCGGCATCCGGAACGCCGCCGGTCGAATGGCGCGTCGTTCCGGGCTTCATGCCTTACGAAGCGGCGGTCGCGGCGATGCGAACGCGCGCCGAGGCGATCGCCGCCGGCACGGCGCGCGAAGCGGTCTTTCTCGTCGAACATCCGCCGTTGTACACGGCCGGGACTTCGGCCGACGACCTTCCGGGTGATCTGCCGTTTCCGCTGTATCGCAGCGGACGGGGCGGCCAAATCACCTATCACGGTCCCGGCCAGCGTATCTGCTACGCGATGCTCGACCTGAACCGCCGCGCGCCGGATCTGCGCGGTTTCGTGGCGGCGCTGGAGACGTGGATCATCGCGACGCTCGCGCATTTCGACGTGCGCGGCGAGCGGCGCGAGGAGCGGGTCGGCGTCTGGGTCGCGCGGCCCGATAAGCGTCCCGGTCCAAATGGCGAGCCCGCCGAAGACAAGATTGCAGCAATCGGCGTCCGCGTGCGCCGCTGGATTTCGTTGCATGGCGTGGCGCTCAACGTTGATCCGGAGCTCGCGCATTTTGCAAAAATTGCGCCTTGTGGGGTGACTGCGCCGCATCTCGGCACGACGAGCCTGCGCGACCTCGGCCGCGAGGTGACGCTGCGGCAAGTCGATCTCGCCTTGCGGAGCGAATTCGAGACGATCTTCGGCGCCGCGCAAGAAGCGTGACGCTCAAACTGTCCCGAGCTGCACGAATTCTCCCGTCTCGGCTGCTTTGCCGAGCGCCGTACGATCGGCCTCGAAAACTTCGAGGCGCTCGACCTGCGCCGGCGTCGGGCCGCGCCGGCAGACCTCGCAGAGAGCGGCGACGGCCGATTCGGAGCCCGCGAAGACCGCCTCCACGTCGCCGTCGCCGTGATTGCGCACCCAGCCGACGATACCGCGCGCCACGGCGTTGCGCTCGACGAAGGCGCGGAAGCCGACGCCTTGCACGCGGCCGCCGATCTGTACACGGACGATTTTTTCGAAGCTCATGGCCATACCCGGCCATACGCGCACATTCGGCGCAAAGCCTAGTCGTGGCGCCTCTTAAAGTCGGCGATATAGAGCGCCGCCATCTGCTTATCGCTGTCGTTCGCCGCGGCGGCGGCTTTGCTGTACAGATCGACGACCCACTGGTCTTTATTCCCGGCGACGGCCGCGTCGCGCGCCAGCGTCAGCCACATCAGCCCGAGGCCGCGCTGACGAGGCACGCCGTCGCGGCCGGCGAACAGAAGTTGGCCGAGCAGCGCCTGCGCCTCGGCGTGGTTCTTATCGGCGGCGAGATGCAGCCAACGCGCCGCCTGCGCGGCGTCTTTGTCGACACCGACACCGTCGAGATACATGCGGGCGAGATCGTACTGCGCATTCGGGTCGCCGAAATTGGTCGCCGCGTATTGGAACATGGCAAGCGCCCGCTGCGGATCCGGCGCCACCTTCGCGGCAATGCCGTTGAGACTATAAGCACCCACCGCGACGAAAGCGCTCGACACTACCGGCAATTCGCGCGGGTCGGGATTGTCCTCGTCGTAGTTCTCGACGATCTGTGCGAAATATTCGTAGGCCTGCATGTCGTCGTGCGGCACGCCGTCGCCATCGGCATACATCTTGGCGAGCTTCCAACGCGCCAGCGACTCGCCGCCGGCGGCGGCATATTTCAACGCTTCGAGTCCGGAGCGCGAATCGCCGGTCTTGAAATCCTCGAGGCCGGCGCGCAACGCCGCCTGCGGATTTTTAAATATCTGCAACGGCGTAGTCTTGTCGGTCGCTGCCGCCGTTTGCGTCGTGCCGTCGAACGCCAACCCGGCGGGCGCAAGAATGGCCGCCGCGCCGACAAACGCGGCGGCGCCGATCATCGCAAAAAGAGTGCCGCGCTTAGATATCTGCATAGCACTGCGTCTCGCCGGCAGCGCCGGGATGGGTAACCGCGCCATGCCGCGCCGGCCCCACGATCTGCGCGTATTTGTAAAGCGCGCCGGAGCCGAACTCGGTCGGCCGCGGCTTCCAATTCTTTTTGCGTTCCGCGAGTTCCGCGTCGGAGACGCGAACCTCGATGGTCCGTTTCAAGGCGTCGATGGCGATGATGTCACCGTCGCGGACCAGCGCGATCGGGCCACCGATCGCCGCTTCCGGGCCCACGTGCCCGATGCAAATGCCGCGCGTCGCGCCGGAAAAACGTCCATCGGTGATCAGCGCAACTTTGTTACCCATGCCCTGGCCATAGATCGCCGCCGTCGTCGACAGCATCTCGCGCATGCCCGGGCCGCCGCGCGGTCCCTCATAGCGGATGACGATCACGCATCCGGCCGGATAGCGCCGCTTCGATACGGCCTCGAAACAGGCTTCCTCGCTGTCGAAGCACAGCGCCGGTCCTTCGAAAGTGAGTTTGTCCTGGTCGATGCCCGCCACTTTCACCAGCGCGCCGTCGGGAGCGAGGTTGCCCTTGAGCCCGACCATCCCGCCGCCGGCCGGATGGATCGGCTTGTCGGCCGGCCGGATGACGTCCTGGTCGGGATTCCAT
This sequence comes from Methylovirgula sp., assembly GCA_030036945.1. Lineage (GTDB taxonomy): Bacteria > Pseudomonadota > Alphaproteobacteria > Rhizobiales > Beijerinckiaceae > Methylovirgula. The sequence goes on along the minus strand of JASHSB010000053.1, from coordinate 3,833 downwards.
TTCACGCTCGCCAGATTCTCGGCCACCGTGCGGCCGGTGACGGTGAGGCAATCGCCGTGTAGGAAACCGTGTTCGAGCAAGGTCTTCATCAGCAGCGGGATGCCGCCTGCCTCGAACACGTCCTTGGCGACGTAACGGCCATTCGGCTTGAGGTCGGCGATATAGGGCGTGCGCTCGAAAACCTTGGCGACTTCGAAAAGATCGAAATCGATACCGCATTCGTGGGCGATCGCCGGGATGTGCAGCGCGCCGTTCATCGACCCGCCCGTGGCGGCGACGGCGGCGGCGGCATTTTCCAGCGCTTTGCGCGTCACGATATCGCGCGGGCGGATTCTGCGCGCCAGCAATTCCATGACCATTTCGCCCGCCGTTTCGCAGAACCGGTCGCGGATCTCGTAGGGCGCCGGGGCGCCGGCCGAATACGGCAGTGCCAGGCCGATCGCCTCGGAGACCGTCGCCATCGTATTGGCGGTGAACTGCGCGCCGCAGGAGCCCGCCGAAGGACAGGCGACGGTCTCGAGCTCGTCGAGATCTTCGGCCGACATCGTGCCGACCGAATACCGCCCGACCGCCTCGAACAGATCCTGCACCGTGACCGGACGGCCGCGGAAACTGCCCGGCAGGATCGAGCCGCCGTAGATAAAGACCGACGGCACGTTGAGGCGCAACATCGCCATCATCATGCCGGGCAGCGACTTGTCGCAGCCGGCGATGCCGACGAGCGCGTCGTAGCAATGGCCGCGCATGGTGAGCTCGACGGAATCGGCGATTACCTCGCGCGAGACGAGCGAGGATTTCATCCCCTGATGGCCCATCGCTATGCCGTCGGTGACGGCGATCGTGCAGAATTCACGCGGCGTACCGCCCGAGGAAGCGACGCCCTTCTTCACCGCTTGCGCCTGCCGCAACAGCGAGATGTTGCAGGGCGCCGCCTCGTTCCAACAGGAAACGACGCCGACGAGAGGCTGATGGATTTCCTCGCGCGTCAGTCCCATCGCATAGAGGTAGGAGCGATGCGGCGCACGTTCGGCGCCTTCCGTGACGTGACGGCTGGGAAGCTTTTTCTTGTCGAATACGCGCGCGTCCACTTCACTAACCCCGCTGTTCGAAAGTAAGCGACGGGCCCTCTCGAGGGACACCCCATGCCACGCGGGGACGCGGGCGAATGACTCCTGCTACTTCGGAACTCTACTCACTGTTTCGCTTGGCACCATGCCGCGTGACGATCTCGACCCCATTCAAGCGCAACAAGCTTAGCCGGTGGTTTATGGCTGAAAAGCGGCTTTCTTCTTGGCTAACGGAGCCCGATAGAAGATGATTCCGATCTGTGGCGCGAATGCCACAAAAGCCGACGGTTCTCGTTAAGCTCTATGCAAGGCAGCAGCGCTGGAGAACGCGTCCGGCGATGCGCTCGTCGCCAGTCAGCCCGGCTTGCGGCTCGGCCAGACACGCCCGAGAAAACGCGCGAAGGCCGAAAGCGCCGTGTCCGAAACATGGTGTTCGATGCCCTCGGCATCAAGCTGCGCACTATGCTCAGGCACGCCGATCGCAAGGAGCAGATCGACGACCAGCCGGTGCCGGGCGCGGACGCGCTCGGCGAGCTCGAGACCCGCGGGGGTCAGAAATACGCCGCGATAGAGCTTGGATGTCGCAAGCCCTTCACGTTTTAAACGTGCGATGCTTTTGATCGCCGTGGCATGCGATACCCCTAGCCGACGGGCGATATCGATCGGGCGCGCCTCGCCCTGCGTCGTCAGAAGATCGTCAATCAGCTCGGCGTAATCTTCGAGCACGACCGCCGTTTGATCGGTGCGTGCCTTACCGAACCGTTCGGCCTGGCTAGCCTCGGTCGGGAGTTCAGGCTGCAACAAAGCAACCTTCTTGGCGCTCATTGAAGGAGTCCCGAGTGCGCGCTTTAAAGCTGCTCCCTCGCATTGAAAATTTCAATGGGGGGAGCCATTTGATGTATAGCGATCTAATCGTTGCCTTAACTACAAATTAAGTCGGTATTCTGGAGCGTGCGGGGATGTTCAAGGTTAGCGAGCCGAAAGAAGGACTGAACCGGACGCAAATCGCCATCCGCGACGCGCTCGACGGACGGCGCCGGGGCTGGCGTGTCGTTCTTCCCTTGGCCGGCCCGGCGGTGATCGTTTCGATCGCCTATATGGACCCGGGCAATTTCGCAACGAACATTCAGGCCGGCGCAAGATACGGCTACACTCTACTCTGGGTCGTACTGCTCGCCAACGTCATCGCGATGCTGTTCCAGGCGCTTTCCGCCAAGCTCGGCATTGTCACCGGCCATAACCTTGCCGAACTCTGCCGGGACCGACTGCCGAGGCCGCTCGTTTTGGGCATGTGGATAGCCAGCGAGATCGCGGCGATGGCAACGGACCTCGCCGAATTTCTGGGCGGCGCGATCGGTCTTTCGCTGCTCTTCCATTTTCCGCTGCTCTGGGGAATGGGCGCCACGGCGCTCGTCACCTATGCAATTCTGTTGGTCGAACAGCGCGGTTTCCGGCCGATCGAGATCATCATCGGCGGATTGGTGGCGGTGGTCGCCATTTGCTATCTGATCGAGGTCTTCGTAGCGCCCGTCGACTGGGGCGCGGCGGCGGTCCATTCGATCGTTCCGCAGCTCCCGGATGCGACGGCGGTGATGATCGCCGTCGGAATCATCGGCGCGACGGTAATGCCGCACGCCATCTATCTCCACTCGGGTCTCACCCAAGCCCGCGTGCCGGCGCGCAACGACTCCGATCGGCGCAAGCTCATCGCCTATTCCAACCGCGAGGTCGTTGTCGCCCTCTGCACGGCGGGACTGGTGAATATGGCGATGGTGATGATGGCCTCGGCGGCATTTCACCTCGGCCACAGCGACGTCTCGGAAATCGAGACCGCCTATCACAGTCTGACGCCGCTGCTCGGCCCGGCCGCCGCGGTGATTTTTCTGATCTCGCTGCTCGCATCCGGCGTATCGAGCTCCGCCGTCGGCACCATGGCCGGGCAGACGATCATGCAAGGGTTCGTCGGCTTTGGCATCCCCCTTTGGGTCCGGCGGGTCGTGACCATGCTGCCGGCCTTCGTCGTGGTCGGCCTGGGTGTCAACGTGACCACCGCGCTGGTCGTCAGTCAGGTCGTTCTGAGCTTGACGCTGCCGATTCCGATGCTCGCCTTGGCGGCCTTTACGCGGCGCCGCGACATCATGGGAGGCTTCGCCAACCGCCGCCTGACCCAGGCGGCGGCAGTCGTGGCTTCCGTCACCGTGCTCTTCCTCAACGCGCTCTTGCTGCTGCTGACATTCGGCGTGCGCCTGCCGTTCCTGTCGTAAAAGCGCGCCCTTCTTCTCCAAACCATATCCTATTGAATAAACTTATGTTATCCTGCCTGCGGTCCCGCATGACAGGACTTCGGAATGCTCGGAATATTGAACTTCTCGAATCTGCCGCAATTGTCACAGCCGGCCACCGCCAGCGCCGTAACGAGCATGGCAAGCAAAAAAAGACGCCGTCTCAAAGGCCGCCCCCTTGGCAACCCAGCCTAACATAAGAGCTTTTGCTTTGCATCTGGACCGCGCCGCGGCTGCGCCATGGAATGCGCCGCGGCTGCGTCATTGAATTGAGCAAGTCTTAACTCCGCAAAGCTACCGTTCCCGGTAATTAGGCTGTCGTGCCAGCGGATCCGGGGGCAATTCGGACGTCTGGGAAACATGGAAGAAGCACAGAATTTGCGATCGAACGAGCGGATCCGGGCTTTTCTGCGCGCCCAGATCATCTTCAACAATCGCATGTCGACGATCGACTGCATTATCAAAAATATCTCGCCGACCGGCG
>JASHSB010000052.1 GCA_030036945.1 Methylovirgula sp. | reverse complement strand
ACGCAAGCAATCTGGGGCCGCGGGGATTGGTGTGTGGACCGCGACTTCGACTATCATTAGGTTTTCGTTAAGGCTATCCGTGGCGGCGGAGGGGGCCTGGCGATTCGATTTTAGCGAGTCTCTGCCGCGATGAAGGCCTATTCCTGCGAGCCCGATATCAGCCCCGAGGACGTCGAGGCGGCGCTGCAAGCGCTGTCGCTTGGCGAAGCCGAAGTTCCGGTTCTCGGCGCGCTCCCTGAAGAGCGCAAGATCGCCTTCGCCAGCCAGACGATGCTGGCGCTCTTCGGTGCGTCGGATCTTGCCGGCCTTTCGACGCGGCTTTTCGCCGGCGATGACGCGGGCGCCAATCGGCTTTTGGCGCTGGCGGAGGCAGAGGACGGTGCGCCGCGCCTCGAACGTCTGAGCTTTTCGTTCGACGGGGCGCAGGAGACGCTTACCTTCCTCTGCCGCCGGATCGTCACGCCCGAAAGGACGCTGTTCCTCGCCGCCGCGCTCGGCGTGAAGGCGGTGGCTTCGCCGCAAAAGGCCATGCCGCTTGAGGAAGTACGCAAAGTCATCGCGGCAAGGCTTGGAACCCGCGCCAACATCCGTTTTCTGTGGCGCACCGACGCGAACGGCAAGATCACCGAGATTACGCAGCCGCTCGCCGAGGTCGTCGGTACGGGTTTTCTCGGCCGCGACTTTGCCGATGTCGCGGAATATCTGGAGCGCCAGTCCGATGGCCGGCTTGGCCGGGCGTTCCGCGAGCGGGAGACGTTCAGCGGGGTCGAAGTGCTTTGGCCGATTGCCGATGCCGCGGCCGCCGTTCCGGTTGGCCTCGGCGGCTTGCCGGCTTTCGATCGCGAGCACCGCTTCGAGGGCTATCGCGGGTTTGGCGTGATCCGTCTCGACCGGCTCGCCGCCGCCGAGCCGCGCTCCTTTCCGGCGCTGGAGCAGCCAGTGCCTTCCGAACCCGAGCTGCCGTTCGCGGCCAACGTCATTCAGTTGCATCCGCCGGCAAGACCGGCGCCTTCCGATACGGCCGAAGCGGACGAAGCGCATCTCTCCCACGATGAGCGGAGCGCTTTCCGAGAGATCGCCGAGGTTCTCAAAGAAGAAACGACTGCCAAAGCGCCGCTCGAAGTCGCGCCTGCGGAAACCGCGCCGGCGCCCGCTGCCCATGCGGATCTGGGCCGCAACGCCGCGGCAATTCTCGATCGGCTCGGCTTCGGCCTTCTGGTCAGCCGCGACGACGTGGTCATTTACGCCAACCGCGCTTTGCTCGATTTGCTGGGTTTTGCAGACGAAGACGCGCTGCACGCGGCGGGAGGCGTGTCGCGCGTGTTGGAACGGCCGCCGGTCGGGGGCGCCGCGATCGGGGTGCGCACGGCGGCGGGCGAAATCATTCCCGTTCGCGCCCGTATCCAATCGATCGAATGGGATGGCATGCCGGCGACGCTGTTCACGCTGCGGCGCGACGACGAGAAAGATGCGCTCTCCCGGCTGGAGACGGAGACGCGGGCGCACAGGAACGAGGCGCGCGAACTCAACGCGATTCTCGATACGGCGACCGACGGGCTCGCCGTCGTCGACGCGCAAGGACGCATTCTGACGCTCAATCGCTCTGGCGAGGCGCTATTCGGCTACGACCAAAACGAAGTCGCGGGCCGGCAGTTGACTACGCTGATCGCGGCGGAAAGCGAAGCCAAGGTGAAGGAGTATTTCGAAGGGCTCAAGGGCAACGGCGTACTGAGCCTGCTCAATGACGGCCGCGAAATCCAGGGCCGCGCCAAGCAGGGCGGCTCGATTCCCATTTTCATGACGCTGGGGCGGATCGGTCCGGCGCAAGACGATCCGGCGGAAGAAAAATTCTGCGCGCTTTTCCGCGACATGACGCATTGGAAGAAAGTCGAGCAGGAGCTCGACGACGCGCGCCGCGAGGCGGAGCGGGCGAGTGCCGCGAAGTCCGATTTCCTCGCCAAGGTCAGCCACGAAATCCGCACGCCGCTCAATGCCATCCTCGGCTTCGCCGAAGTCATCATGGAGGAGCGTTTCGGACCGATGGGCAACGAGCGCTATCGCGATTATCTGCGCGACATCCACACTTCCGGCGCGCACGTGATGAGCCTCGTCAACGACCTGCTCGATCTTTCCAAGATCGAAGCCGGCAAGATGGAGCTCGAATTCGTTTCGGTAGACGTCAACCGGGCGATCACCGAATGCGTCGCGATCATGCAGCCGCAAGCCAACCAGGAGCGAGTCATCATGCGCCTGGCGCTCGCCCCGCATCTGCCGAAGATCGTCGCCGACGAGCGCGCGCTGCGCCAGATCCTCCTCAACCTTCTTTCCAATGCCGTGAAATTTAACGAGCCGGGCGGCCAGGTCATCATCGCGACCGCGCTGACCGACGCCGGCAACGCCGTGATCCGCATCCGCGACACCGGCATCGGGATGTCGGATCGCGACATCGAGACGGCGCTAGAACCGTTCCGGCAACTGGCGACGGCGCGGCAGTCTTCCGGCACGGGCCTCGGCCTGCCGCTCACCAAGGCGCTCGTCGAAGCCAATCGCGCGCTTTTCGCGATCCGCAGCAAGAAGAACGAAGGGACCTTGGTCGAAGTCGCCTTTCCGCCGGCCCGCGTTCTGGCGGAATAAAAAGCCGATTATGTTTCGACGACAATAATGTGCAGATCGCGCGGGCCGTGCGCGCCGAGTTGCATCTTCTGGCCGATGTCGGCCGAACGCGACGGGCCGGTGATGAAATTGACGCTGCGCGGCATGCCGCCTTTGCCATAGGCGGCGCGCAACTTCCGCCAGATCTCTTCATACGTGCCGACGATGTCGGCGGCTGCGACGACGACAATATGCGTCTCGGGCAGGAAATTGAGGCGCGTCGGGTTGGCATCGCCGGAAACGAGGACCAGCGTTCCCGACTCGGCGACCGCGCCGAACGCATGGCTGAGGCCGACGCAGTCCGTCCCGTCCGCGCTTTCTTGCCGGACTTTGAGATCCAGCCAGGGCAGCGCGGCGAGAAAGAGGTCGGCACCCATGCCGAGCCGCAAAGGCAAATCGCGGCCGCGCAGATACGTTGCGATCTGCGCGGCCACATCGGCGGCCGAGGCAACTTCCGCGACGCTCGCCAGGGCGCGCTCCGCTTCGGCGCGAAACAGCGTGATGCGCCCGGCGCCCTCGATCCGGCCGCGGGCCGGGATCACGCCGTGCGGCGCACGTTCGAGCCGATCCGCGACGGCCCGGCGGCGCGACGCCTCCGCCCCGGCGGCGCCGAGGGCGCGCCGGAGTTCAGCGAAAATTTCGGTGCGGGAACGCGAACTCACCCGCGTGCGGTAACATCGGGCGATGCTGCCCGCAAGCCGGCACGATCAGCTCAGATTCGCGGCGATCGCGTTGAACTTGGTCGAAAGACCCGTGCCAACCGCCGTTACCGCCGTGATAATCACGACTGCGATAAGCCCAGCGATCAATCCGTATTCGATTGCCGTTGCACCTGCTTCCTCGCGTGCGAAACGCTTCAACCTTTCCATGTCCCGTCCTCCAATCGTAAGAGACAGGCGGTACTGCCTCGGCAGAATGAACAAACACCTAAGTGACATGGTGAAAATAGTGGGAGTGAGCGCCGCGACGAAAGCCAGGTAGATGAGAAGGTGAATGCGGTAACCGAGGGCCGACCTAAGATCTTCGCATTTGCTTAAATTGCGCTTGGAATGTCGTGCTGCGCGGCGCGGGAAAATCGCGGCTCGCCGTCCAGTTTATCGCAAAAGGCAGCGCGCGCAGATGGCCGGCCTCGCGACCGACCCGGGCCAGCGCCCATACGGCGGCGCGGCTCGCCAAGCGATAGATCGCGGGGCGTTTGGCAAAGAACCCCCAAACGGCGAGCGCGAAACGCTGCCGCGCGGGCGCAATCCGCCGGGCGCGCTCGCGCCAATGCCGCAGCAGTTTCGGCAAAGGAATACGCACTGGGCAGACGCTTTCGCACGCACCGCAGAAGCTCGAGGCGTTGGGTAGATCGACGGTATTTTCGATGCCGACCAGCGCCGGCGTGAGCGCCGCTCCCACGGGGCCGGAATAGACGGAGCCGTAGGCATGTCCGCCGATCGTCTGATAGACCGGGCAATGGTTCATGCAGGCGCCGCAACGGATGCAGCGCAGCACCTCGGCGAACTCTCCGCCAAACAGGCCGGCGCGGCCGTTGTCGAGAAGTACGACGTGATATTCTTCGGGTCCGTCCGGATCCCCGCGCCGGCGCGGACCGGTCGTGAACGTCGTATAGACCGTGATGTCCTGTCCGGTCGCCGAGCGGGAAAGAACGCGCAGCAGCGTGCCGGCGTCTTCAAGCGTCGGCACGAGCTTCTCGATCGAGGCGAGCACGACGTGCACTTCGGGCAAGGTGGCGGCGAGATCGCCGTTGCCCTCGTTCGTGACAACGATCGACGTGCCGGTTTCGGCGACAAGGAAGTTGGCGCCCGTGATGCCCACGTCGGCGGAAAGAAACTTCTTGCGCAGCACGGCGCGGGCTTCGGCGAGCAGTGCGCCCCCCTCGGAAAGATCGCGCGTCGGCGGCAGATCGCGATGTGCCCGGCGAAAATCCGCGGCGATCTGTTTTGGCGTGAGATGCACGGCCGGCGCAATGATGTGCGAAGGCATCTCGCCGCGCACTTGGATACAATATTCGCCGAGATCGGTCTCGACGGGGACGACGCCGTTCGCTTCCAGCGCGGCGTTGACGCCGATTTCTTCGCCGATCATCGTCTTGCCCTTGACGACGAGCTTTGCGCCGCGCCGCCGGCAGATCGACACGACGATGTCGTTCGCTTCGTCGGCGGTGCGCGCATAATGAACGATACCGCCCGACTCGATGACCTTCTCCTCGTAGGATTCGAGGTAAAGGTCGAGATGTGCGAGCGTGTGGGCCTTGATGTCGCGCGCGTTGTCGCGCAGCGCCTCGAACTCGGGCAAGCGCGCGGCGGCCGCCGCGCGCTTGGCGATGAATCCGCCGCGCGAAGCGTAGAGCGCCTGCCGTAGTTGCGGATTGCGCAGCGCCCGATGCGCGTCGCGCGTGAACTGCGACGCACTCATGCGGAGGATCCCGGCGACCGTTTCGGCCGGCTCACGCAGATGGCCGGTTCCTCGGTCATTCCGGCGAGCACTTCGGCGAAATGGCGCACTTCAACGGATTCGCCCCGGCGCGAGAGCCGCCCCGCGATATGCATCAAACATCCCAGATCGCCGGCGAGCAGGAGCACCGCACCGCTCGCCTTCACGTCGGCGATTTTCTCGTCGGCGATCGCGGTGGAGATTTCGGCGTACTTCACCGCGAACGTGCCGCCGAATCCGCAGCAGCGCTCGCATTCCGCCATTTCGACGAGTTCCAGTCCTTCGACGCCGTTCAGAAGTTTGCGCGGCGCCTTTGCGATGCCTAGTTCGCGTAGCCCGGAACAGGCGTCGTGATAGGTCGCGCGTCGCGCCAAGCGCGCCTTGACCTTCTCGACTTTCATCACATCGGTCAGGAACTGCGCGAGTTCATAGACCTTGCCGGCAAATGCCTTGGCTTTGGCGGCCGATACCGGATCCCCGGCAAATAGGCCGGGATAGTGCTTGGCCAGCATGGCGGCGCAGGAGCCGGAAGGCGCCACCACGTAATCGTAGGAGGCGAACGTCTCGATCGCCCGCCGTGCGATGTCCTTCGCAAGGATGCGATCGCCGGAATTATAAGCCGGCTGGCCGCAGCAAGTCTGCGGCGGAACCTCGACCGTGCACCCGGCGTCCTCGAGAAGTTTCATTGCCGCCCATCCGATCGAGGGACGGAAAAGATCGACGAGACACGTGACCAAGAGCCCGACGCGCGGCTTCGCAGATTCATTCATGCGACTATCGTACTCCCCGCTGATAAGCAGTACTATAGGTTTGAAAGGTAAGCACATGCCCGGCATCGTCTTTCCCAAGCCCGACACGGACATTCTCGCGCGCCGTGCGGCGATCGTTGCCGGCCTCGCCGCACGGCTGGCGCCAGAGTGCTTGATCGAAAGCAAAACCGAGCGCCGCGCTTTCGAGACCGACGCGCTCACCGCCTATCGCCGCCTGCCGCTGGCCGTGGTCCTGCCGCGTTCGAGCGAAGAACTCAGCGCGGTGACGCGATTTCTGCACGCGGAAGGCGTAAAGATCGTGGCGCGTGGCGCCGGTACCTCGCTAGCGGGCGGCGCCATTCCGCAGGAGGACGCCGTGGTGGTGGGCGTCGGCAAACTGAACCGCATCCTCGAGATCGACTATGCCAACCGGACGATCAAGGTCGAAGCCGGCGTCACCAATCTTGCGATCAGCGAAGCCGTGGCGGGCGATGGATTCTTCTATGCGCCCGATCCTTCCTCGCAGCTTGCTTGTACGATCGCCGGCAACATCGCGATGAACTCGGGCGGCGCGCACTGCCTCAAATATGGGGTGACGACCAACCATGTGCTCGGCGTCAAAATGGTGTTGGTCGATGGGACCGTCGTGGAGATCGGCGGCGGACACCTCGATGCGCCCGGTCTCGACTTGCTTGGGCTCGTCGTCGGCTCGGAAGGCCAGCTCGGCATCGTCACGGAAGCCACCCTGCGAATCCTCCGTGCCGCCGAAGACGCGCGTCCGGTTCTGTTCGGCTTTCCTACCAGCGAGCAGGCCGGCGCCTGCGTCGCGGCGATCATCGGCGCGGGCATCATACCGGTCGCCATGGAATTCATGGACAAGCCGGCGATCGAGATCTGCGAAGCGTTTTCGCACGCTGGCTATCCGCTCGATGTCGGCGCGCTACTCATCATGGAAGTCGAGGGTTCGGCGGCCGAGATCGACGCGGAACTCAAACGCATTGTGGCAATCTCCAAAGAACATGGCGTGGCGACCTTGCGCGAATCGAAATCGGCGATGGAGACCGCGGCGATCTGGAAGGGCCGCAAATCCGCCTTCGGCGCGACTGGCTGTGTCGCGGATTACATCTGCATGGACGGCGTCATCCCGACCGGCCGGCTGCCGGCGGTTCTGCGGAGGGTGAGCGAGATCGTCGCCGCGCGCGGCTTGCGCGTCGCCAACGTCTTTCACGCCGGCGACGGCAATCTTCACCCGCTGATCCTTTACGACATCAACAATCCGGACGAACAGGCGAAGGCCGAGGCGGCCGGCGCGGAGATCCTGAAGCTTTGCGTCGAAGTCGGCGGCTGCCTGACGGGCGAGCATGGCGTGGGCATCGAAAAGCGCGAACTGATGCCGGTGCAATTTTCCGCCGCCGACCTCGCCCAGCAGATGCGCGTGCGCGCCGTCTTCGATCCCGGCTGGCTGCTCAACCCCGCGAAAGTATTCCCGCTCGAAGGGCGCCGGGATATGGCGCAGGTGGGACGCTATGATCGAATTGCGCTTTGAAAGAGACATCCATGCGACCGCGGAACGTGTATTTACGCTACTGGTCAATCTCCGCGCTTACGACCGCTGGCTGCCTCGATCAACGGCGTTCCATGGAACAACGAGCATATCCGGGGGACCGATCGGCGTCGGCACGACCTACCTCGAGCGGAGCCCGTTTGGAGTTCGACATGGAACAGTAACCGGCTTGACGAGCCCGACCGTGCTTAACTTCGAACAACCCATGACTCTCAAGCCCTCCATTCTCGGCGGGATCGGCATCAAGCTTTTCCATACGCTCACGCCGCAGGCGGATTCGGTGCATCTCCTGCGCAGGCTGGAGCTTATGCTTCACGGGCCGGCGGTGCTGCTCACTCCGTTCATGATCCGAGCCTTTCGCGCTGAAAACGAGCGGCTGATGGACGTGCTGAAGAAGACTGCCGAAAGTGCAGCTAACGGCTGAAGACGCAAGAAACGAGTTTCCGAATCCTTGAGGGTGCCTGCGGGGCGCTTTGGCATACGGGGAGGCGGCGCACAGCGGCGACAGCCCGCCGGTTCCGTGCTAGCTCGACCGCCATGATCCTTGCCCCCGCCCGCGAAGCCGAGACTGCCGAGGCTGTCATGGCCGCGCACCAAGCGCATCGGCCATTCGCCGTCGTAGGCGGCGGCACGCGGGCAGGGCTCGGCCGGCCCATGGAAGCGGACACGATCCTCAGCACCCGCGCGCTTACCGGCATCACGCTTTATGAGCCCGCCGAACTCGTCATCGCGGCGCGGGCCGGAACGCCGCTTGCCGACATCGAAGCGGCGCTCGCCACAAACCGGCAGCGTCTCGCCTTCGAGCCGATGGATCACCGCGCCCTCTACGCCACGAACGGCGCGCCGACGATTGGCGCCGTCGCGGCGTGCAACATTTCCGGGCCGCGCCGCATCCAGGCGGGCGCGGCGCGCGACCATCTGCTTGGGCTGCGCTTCGTCAACGGGCGCGGCGAGATCATCAAATCTGGCGGAAGGGTGATGAAGAACGTCACGGGCCTCGATCTCGTCAAGCTCCAGTGCGGCGCACACGGCACGCTTGGCGTCCTTGTGGAAGCGACTTTCAAGGTTCTACCGGAACCGGAAACTTGCGGCACGCTCGCGTTGCGCGGCTTCGCCGACGAAGCGGCGGTCGCGGCTCTGTCCGCGGCGCTCGGCTCGCCGTATCAAGTGACCGGCGCAGCGCATTTGCCGGCCGGGATCGGCGCGGAGGAAGCATCAACCCTGCTGCGCCTCGAAGGCGCGCGCGCCTCGGTCGAAGAGCGGTGCACGGCGCTGGCCAAACTGCTCGCGCCGCGAGGCGCGGCCGAGAAACTAGGCGACGTGCAAGCCGATGCGCTCTGGCGCAGTGTCCGCGATGCAATTCCGCTCGCCGAGCCGCGGCAAACCGCGATCTGGCGTCTGTCGGTCAAACCGACCGACGCGCCAAAAATCGTTGCCGCTCTTTCCAGGCAAATGAAGATGCGCCATTTCTACGATTGGGGCGGCGGCCTCATCTGGCTGGCGGTCGCGGAAGAGCACGATGCGCACGCCGCACAAGTTCGTGCTGCGCTGGCAGGCCGCGGCCATGCGACACTGGTGCGCGCGCCGGCGGAAATCCGAGCGCATGCGGATGTCTTTGAACCGCTGTCGATGCCTCTGTTGAAGATCACGGCAGGCGTCAAAATGAGTTTCGATCCCGATCACATGGTCAATCCCGGCCGCATGTACGCAGGGATCTGAGAAATCCCATGCGGACCTTATTCTCCGAACGACAGCTGGAAGATCGCGAGATGGCAGTTTCGGAGAAGATTCTGCGCAGCTGCGTGCATTGCAGCTTCTGCACGGCGACCTGTCCGACCTATCTCCTCGAGAGAGACGAACTCGATAGCCCGCGCGGGCGGATCTATCTCATCAAGGAGATGTTCGAGCATGGCAAACCCGCCTCGGGTGAGGTCGTCAAACACGTCGACCGCTGCCTTTCCTGTCTCGCCTGCATGACGACGTGCCCTTCGGGCGTGCATTATATGCACCTCGTCGATCATGCCCGCGCGCATATCGAGGCGACCTATGTTCGTCCGCTCGGCGACCGCGTCGTCCGCGCGTTGCTCGCCGGGATTTTGCCCTATCCGCGCCGTTTCGCGGCGACGCTGCATTTCGCCTCCGTCCTGCAGCCCTTGGCAGCGCGCCTATTGCCGAGGCTGGCGCGCGAAGATGCCAAGAACCCGAGCTTC
>JASHSB010000051.1 GCA_030036945.1 Methylovirgula sp. | reverse complement strand
CTCGCGGCGCGCGCCACGCGCCGCTGCTTTCGGACGTCGATTGCCGTCATCGCCTCGAGAAGCGTGGGGCGCAATTTCACCTCGACGAAGACGATTGCGTCGAACTTCCGGGCGACGAGGTCGATCTCGCCGCCGTCGACGCAAAAAACGGCGGGCTAGAATGCGGTAGCCTTTGAGCCGCAGAAACAGAGCCGCCGCGGTCTCGGCGCGGCGTCCCGAGAGCAGCGCCCGGCGGCGCTCCTCAGCGCCCGTGCGCCGCGAGTTCCACTGCCCGGGCATAGACTTTGCGCCGCGGCTGCCCGGTTTCCACCGAAACCACGGTCGCCGCTTCCTTCACCGATAGGCTTTCGAGCGCTTTGCGGATGCGCAGATCGAGATCCGCGGCATCGATTGCCGGCGCCCCGGCCGACGGCGGTCCGATGAGCAGTACGATCTCGCCTTTCGGCGGCGGCGTAGCGGCGGCCGCGGCGGCGAGATCGGAAAGCTTGCCGCGCCGTACCGTTTCGAAAACCTTGGTCAGTTCGCGCGCCAAAGCCGCGTCGCGCGGCCCCAGTACGGCGGCGAGATCGGTGAGCGTCTCGGCGACGCGTCTCGGCGACTCGAAAAACACTAGCGTGCCCGGAATCGTCGAAAGCTCGGCGATCCTCTGCCGGCGCGCCGCCGATTTGGGCGGCAGGAATCCTTCGAAGAAAAAACGGTCGGTCGGCAAGCCGGCGACCACCAACGCGGTCAACACGGCGGAAGCGCCGGGCACCGAGGTAACCGATAGGCCTTGCGCCAGCGTTTCCGCGACGAGCTTGTAGCCGGGATCGGAGATGAGCGGCGTGCCGGCATCGGAGACCAGCGCCAATGCCGCGCCGGCGGCAAGCCGCGCGAGAAGATGCGGCCGCATGACCTCGGCATTGTGCTCGTGATAAGCGGCGAGCGGCGTGGCGATGCCATAATGGGCGAGCAGCTTCTTGGTCACCCGCGTATCTTCGGCGACCACCGAGTCGGCGGCGGCCAAAGTGGCGAGCGCGCGCAGCGAAATATCGGCGAGATTGCCGATCGGCGTCGCCACTACGTGCAAGCCGGGAGCAAGCCGTTCCGCCTCGGCCCGGAGTCCGAAAGCGGTGAAAGTCGCGGGATGATCCGGCCGATTGCTCGCGTTCATCGAAACCCTAGCGTTCTATATACCATCCGAACGTTTCATTTATAGAACAGGGCATGCCTCTTCACAAGGCCGGGCAAAGGCGTTGCTTTCGTTTACTTTCGGTTGCGGGAAAAGGCATATATGTCGGAGATTCCCTCGGGCGATGCGGACCGATGTGCCTTATGTGCGCGCTCCGAGGGTCTCGCCCGGACACCGCGGCGCGGCCCGTACTCGAATGCGCCGAGAGGAGTTTTTCGCCTTGGCCAAGGGCTCTTTTGCCGGACCCGTTCGGCATGCCGCGCCGTGCGGCGGGATGTTTTTCGTCGCGCTGGCGGCGCTCGGCCTGGCATCCTGCGGCTCATTCTCCTCCGGCCCCAGCCAAAGCAGCGGCGGCGACTTCGTCGCCTCGGCGCCGGTGACCCCGGTACAATCCGAACCGCTGGCAAGCCCGCCCGGCACGCCCGCGGCTCTGAGCGGCGATCAGATCGGCACCGGACCCATTCACGTCGCGATGATTCTGCCACTCACGCAAGGGGCGGGCGCGCCGAGCCTCGTCGGCACGTCGCTGCGCAATGCCGCCGATCTCGCCGTCTCGGAGACCGGCGGCAACGACGTGACGATCTTCGTCAAGGACGATCGCTCGACGCCGGACGGCGCACGCGATGCGGCGCAAGCCGCCGTCGCGGAGGGCGACCAAGTCATTCTCGGGCCGTTGTTCTCGCCGAACGTCCGTACCGTCAGCCAGATCGCCCAACCCGCCGGAAAATCCGTGGTCGCTTTCTCTACGGATACCGCCACTGCCAGACCCGGCGTCTATCTGCTCTCGTTCCTGATCGAGAATTACGTCGATCGGGTCGTCGATTATGCCGCCCAGCAAGGCAAGCGGTCGTTCGCGGCGCTCGTCCCCGACAACGACTACGGCCATGTGGCGCAAGCCGAATTCCAGCAATATACGGCGCGCCGCGGCCTGCGGGTGATGGGCATGGAAACCTATCAGCCGCAAACCTTGCGCGCGGCCGTCCAGAAAATTGCCGCGCTCGACAACCAGATCGATACGCTGTTCATTCCCGAGCAGGCGGACGCCATGCCGATGATGGCGCAAACGCTCGCGGCGGCGGGGCTCAATTCGCGGCGCGTGCAAATTCTCGGCACCGGGCTTTGGAACGATACGCGCGTATTGAGCCTGCCGGCCCTGCAAGGCGCCTGGTTCGCGGCGCCGGACAACGCCGGTTTCACCGCTTTCGCGGCGCGCTACCGCGCCAAATTCAATTCGGATCCGACCCGCATCGCGACGCTCGGCTACGATGCGGCGGCGCTCGCCGTCGCTCTGGCCCGCCGGCCGGGCACGGATCATTTCTCGCAGGCCGTGCTGACCAATCGCGCCGGGTTCAACGGCGTCGACGGCGTGTTCCGTTTCCTGCCGAACGGGCTGAACGTGCGCGCCCTGGCGATCTTGCAGATCGACAACGGGACGACCGCGCCGCTGAGCCCCGCGCCGCGCATCCTAACAGCGAATTCCTCGGCGATGTGAATTAGGCCGCGAGATCGGCGACCACCGCGTCGAGCACGGGGAAACCCTCGGCGCTGACCCTGATCCGCCCGGCCGGCGTTACTTCCACCATGCCGTCCGAGACGAGCGAGGCGATTCGCTCCGGATCGAGCCGTTTGCCAGCCACCGCTTCGAAACGCGCCGGCTCGATTCCTTCCGCGAGGCGCAATCCCATCAGCAGGAATTCGTCGCCGCGCTCCTCGCTCGACAGGATCTCGTCTTCGACGAAGGCGTGACCGTCCGCCTCGACGACCGTCAGCCACATCTCGGGATGGCGCTCGGTCGCCTGGGCGCACCGGCCGTTCGGCGTGTTGATGCGGCCGTGCGCGCCGGGCCCGACCCCGACGTATTCGCCGTAGCGCCAATAGATGAGATTGTGGCGGCTCTCGGCGCCGGGCCGCGCGTGATTGGAGACTTCGTAAGCCGGCAGGTTCGCCGCCGCGGTCAGCTCCTGCGTCGCATCCCAAAAGGCGCGGCCCGTATCGGCGTCGGGCATCGCGAGCTTGCCGGCGTTATAGAGCCGCTCGTAGATCGTGTCTGGCTCGATGGTGAGCTGGTAAAGCGAGAGATGATCAGAGCCGCGCGCCAGCGCCGTCTTCAATTCCGTCCGCCATTCTTTGATGCTCTGCCGTGGCCGCGCATAGATCAGATCGAAGGAATAACGGTCGAATACGGAAGCCGCGACGTCGAGCGCGGCGTTCGCCTCGGCCGCGTTATGCAGCCGGCCGAGCGCTTTCAGCGCCGCGTCGTCGAACGACTGCACGCCGATCGACACGCGGTTGACGCCGGCGTCGCGGTATTCGCGGAAGCGGCCCGCTTCGACGCTCGACGGATTGGCTTCGAGCGTGACTTCGACCCGCGGCGCTTGCGGCCACAGACGGGCGATCGTTTCGAGAATCGCGCCGACGCTCGCGGCCTTCATCAACGACGGCGTGCCGCCGCCGAAATAGATCGAACGTACCACTCGCCCCGGTGTGAGGCCGGCGCGATGCGCGAGTTCGGATTTTATCGCGTTGATGAACCGCGTCTCGTCGACCGGCTCGGAACGGACGTGGCTGTTGAAGTCGCAATATGGGCATTTCGAAAGGCAGAACGGCCAATGCACATAGACGCCGAAACCGGGGTCGGTGTGAAGGAGGGTGGGATTCGCCATGCCGCCTTATGTCACGCCAGCCTGAGTCGGTCACTAGCGGCGGCGGGCTGCCCACATGTTGTTGACGATTAAGGTCGAAGCGGGCGTGCGCATTTTCTCACGCGCCGCGGCGACGATTCATCTCGACGAATTCGGTCGCGGTAGGAAAGCAAAGCGCGGCGAGGATTTGCGAAAGCCGCCGCGTCGCAATCGTGGTGCCCTGGAGAGGACTCGAACCTCCACGGCTTTCACCACTGGTACCTGAAACCAGCGCGTCTACCAATTCCGCC
Organism: Methylovirgula sp.; assembly: GCA_030036945.1. GTDB lineage: Bacteria > Pseudomonadota > Alphaproteobacteria > Rhizobiales > Beijerinckiaceae > Methylovirgula. Next base: position 16,466 of record JASHSB010000051.1, on the reverse strand, counting down.
ACCAGGGCAAGGGGCGTCTTCCATAGGGGCGGCTTCCGCCGCTTGTCAATCGCCGGCCGGGCCGGGGCCTATACAGAGCGGCGCTCCTTCACTAGAACGGCGGCAGCGAGGCGGATGGCCATGAATGACGATTACGCGAAGCGGTCCGACCGCCTGATCGCGATTTTCGGCGGCTCGGGCTTTTTGGGCCGGCACGTGGTGCGCGCCCTGGCGAAGCGCGGCTGGCGCGTGCTTGTCGCGACGCGGCGGCCCGACCTCGCGCTCTATCTCCAGCCGCTCGGCGGGGTCGGCCAGATTTACATGGTGCAGGCCAACCTGCGCTATCCGGAATCCATCGCCGCGGTGCTCGCCAAGGCCGATGCCGCCGTCAATCTCGTCGGCATTTTGCGCCAGAGAGACGGCCAAACCTTCGATGCCGTGCACTGGATCGGCGCGCAGAACGTGGCGGCGGCGGCGCGCGCGGCGGGAATCCAAAAGTTCGTGCATGTATCGGCGCTGGGCGCCGATCTCTCGTCGCGCTCGCTCTATGCGAAAAGCAAGGCGCAAGGCGAAGCCGCGGTACGCGAAGCCATGCCGGACGCGGTGATCCTGCGTCCTTCCGTGGTGTTCGGGCCGGAAGATCAATTCTTCAACCGCTTCGCGACCATGGCGCGTTTCCTGCCGGCGCTACCGCTGATCGGCGGCGGCCGCACCAAACTGCAACCCGTCTATGCGGGCGACGTGGCGAAGGTCGTGGCGCTCGCGCTCGACGGCGCGGTCGGGCAGGGCACGACCTACGAACTCGGCGGACCGGAAGTGCTGAGCCTGCGCGCGATCCTGCAATTCATCCTCGAAGTGACGGAACGCAGGCGCCTCTTGCTGTCGATTCCCTTCGGCCCGGCGAAGCTCATCGGGTTTGCGACCGAGACGGCGGCAAAACTGTCGCTCGGCCTGCTGCCGGAAATGTTCGTGTTCACTCCCGACCAGGTCGAGCTTTTGCGCGGCGACAATATTGTCTCGCGGCAAGCCTTGGCCGAAGGGCGCACGCTGATGGCGCTCGGAATCGTGCCGGAATCCTTTGCAACTCTAGTGCCGACCTATCTCGCCCGTTACCGCAAATTCGGCCGATTCTCCGAGCAGCGCGGCGTTTGAGCAATGAAGTGCACGCTTTCCTGGCTTAAGCGGCATCTGCAAACCGACGCCGAGCTCGACGCGGTCGCCGCGACGCTGACGAAGATCGGCCTCGAGGTCGAGCGCGTCGAGGATCCCGCCGCCGCGCTCAGGGACTTTGTCGTGGCGGCGATTGTCGAAGCGAAGCCGCATCCCAACGCCGACCGGCTGCGTGTCTGTCTCGTCGATCGCGGCGGCGACAAGTCGGTGCAGGTGGTCTGCGGCGCGCCCAACGCGCGCATCGACCTGAAATCGGTCTTCGCCGCACCCGGCGCGCATATTCCGGGCAAGCGGATGACGCTCGCCAAAGGCGTCATCCGCGGCGTCGAGTCGAACGGCATGCTGGTTTCCGGCGCCGAACTCGAATTGTCGCAAGATCACGACGGCATTCTCGAACTGCCGGCGGATGCGCCGGTCGGCGCGGCGTTCGCTGCGTGGGCCGGGTTCGACGATCCGATTATCGAGATCAACCTGACGCCGAACCGCCCCGACGCGGCGGGAGTTGCCGGCATCGCCCGCGACCTCGCCGCCGCCGGGCTCGGCGATTTGATCGCGCCGCGTATTGCGCCGGTGCCCGGCAACTTCCCATGTCCGGTCGGCGTGAAACGCGATCTCGCGCCGGACGATGGGCATCTCGCGCCGGCCTTCGCGCTGCGCCTAGTGCGCGGCGTAAAGAACGGGCCGAGCCCGGGCTGGATGCAAAGGTTGCTCACGACGGTGGGCCTACGCCCGATCAATGCGCTCGTGGACATCACCAATTTTCTGACCTTTGACCGGGCGCGGCCGCTTCACGTCTTCGATGCGGGCAAGATCCGCGGCGATCTTTGCGTGCGTCGCGCGCGTTCCGGCGAAAGCTTGCTCGCGCTCGACGGCAAGACCTATGCGCTCGACGAAGAAACCGTGGTCGTCGCCGATCAAGCCGGCGTGCAATCGATTGCCGGCATCGTCGGCGGCGCGGCGTCGGGCTGCACGGAAGCGACGATCGACGTGCTCATCGAATCGGCCTTGTGGGATCCGCGCAATATCGCGCGCACCGGCCGCCGCCTCAACGTCCTGTCGGATGCCCGCTATCGTTTCGAGCGCGGCGTCGATCCGGCCTTCTGCCTGCCCGGTCTCGAATACGCGACGCGGCTCGCGCTCGAATTCTGCGGCGGCGTCGCTTCCGAAATTTTCCTCGCGGGTCACGTGCCGGATGCGAGGACGCGCATCACCTTTCCGTGGAGCGAGGTGCGCCGGCTGACCGGCGTCGAGCTGCCGATCTCGGAAATGGCGACGATTCTCGAACATCTGGGTTTCAAGCTCGCCAACGTAGTAGGCAACAGCGATCTCGTCGTCGTCGAAACGCCGAGCTGGCGTCCCGACGTCGAAGGCAAAGCCGATCTCGTCGAGGAAATCCTGCGCATCGCCGGGATCGAGCGGGTGCCCGCCGAGCCGCTTGCGGCGGAGGAAGCCAAGGTCGCAACGCCGGTTCTCGATTCGCTGCAGCGACGCACCGGCACCGCCAAGCGGGCGCTCGCCGCCAACGGCATGCTCGAAGCGGTCTGCTGGTCCTTCGTCTCGCACGAGCAAGCGGCTCTCTTCGGCGGCGGCGATGCCGCTTTGATACTCGCCAACCCGATCGCCGCGGATCTTTCGGATTTACGGCCGAGTCTGCTGCCGGGTCTCGTTGCTGCCGCGAAACGCAATGCCGACCGCGGCTTTGCCGACGTCGCGTTGTTCGAGGTCGGACAGATCTTCGAAGGGACGGAGCCGGCCGACCAGAAGATCTCCGCCGCGGGCGTGCGGACGGGCCGGGCGCGGCTTGCCGCACCGGGGCGGCATTGGGCGACGGGCGAGGCGACCGCCGATCCGTTCGATGCCAAGGCCGACGCAATGGCGCTGCTCGGCGCGCTCGGAACGCCGCTCGGCGGTTTGGCGAGCGTACCGGGAGGTCCGTCCTGGTTTCATCCAGGCCGCTCCGGCACCTTGCAATTTAAGCCGAAGAACGTGGTCGGCTATTTCGGCGAACTGCATCCGGTCGTGCTCGACGCATTCGGCATTACGGCTCCCGTCGTCGCGTTCGAATTGCGGCTTGATGACATACCGGCGCCCAAATCGAAGGCGACGAAGACCAAGCCGAAGCTGGAACTTTCCGAATTCATGCCAGTCGAGCGCGATTTTGCCTTCGTGGTCGATCGCGACGTGAATGCGGTCGAGATCGTGAATGCGGTGAGCGCTGCGGATCGCGCTCTCGTCGCCGACGTTAGCGTGTTCGACGTCTATGATGGCAAGGGGGTCGCCGCCGGCAAGAAATCGGTTGCCGTGGCCGTCACTCTACAGCCGCGCGATCACACGCTGACGGAAGCGGAGATCGGCGCGGCGGCCGGACGGATCGTCGCGGAAGTCGGCGCCAGGACAGGCGCTATTCTGAGGGGATAAAAGCTTGCGAGCAATGCTGCTGCTGTTTGCGGCGCTGGGGTGCGGCGTGATCACGATGCCGCTCGGCGCGACGCCGAGGTCCATCAAGGATTGCGAGAAGATCCAAGCGGCCGATGCCTATAATCGCTGCCTTGCGTCCTTCGGGCCCGTCGCGCACATGCATCGGCTTGGCCCCGTGCCGGCCGGCGCGAACCGTCATACCTACGGTTATCGGCACCGCCACCGGCACTGGCACACCTTCGTGCATCACGGCCGGCGCAAGCGCATGGAGTTGGATTAGGGAAGGCCTTAAGCCTTGGCGGGCAAGGCCGCCTTTGCCTGTTCGACGATTGCCTTGAAGGCGACGGGCTCGCGGATTGCGAGGTCGGACAGCACCTTGCGGTCGACCGCGATCCCGGCGCGCGACAGGCCGTCGATAAAGCGCGAGTAGGTAAGCCCGAATTCGCGTGCCGCGGCGTTGAGTCGCTGGATCCACAATGCGCGGAACTCGCGCTTCCTGCGTTTGCGGTCGCGCGTCGCCCACTGCATCGAGCGGTCGACGGCGGCCTTGGCGGTGCGGATCGTGTTCTTGCGCCGGCCGTAGAAACCCTTCGCGGCCTTCAGGGTCTTCTTGTGCTTGGCATGCGAGGTGACGCCGCGCTTGACGCGAGCCATGGCAGATCTCCGAACGAAGAGTGCGAATCAGGCGTAAGGCAAGGCGAACTTTTTCAGGTTCTTGCCGTCGGTCTCGTACAGCACCTTGGTGCCGCGCAGATTGCGGATCTGCTTCTTGGTACGCTTGATCATGCCATGGCGCTTGCCGCGCTGCGCATGGAGTACTTTGCCGGTCGCCGTCAGTTTGAACCGCTTTTTGGCGCCCGATTTGGTCTTCAACTTGGGCATTTGCTCGTCTCCGTGAGGCGCCGGAGCGCCGCGTATTGTTTTGAGCGGGAACCCCGCTCCGTTCGTTTGCCGAACGAGCACAAGAACCGCCACGGCAGCCCTTTCGGCCGGGCGGCTCCGAGAAGCGCGGGTTATAAACGCAAAGCCGTTGCCAAGGCAACCTAAGGAACTTCGCTTGCCGCTCGGCCCACATTCGCCGCGGCTTATTTTGGTGCCAAGACCATCACCATCTGGCGGCCTTCCATCAAGGGCTCGGTCTCGACCTTGGCGAACGGCAAGGTCTCGGCGCGCACCCGGTCGAGGAGCTTGTAACCGAGCTCCTGGTGGGCCATCTCGCGGCCGCGGAAGCGCAAGGTGACTTTCACCTTGTCGCCTTCGTCGAAGAAGCGGCGTACGGATTTCATCTTCACGCCGTAGTCGTGTTCGTCGATACCGGGCCGGAGCTTAATCTCCTTGATCTCGACGATCTTTTGCTTTTTGCGCGCCTCCGCCGCCTTCTTCTGTTCGAGAAAGCGGAACTTGCCGTAATCCAAGATCTTGCAGACGGGAGGCTCGGCGGTGGGAACGATCTCGACCAGGTCGAGGCCGGCTTCGTCGGCGGATTGCTGGGCTTCGGCGGCTTCAACGACGCCTCGGTTGCGCCCTTCCGCATCGATGAGTTGAACTTCACGAGCGCGGATTTCATGGTTGATACGCGGCCCGTCCTTTTGCGGGGCCTGGGCACTCTTCATGGGACGGCGAATGGGCTGGTCTCCTCTATTGAAAGATCGAATCCGCCGATTTCCGCAGAAAGCCGGTTGGCAGCCGGGATCTCGTCGGACCCAGCTTTGAGAATCGTTGCATTGGGCGGCGAAGTCAATGGAGCGGAGACGGCGCCCCGACGGTGTCGCGACATTTTACCGAATCTCGTTGCGAGGCATTGTGATTTCGGCCCAGTTCAGCTTTGCGGGCGGACCAACGCGGCATAGGCGGCGAGAGTTTCGGCTTTCATGCGCTCGACGGAAAAACGGTTCAGGACATGGGCGCGGGCGCGCAGCAAAAACGCGTCGCGCGCCGCCGCCCCGAGCGTTAGTGCCTCGAAGATCGATTTGGCGAGCGCCCGCTCGTGGCCGCTTGGCACGCGCCAGCCGGTCCGGAAGGCAAAATCGACCTCCGGCGGGGAAAGGACGATTTCGCTGAGGCCGCTAAGATCGGAAACGACAACCGGCGTTCCCATGGCCTGCGCTTCGACGGCGACGCGGCCGAAGGATTCTGGTTCCGTCGACGGCACGACCGCGACCGCGGCGGCGAGCAACGCGGCGGGCATATCCGCGCAATGCCCGACGCGCCGCACCGTGCCGGTCAGTCCGGCTTCGTCGATCGCCGCGTCGATCTCCCCGACGTAGGCTTTGCGCCCCCGATCGTCGCCGGCCAGGATGAATTTCGTGCCCGAGAGTCCCGCTGCGACGAGAAGGCGCGCCGCCGCAATTAGCGTCGCGTGGCCTTTTCGGGGAGTGAGCCGCCCCGCCAGCAGAACGATCCGCTCATCGCTCGCCACCCCCCAAATCTGCCTGAGGCTTTTGACGCGCGCCGGATCGACCTCCTGCGGGTTGAAGACGCGCAGGTCGATGCCGCGTTCGATGACGCGGATGTTGGCGGCCGCGAAAGGATAAAGTTCGGCGACGCGGCGCGCGGTATAGAGCGAATTGGCAATCACCGCGTCGCCCTTCGCCATGACCGAATTGTAGCGCAATTTAAGCGCGTTATTGCCGAAATAGCCGCCCTGATAGGTGGTTGCGAACGGGATCTCCATGCGCCTGGCCGCCACATAGGCGGCCCATGCCGAAGCGCTGGAGCGAGCATGTACGAGCGCGACGTTTTCCTGATCGATGAGCCGCGTCAGGCTGCGCCGGTTGAGAAACATCGCAAGGGGATTTTTGCTGTGCGCCGGAAACGGCAGCCAAATGCCGCCTTTGGCCTGCAGCTCGCTTACCATCCGGCCGCCGCCGCTTGCCACCAGCGGCCTGGCGCCGACGTCGGCGAGCGCCGCGGCGATGTCGATCGTCGCGGCCTCGGCGCCGCCCGCATGCAATTCCGGTATAATCTGCAGGATTGCGAGCCCGGCGAGCGGATGCGCGCCGCGTTCGACCAATCCGTCGCTCGATTGCCGCCGCATCACATGCAACAAGGCGCGTGCCCCGGAGTGGTCAACCGGGCTCCACGGCCCGTACGACTCATGGCGCGAACATAGAGGGGAAAGAGATGCAACGGCAAACCGGGATCGCCGAGGCGCCGCTTCGTCCACAGTTCCTCGCTTTCGACGGGCGGCGCATCGCCTATCTGCGCCGCCCGGCCGAAACGGATGCGCCCCCCGGCCTCGTCTGGCTCGGCGGATTCATGTCGCACATGCGTTCGACCAAGGCGGAGTTTTTGGACGGATACGCCGCCCGGAAGGGACGCGCCTATCTCCGCTTCGATTATTCGGGACATGGAGAATCCGGCGGATCCTTCGAGGCAGGTACGATCAGCGCCTGGTTCGAGGAGGCGCTAGCGGTCGTTCGCGCCCAGACCGCCGGTCCGCAAATCCTTATTGGCTCCTCCATGGGCGGATGGTTGGCGCTGCTCGCCGCGCGCGCCTTCGCGCAAAGCGGCGAACTGAATCGTCTCGCCGGATTGGTGCTGCTCGCGCCGGCTGTCGACATGACCGAACGGCACATCTTCGAGAAACTGCCGCCAGCATGCCGCGCGGCGCTCGAAACCGAAGGCGTCTGTCTGCTTCCCTCCACCTATTCCGATTCGCCGTATCGAATCACGCGCGGTCTCATCGAAGAAGGGCGCCAGCATCTGCTGCTCGACACGGAGATCCGCTCGCATTGTCCGGTGCATGTCGTGCAAGGCATGAAAGACGAGGACGTGGCCTGGCAACATGCCATTACCTTGGTCGAGCATCTTGCCGGCGATCCCGTCGTCTTGAGCCTCGTTAAAGACGCCGATCATCGCCTGTCGCGGCCTGCCGACCTGGAACTCGTCGAGCGGGCGATCAATGCACTCGTCGAACGCCGGTGACGGCTCAACGCTCGGTGGGATCGAATTCGATATCGGCGGCAAAAACCCGCCGGGCGCCCCGCGGAGGTTTCGGAAACGGCGAGGCACGCAGCACCACCGCCAGGCTTTCCGCGTCGAGTTCCGTATCGCCGCTCGACTTCAGAAGCCGGATGTCTTTCGCGCTACCATCGTCGTTGATCTCGAAATAGATCGTCGCCGTTCCTTGTGCGCCCCGGGCGCGGGCGTCGGCGGGGAATTGTTTGGCAAGCTCCAGCATGCCGAATACGATCGTCTTGTAGCTCAACGCCTCATCGCCTTCGACCGTCGGCTTGGGAACTGCGACGGCACGCAATAGCGGATCGTCGTCCACGATGCCGAACGGTGAAGATGCCGGCGTCGGAACCGGATGCGCGGCTTGCACCTGCATTCCCGGCTGGGTCGGCGGGCTGGAAGAAGCCTCTCGTTGCGCCGGCAATCGCGACGCGGGCGGATTTGGCGGCGACGCGGGCCGCGGCGGTGCGGACGGCGGCTGCTGCGGCGGAGCAAGCTTTGGCGTCGGCGGCGCGGCGGGCTTCGCGGCCGGCGCCGGTTTTGACGGCGCGGCTTGCGCCCGGGCGGGTTCGGTTTGCGCCGCCGGCTTTTCGGGCGTCGCGCGAGCAGGCTGCGGTGTGAATTTGGCTTGCGGCTGTTGCGGGACAGTCGCAGGCTTGGCCGCGTTGCGACTGGCCGGACCTCTCGCTGCGTCGGAGCTGACAAGTTCGACAGGGATTTCGACCGTCGCGGCTTGGCCGGCCGGCGGCGTCCGCTGCAGTTGGGTGAGGAGAAACAGCGCCAAGAGATGCAGCGCGAGACTAACTGCAAGCGCAGCCGCGAACGGCGATCGGCTTTGTGCCGCGCGCATGACCGCGGCAGGTCCGAAAATTTGGCTGTGCTCGGCGCCAAGGCGATCGGCATCGAATGCCGGCGGGCTGGAATCCTGGATCAAGCGTCGCAACTCGCGCGTACGGAAGCAAAAACCTTAACGCACAAAGCCCAGGATGTCTTTGACGGCATGCATCGTGTTCTGCGCCAATACCCGCGCGCGCGCCGCGCCGTCTCCAAGGATTGCGTCGATATAGGCTTGATCCTGTGTGAGCTCGGCCATCGCCTTGCCGATCGGGGTGAGCTTGGCGACCGTCAAATCGATCAACGCGGATTTGAACGTCGAGAAATTTACGCCGCCGTAGGCCTGCAACACCTCCGCCTTCGAACTCCTTTCGAGCGCGGCGAAAATGCCGACGAGATTTTCGGCTTCCGGCCGTTTGGCGAGTCCTTCGATCTCGCTCGGCAAAGGCTCGGGATCGGTCTTGGCCTTGCGGATCTTTTGGGCGATCGTGTCGGCATCGTCGGAAAGATTGATGCGCGAATAATCTGAAGGGTCGGATTTTGACATTTTCTTGGTTCCGTCGCGCAGGCTCATGACGCGCGTCGCCGGGCCCTGGATCAGCGGCTCGGGCAACGGAAAAAACCCTTCGCCGTGTCCGCGCACGGAGATCTCCTCGCCGAAGTCGAGGTTGAATTTCTGCGCGATGTCGCGGGCGAGTTCCAGGTGCTGCTTCTGGTCTTCGCCAACCGGCACGTGCGTGGCGCGATAGACGAGGATGTCCGCCGCCATCAGGATCGGATAGTCGTAGAGGCCGATCGAGACGTTCTCGCGGTCCCGGCCGGCCTTCTCCTTGAATTGCGTCATGCGGTTGAGCCAGCCGAGCCGCGCCACGCAATTCAACACCCAGGCGAGTTCGGCGTGCTCGGCCACTTGGCTCTGGTTGAAGACGATGTGCTTCTTCGCGTCGATGCCGGCGGCGAGGAAAGCGGCGGTGACTTCGCGGATGCTCGCTTTTAGTTCGGCCGGCTTCTGCGGCACGGTTATGGCGTGAAGATCGACGACGCAATAGATGCAGTCGTGCGTTTCCTGCAGCGCCACGAACTTGGTGATCGCGCCGAGATAATTCCCGAGATGCAGATAGCCGGTCGGCTGCACGCCGGAGAAGACACGCGGTTGAAATTGGGCCATGCGGACTCCGCTTATGGCGCGGGCGGTTGGCGCTGGCAAGCCTGCAGCGTTTGGACTGCGCGGATCTAAAGAATAAACCGGCTCAAATCCGTGTTGCGGGCGAGATCGCCGATGTTCTTCTCGACATAGGCGGCGTCGATCTTGATCGTCTCGCCGAACCGGTCCGGCGCGGTGAAGCTCACTTCGTCGAGCACTCGCTCCATCACCGTCTGCAAGCGCCGCGCCCCGATGTTCTCGACACTGGCGTTGACCTGCACGGCGATCTTGGCGATCGCGTTGACGCCGTCCGGCGTGAACGAGACCGTGACGCCTTCCGTCTGCATCAGCGCTTCGTATTGTTTGATGAGGCTCGCTTCCGTTTCGACAAGAATGCGGCGGAAATCCTCTTCGTCGAGCGGCGCCAGTTCGACGCGGATCGGCAGCCTGCCTTGCAGCTCGGGCAGCAGATCGGACGGTTTGGCAGTGTGAAAGGCGCCTGAGGCGATGAACAACACATGGTCCGTCTTCACCGCGCCGTGTTTAGTGGTGACCGTAGTTCCTTCGATGAGCGGCAGCAGGTCGCGCTGCACGCCTTCGCGCGAAACGTCGGCACCGCTGCGCCCCTCGCGCCCGCAAATCTTGTCGATCTCGTCGAGGAACACGATGCCGTTGTTTTCGACTTCGCGGATCGCCTCCTGCACGATCTGATCCTGGTCCATCAGTTTGTCGCTTTCCTCGGCGACCAGCGGCTCGTACGCGTCCTTGACGTGCGTTCGGCGCGGCTTTGGCTGCTTGCCGAAACCTTTGCCGAAAATATCGCCGAGCGAAACGGCGCCGATGCTGGCACCGGGCATATTCGGCAGTTCGAACATCGGCAGGCCGGAGGAGGGCTGAGCGAGTTCGATCTCGATTTCCTTGTCCGCCAATTCGCCGTCGCGCAATCTCTTGCGGAACGCATCGCGCGTCGCCGGCGAAGCGCCGGGGCCGACCAGCGCGTCGAGCAGCCGTTCCTCGGCGGCGAGCTGGGCACGCGCGTTCAACGCCTTGCGCTTTTCCTGCCTGATCATGGCGATGGCGATCTCGACAAGATCGCGGACGATCTGCTCGACGTCGCGCCCGACGTAGCCCACTTCGGTGAATTTCGTGGCTTCGACCTTGAGAAACGGCGCGTTGGCCAATTTGGCGAGGCGCCGCGCGATTTCCGTCTTGCCGCAGCCGGTCGGGCCGATCATCAGGATGTTCTTGGGCATGACCTCGTCGCGCATCGGCCCTTCGAGACGCAGCCGCCGCCAGCGGTTGCGCAGCGCGATGGCGACGGCGCGTTTGGCGTCTTTCTGGCCGACGATGAAACGGTCGAGTTCGGAAACGATCTCACGGGGAGAGAAATCGGTCATGCTTCCGGGCGACGCCAACTAGATTGGGGCGAGCATCAGGGGATGCTCTCGACGACGAGATTGCGGTTGGTATAGACGCAGATGTCCGCGGCAATTTCGAGGGCGCGGCGGGCGATCGCCTCGGCGTCGAGATCGGTCGAGAGCAGCGCCCGGCCGGCGGCGAGCGCGTAATTGCCGCCCGAACCGATGCCCATGACGCTCCCGTCGTCCGTCATCTCCGGTTCGAGCACGTCGCCGGTGCCGGTCAAGACGAGCCCCACGTCCTTGTCGGCGACGAGCATCATCGCTTCGAGCCGGCGCAGATAGCGGTCGGTGCGCCAATCCTTGGCAAGTTCCACGCAGGCGCGCACGAGTTGGCCTGGATATTGTTCGAGCTTGGTTTCGAGCCGTTCGAAGAGCGTGAACGCGTCGGCCGTCGCCCCAGCGAAGCCGCCGATCACGTCGCCCTTGCCAAGCCGGCGCACTTTTTTGGCGTTGCCCTTGATGATCGTCTGGCCGATGCTGACCTGTCCGTCGCCGCCGATCACGGTGCGGCCGCCCTTGCGAACCATGACGATCGTGGTCGCGTGCCAGACGTCGCGGCTTGGCGAAGGATCGGTCATCCGAAGGGAAACTCGCTACGATGAGGCCCATCCATCTATGGAGTAGGGCGGAGGCTTGCAAGAGCAAAAGGCCGGGGCGCATCGCCCGATCGGGCCGGCCGAGCGGCGCCGAAGAGAGGCGATTTCGTTAGCTCTGCCAAGGGCTTTCCGCCACCTTGGTTTTCCCTTTACCGAAAAATGCTCTAATCTTCGCCGCATCCGAACAATGCGGCGCTTCGCGTGCTATGGAGCTCGCGGCCGGAGCCGCTCCTGACCCATTCAAGCCATGCGCAAAGCCTTCATCTCCCGTAAGACGAAAGAAACCGCGATCGAAGCGCGCGTCGATCTCGACGGTACCGGCGCCGCCAAGATCGCGACCGGAATCGGCTTCTTCGACCACATGCTGGAGCAGGTCGCGCGCCATTCGCTGATCGACATCGAGATCGCCGCCAAAGGCGATCTGCAAATCGATCCGCATCACACGGTCGAAGACACCGGCATCGCGCTCGGCCAAGCTTTGCGCCAGGCGCTCGGCGAGGGGCGCGGCATCAGCCGTTTCGCCGACGTGCACGTGCCGATGGACGAAGCCTTGACGCGCGTCGCGGTCGATCTTTCCGGCCGGCCGTTTCTGGTCTTCCATACGGATTTCAAGCGCGCCAAGATCGGCAGTTTCGATACCGAGCTTGTGCGCGAATTCTTCCAGGCGATTGCGACGCACATGGGCGTGAATTTGCACGTCGAGACCCTATATGGCGAAAACAGCCATCATATCGCCGAGTCGGCGTTCAAAGGTCTTGCCCGAGCGCTGCGCGCCGCGATTGCGATTGATGCACGGCAGAGCAGCGAAATTCCCTCGACCAAGGGGTCGCTGGCTGGCTGACGGAAGTTGATATGCCCGTCTATACGGTTCATCTCCCGACGCGCCGCCGGCGCGACGTATTGGGCGTTGCGAACGAGCCGCAAGCCGCGCTCGTCGACGCTCAATTCGTGCCGGAACGTTTCTCGCGCGCCGCCTTCTTCCTGGGGCCGATCTGGCTTGCCTGGCAAGGACTCTGGCTGGAACTTTTGCTGTGGCTGGTAGTGTTCGCGCTGCTGGCGATCCAAAACATCGTCGGCGCGGGCGCGGCCTTCCTGATTGGCGTTGTCCTCGAAATCTTTCTGGGGCTCGAGGCCAACGATCTGCGCTGCGCCAGACTGGCGCGAAACGGCTATCGTCTCGTCGATGTCGCCGCCGGAGCGACGCGCGACGATGCCGAGCGCGGATTCTTCCGCCGCTATCTAGAAAGCATCGCGCCGCGGTCCGGACAGGAAACGCCTCCATTACCGCCGAATGCGAATACCGACGTTTTGGGCGTATTTCCGCTGCCGGAGGATACGCGGTGATTGCCGTCATCGATTACGGTTCCGGCAATCTCCACTCGGCGCGAAAGGCGCTGGAGCGTGCCGCGCGCGAGGCGGGCGTCGCGAGCGAAATCAAAGTGACCAGCAATCCCGACGAGGTGGCGAGGGCCGAGCGCGTGGTATTGCCCGGCGTCGGCGCGTTCGCCGATTGCCGCCGCGGCCTCGACGCCTTGCCGAGCATGATCGACGCGTTGAACGAAACCGTCGTAACGAAAGGCCGGCCGTTTCTCGGCATCTGCGTCGGCATGCAGCTCATGGCCGAACGCGGGCTTGAATACGATACGACGCCGGGCCTCGGCTGGATCGGCGGCGACGTCGCGGTACTCGCGCCCGCCGATCCGCGCTTGAAGATTCCGCACATGGGCTGGAACACGCTCGACGCGCGGCAAGACCATGCGGTGCTTGCCGGAATTCCGACCGGTCCCGAGGGATTACACGCCTATTTCGTCCATTCCTACGCATTCACCGGCGTCGCGCTGGCCGAAGTCGTTGCCTCGACCGAGTACGGCGGTCCGGTTGTGGCGATTGTCGGACGCGACAACATGGTCGGCACGCAATTCCACCCCGAAAAGAGTCAGAAGCTCGGCCTCGCTTTGCTCGCCAATTTTCTGCGGTGGCGGCCGTGATTCTCTTTCCGGCGATCGACCTCAAGAACGGCCAGTGCGTGCGCCTCGTGCAAGGCGATATGCGGCAGGCGACCGTCTTCAACGCCGATCCGGCGGCGCAGGCGGGGGAGTTCGAGCGGCAGGGCTTTTCTTATCTTCACGTCGTCGATCTCGATGGCGCGTTTGCCGGCAAGCCGATGAATGCCGCCGCCGTCGAGTCCATCCTCGCCCGCGTCAAGATTCCGGTACAGCTTGGCGGCGGCATCCGCGATCTCGCCACGATCGAACGGTGGCTCGAGAAAGGTGTCGCCCGGGCGATTATCGGCACGGCGGCGGTGCGCGACCCCGGGCTCGTTTGCGACGCGGCGCGGCGCTTTGCGGGCCGGATCGCGGTCGGAATCGACGCGCGTGACGGCAAGGTCGCGGTAGAAGGCTGGGCGAAAGGCACGGAAACGAGCGGGATCGAGCTCGGCCGCAGGTTCGAGGATGCAGGCGTCGCCGCGATCGTCTATACCGACATCGGCCGCGACGGCGCGTTGAAGGGACTGAACGTGGAAGCAGCCGTGGCGTTGGCCGACGCGATTTCGGTTCCAGTCATCGCCTCGGGCGGCTTGGCTTCGCTCGAGGACGTGGAAAGATTGGTGAGGCCCGATTGTAGGACGCTCGAAGGCGCGATCGTCGGCCGCGCGCTCTACGACGGTCGGCTCGATGCCAAGGCGGCCTTGACGCTTATCCGCGCGGCGGAGAAGAATCTTGCTTAAGGCGCGCCTCATCCCCTGTCTCGACGTGAAGGACGGCCGCGTCGTCAAAGGCGTCAACTTCGTCGATCTGCGCGACGCCGGCGATCCGGTCGCCTGCGCGATCGCCTACGACGCGGCGGGCGCCGACGAACTCTGCTTTCTCGACATTACCGCAAGTCACGAGAACCGCGGCATTCTCTTCGACGTCGTGAAGCGCACGGCGGAAGCCTGCTTCATGCCGCTCACCGTGGGCGGCGGCGTGCGCACGCCCGAAGACATCCGCAATCTTCTGCTTGCCGGCGCCGACAAGGTTTCGATCATGACCGCCGCCGTGAACGACCGCGGCCTCGTGCGCGCCGCGGCGGAAAAATTCGGCAGCCAGTGTATCGTCGTTGCCATCGATGCCAAGCAAACCGCGCCCGGACGTTGGGAGATCTTCACGCATGGCGGGCGCAAGCCTACGGGCCTCGATGCGCTCGCCTACGCGCGCGAAGTGGCGAGCCTCGGCGCGGGCGAGATCCTGCTCACGTCGATGGACCGCGACGGCACGAAATCCGGCTTCGATCTCGAGCTGACCCGCGCCGTCGTCGACGCGGTGGGCGTACCGGTCGTCGCCTCGGGAGGGGTCGGGACGCTCGATCATCTCGTCGAAGGGCTGCGCGACGGCGGCGCCAGCGCCGTGCTCGCCGCATCGATCTTTCATTTCGGCGAATTCAGCATTGCCGAGGCCAAACGCCATATAGCGTGCGCCGGAATTGCCGTGCGCCTCGACGGCGTGGCCGTCGCGGCGGCAGCCTGAGGAGCGCCGATGAGCAAGTTTACCCTCGACGACCTTGCCGCGATCATCGCCGCGCGCGCCGGCGCGAAGGCCGAAACTTCGTATACCAAGACGCTGCTCGACGGCGGAGCGCCGCGTGCCGCGAAAAAACTGGGCGAGGAAATAATCGAGGTAATCGTCGCCGCGCTCGAGGAAAGCCACGAAGTTCTCGTCAACGAGAGCGCCGACCTTCTTTACCATCTGCTGGTGCTTCTCCAGTCGCGCGGCATCGCGCTTGACGAGATCTTGGCCGAACTCGAACGGCGGACGGCCTACTCCGGGCACGAAGAAAAAGCTTCCCGCAAGAGCTGATTTGCGTGAAGATTGTTTTCACGCAACCGGAGTTCCGCCGCCCCGTGTTGGGAGAAATCGGATGGACGAACGTGTCACGATCCTTTCGCCCTATCATCGCTTCACGCGAAGCGAATGGGCGGCATTGCGCGCCGACACGCCGCTCACCTTGACACTCGACGATTTGAGCAAGCTGCGCTCGCTCAACGATCCGATCTCGCTCGAAGAGGTGGTGGCGATCTATCTGCCGCTGTCGCGGTTGCTGGCGCTCTACGTCGCAGCGACCCAGGGCCTATTCAAGGCGACGCAGCGTTTCCTCGACGCCGAAGACGGCAAGATGCCGTACATCATCGGCGTCGCCGGCTCAGTGGCGGTCGGCAAATCGACCTTGTCGCGGGTCATGCGCGCGCTGCTGTCGCGCTGGCCGAACACACCGAAAGTCGAGCTCGTCACCACCGACGGGTTTCTCTATCCCAACGCCGTTCTCGAAGCCGAAGGGCTGATGGAGAAGAAAGGCTTTCCGGAAAGCTACGACGGCGCCGCGCTGCTGCGCTTTCTCAACGACGTGAAGGCCGGGACGCGCAACGTCCGCGCGCCCGTCTATTCGCATCTGACTTACGACGTGGTACCCGAGGAAAGCATCGTCGTCGATCGTCCGGACATTCTGATCGTTGAGGGCCTGAACGTGCTGCTGCCCGGCCGGCCGCCGCGCGACGGGCGGTCGAGCGCTTTCGTCTCCGATTTCTTCGATTTCTCCGTCTATCTCCACGCCGCCGAGGCCGATCTCGAACGATGGTACGTCGAGCGCTTTTTGCGGCTGCGGCAAACTTCGTTCCGCGATCCGCGTTCCTATTTCCGCAAATACGCGGACATCGGCGATGCCGAGGCGACGGCTGTCGCACGCGACATCTGGACCAAGATCAATTTGCGTAATCTGCGCGAGAACATTTTGCCGACGCGCGCCCGCGCCAATCTCGTGCTGACCAAAGACGCCGGCCATTCGGTCGAGATGGTGGAACTCAGGAAATTATAGGCCGGTTTGGAGCCGTCATTGCGAGGAGCGGGAGCGACGATGCAATCCAGAGCAACGTCCGAATTGGAGCAACCCTCTGGGTTGCTTCGCTTCGCTCGC
>JASHSB010000050.1 GCA_030036945.1 Methylovirgula sp. | reverse complement strand
GGATCGGCGCGGTTCGAGGACGTTCCGCTCAACAGGCCGCTGAGCAGCGCGCCGGCCGAGACCAACGTCGGATTGACGCCGAGGCGGATCAAAACCGGGGCCAGGCCGTAACTCTTCGTATCGAGTCTCCCTTCGACGCGATGCAAGGCATCGACGCCGAGCGAACCATGCGCCGTGAACTTGGCCGGGCCGTGCGTCAGATCGAGCGCAGCGAAATCGACGCGGCCGCCGGCGGCGCGCCAGTTGTCCATATTATCCGCCAGCGGCAACGCAGGATCGAATCCGGCTTGGGTCACTGTGCCACGCGCAACGATATCGGCGGGCAGGTCCGCGCCCAGTAAGCGATCGATTTCGGGCAACCGGGCGGAATCGATGGTCACGTTGAAATCATAGGAGCGGTCCGTGGCGTGGTTCGCCGCATAACCCATGAGCCGTTCGGCGTTGCCATCCACCGAACCGTAGTCGTGCGAAGCGCCACGCCAGGCGAGTTTCTCCGCATGGATCGTCACGTGCCACATCCCTTGCGGCAATCCGTCGAGCACGAGGCGAAGGTCGCTCCAAAAGAGATCGAGATGCGCGTCTTCGTCTTCGGCGGAAACCGCGAACGGCGCGCCGAGCCGTGCCGTCACGACGGTCGGATGGAATACCACGGCCGTCGCGCGAAAGCCGCCCAAGCCGCCGGTAAAATGCCGGCCGAAGATGATGCCGTCGAAACGCGGCTTAGTGCATTCCATCTCGATGGCGAACGGAAAACCCCCGACGGTGCGCTCGGGGCAAAACCAGGTCCGGCCGAAACTCTTTTCGCGCACGATCCATGCTTCGACGGTCCTCTCGCTTTGCCCCGCGGCGAGGTTCCAAAGCACTGTCCAAGCGAGCGCAACCAAGCCGACGAGGGCGAGCAGCGCCCATCCCATCCGCTTGCGCTTTCCGCCAGCCATCGCAATCTCCTTTCGCCGCGCTGGACAGAACCTAAGATCGTGGCCAAATTCGGCGATGGTCCCGGCCGGTGTCGCCCGGTGGATAATCGAAGCATGGATCTTTGGGTCTTCGGCTACGGCTCGTTGATGTGGCGGCCGGGATTTTCCTATGCCGAACGCCGGATCGCCACGGTGCGCGGCTATCATCGTGCCCTTTGCGTCTATTCGCATGTGCATCGCGGCACGCCGGAAAAGCCCGGCCTCGTCCTCGGCCTCGACCGCGGCGGCTCGTGCAAGGGGATCGCGTTTCGCATTCCTGAAGCCGATTCGGCCGCGACCGTCGCCTATCTGCGCAGCCGCGAACAGGTGACGCTTGTCTACCGGGAGTTATATTTGCGTGCGAGGCTCGACGACGGCCGCGGCGTCGAAGCGCTCTCCTATGCCGTCGATCGCAAGCACCTTCAATATGCCGGCCGGCTCGACAGAGACGAGCTCGAACGGCTGGTGCTGCAAGGCAAGGGCCTATCGGGCGCCAATCCCGATTACGTGCGCAACACATATGCTCGCCTTGCCGAACTCGGCATCGTCGATGCGACGCTCGAATGGCTCGCGGCGCGGCTTGCGGCGTCGGGCGGTCGCAAGGCGCCGATCGGGTAACTGCGCTGGAAGGCGGCGCTCGGCGCGGGCACGGCGTGCTTCTCCGCGTCGGCTTTGCCTCGCGGCCCGGAAACGACGAAGAGCAAAAACGCGTTAATTCTTGCCGCGCGCCTCGGCGACGAGCCGCGCCGTTGCGTCTTCGATGCGTGTTTCCAGAAGCCGCATGAAGCTTTCTTTGTCGAGCGCGGGCGCGATCGGAGCGAGAAATTCAATGACCGCCGTCCCGGGGCGCCGCAGGAATCCGCGTCGCCGCCAAAAGAGGCCCGAATTCAGCGCGACAGGGACGCAAACGACGCCGGTCTCCCGGGCGATGCGAACGACGCCCGCTTTATAGGCCGGCGGCGCGCCGACCGGCTTGCGCGTCCCTTCCGGAAAGATGACGAGCCGCCGCCCTTCCGCGAAAATCCGCTGCGCGGCGGCGATGACGCGCGGCAAAGCACCGGCGCGCTTGGCGCGATCGATCGCGACCTGCTCGCCGCGCCACAAATAAAGCCCGAAGAGGGGGATGAACGCCAGCTCGCGTTTATAGACGAACGCAAAGCCGCGCACGCACAGAACCAGCGCCAGCACGTCGAGAAAGGACTGGTGCTTGGAAACGACGATCGCCGCCCCATCGGGCAGATGTTGCAAGCCGCGGAACTCCACCTTGAGACGACAGACGCGCTCGAGCAATGCGAACGACATACGCACCCAGAAGCGCCCGTAGGCTTCGACGCCGCGCCGTCCGGCGATCAGCGCCGGCACGCCGAGGATCATGAGAGTAATCAACAGCGCATAGAAACAGAGATTGAAGAGGATCGATCGCAGCAGAATCATGCGGGCTTCCCGAACGCCAATGCAGCGGCCGTACTTGGCAGGCGCGTTCGACTGTGTTCGAAACCGCCTTCGCCGCCTCCTCAGCATGCGAGGGGCGATCGATCAAGTCCTCTTACGGAGAAACACGCGCGCCCTAAGGGACGCCATAGCTGCCTTACAGCTTGGCGACCTGACGCTTTACGCGCGTCTCGTAGGCTTTGCGGGCGTGCCTCTGCTCCGTCAGGAAGGCGAGGAAGTCGGGCTCCAGAATGCCGCGCGCATCGGGCAATTGATTCAGAAACAGGTCCGGCGTCTCGTTCATCTCGACGATGACCGGCCCCGCAGCCGTCGATCCGATGTCCCAGCCGAGCATCGGCACGTGGCGCATGACGCGCGCCCCTTCGAGCGCCAGCGCCTTTGCCTCCGCCCAACGCGGCACGCGGGCGCCGACTAGCGGCGCGCCGGTATCGGGGTGCCGCGTCTCCAACTTCGTCTCGAATCCGATGCCGGAGACGGCTTTTTCGATCGCACCAGTCTCGATGTCGAGTTTGGCCAGCAGATTGCCGCTGCGCCAGAAATTGTCGGCCGCGTTCCGCCCCGAGGGGATTTTCCAGCTTGCCCGGAAAATGCGCGGCTCCTCAGCATCGCAGAGCGTGACGATGCGCGTCGTGCCGAGCCGCTCACCGTGGAGCCGCGCGGCGTCGGGATGCGGCGCCAGGAAAGGCTCGAAAAGATAGCCGCCTCGGTAATGACTCGTGACGTCGTCGAGGAAATCCGTCATGCGCACGCAGGCGCCGCCGATCGTCTCGATTTCGCCGCGCGCCGCATCCATTCGGCGCAGCGCGATCGAGCCGAGACTCTGGAAGCCTTCCGCCGGCTTGCCGAACAGCGGATAAATTTCGTCGCGCAGTAGAAAACGTTCGAGCTCTTCGCGGCTGTGCAAAACATGCGCCGCGCCGGTTCTGAGCCGCGGCGCGAAGATCGCCGCGATCGGCATGGTCGGCAGGCCGTAAGCGGAAAGATAGGCGGAGGAGGCGACCTTGTCGTCGATGAGCCCGTACCAATCGTGGCGGTAGTTCACTTCGACGAGAAGATCGCGGTTTGCGCGCTGCCCGACAACTGTGCGCCGATCGCAGCCGGCCCAATAATCAAGGCTGAAAAGCCGCAGCCGCACATAGTCGTCGAAACTTACCTTGCCGGGGCCGAGCGCGAGGTTGGCGAAGTCGCGTACGATCTGGATCGGACTCAAACCCACTTCGGCGGCCATGTCGCGCAACGCGGCAAGCGGCGCCGCGGCGTTATGCGGCGCCGCGGCGACGAGAGTCGCGGGTTCCGGTTTTGGCTTGGCGGCGGGCGCGTGCATCGAGGGTCCGGCGTGAACGCGACGCCGAACCTAAGGTGCATTGGTTAGCGTAAGCTTAACGAATGTGTCGTTATGAGCCGGCGCGGGCGGCACGAATCTGCTTCACGGATGCTTCCGCCGCCACGACGAACGCGTCCATGTCGGCCGCTCGCGTGCGGTGGTTGACGATCGCGGCGCGGATTACCGGCCGGCCTTCGAGGCGGGTGATCGAGGGCGCGGCGACGCCGGTTTCATGCAGGTCCATGACGACCTCGCGGTTGAGTTCGCCGGTCGTATCACCCCTGACGCTGAAGCAGACGATATTGAGGCGCGCACCCGCGCAAAGCTCGAAGACGGCGGAGTGCTCGATCAGCGACTCGAGATGTTGCGCGACGCGGCAGGTCTGCGCGATCGCATCGCCGAGCCGCTCCACGCCATAGGCCTCGAACGTGAACCAGGTTTTCAGCGCCCGAAAGCCGCGTGACAGATCCGGGCCCAAGTCGCAAGGCCAAATGTCGGCCGCGGCGAGCCCGCGCGGTGCGCGCGCCAAATAGGCGGCCGTGCTCATGAAGGTCTGCCGATGCACCTGCGGATGGCGGCAGAGGAAGAAGCCCGCGTCATAAGGCACGTGCAGCCATTTGTGGAAGTCGAGGGCAATCGAGTCGGCGCGCTCGATTCCCTTCACAAGCGGCTTCAGATCCGGCGAGAGGACGCAGAGCGCGCCGAACGCGCCGTCGATATGAAACCACAGATCCTCCCCCGCACAGAGTTCGGCGAGCGCGTCGAGAGCGTCGATCGAACCGGTGTTCACCGTTCCGGCGGAACCGACGACCAGGAACGGCAGCAGCCCGGCGGCGCGGTCCTTGGCGATCGTGCCGCGCAGCGCCTCGACGTCCATCCGGCGCGAGCGATCGACCGGCAGGCGGCGCAGGTACGCCCCGCCGATCCCGGCGATCTCGAAGGCGCGCTCGATCGAACCGTGCGCCTCCTGCGAGGCATAGCCGACGAGCTGAAGCGCTTCCTTGAGCCCGCCGCGGCGGACCTTTTCGCCCAGCGCGTCGGTGCGGGCCACTACCGCGGCGACGAAATTTGCCATCGACGTGCCGGTGACGAATACGCCCGACGAATCGCGCGGAAATTCGAACGCCTCGGCGAGCCAAAGGGCGATCTGCTTTTCGACTTCAATCGCGATGTGATCGCGGCCGCCGCAGTTGGCGTTGAGCCCCGCTGCGAGCATTTCGGCGACCATGCCGGTGGGCGTGCCCGCCCCATGCACCCAGCCCATGAATAGCGGATGCAGGTTGCCGTTGGCATAGGGCAGTATGAATTGCTCGAACTCGTCGATCAGGCCGGCAAGCGGCTTGCCCTTTTGCGGCAGGCCGGCGCGAAACCGCGCCCGGACCGAATCCGGCGCCGGCTGCCACACCTTGCGCCGGCGCACGTGGCTGAGATAGTCGATCATCAGATCGAGACCGCGGTGCGCCTCCCGGCGGAACGCTTCCCAATCTTTAGGGTCGAGATCAGTTTCGGCGCGGCGCGCAACGTTTGGCGCATCGTCTTCGATTTTCGCGGAACGGGACAAAGCTTTCTCTTCGGATGCAGCGGATCAGCAACCGGCGAGTCTGTCCCATTTGCAAAACAGGAAATCGAGATCGCCGGCGGCGGGCGCGGAGCTGAGCGTCCGCCCCTCAGCCATGTGGGCGGCAATGTCAAGCACGAGCGGCATCGAGGCGCAAATCCTCAGCGCCGCCTGCTTGCCGATCTCGACCGGCTGCCCGACGTGGCAGGATCGCGCCAAATCCGGCCGATCGCCTTCCTCGGCGAGCGCTCGATAGAGCGCCGCGGCCTCCGCGGGACTTTCCGCGCCTTTGGTCACCACCGGAAAGATCGTGGTATCGGGCGCGCCTTTCGCCAGGCGAAGATGCCGGCGCGCGGCAATGTGTCGTCGGACCTCATCGCCAAACCAAGTGAGGATTTGCGTCCGCAAGCTTTCGGGAAGTGCAAAAAACGCTTCGATCGACGCGAGCGCCGCTTCCCAACGCAGCCCGAGACCGAGATTGAAAAGCGTGTCGAGCGCCGCGGTGAAATCCTGCTGCAGCGATCCCGGCCAGTCGAAGAGCGCCGAATAGGCTGCAAGTCCCGCCGGCGCGCTGCGCCGCTCGTCCAATCGTTTGGCCATTCCGGGCGGCAGCAGAAGCGCCCCCGCGAACGGCGGGCCGCCGGCGAATTTCGAGCCGGTGATCATCACCATGAACCCGGCTTTCAGATCGGCCTGCAGACGCTCGCGCGGACAGCGCAGCTGGCAGGCGTCGACGACGACGGTTACGTGCCGGTTCGCCGCAAGTTCGCGCGCCTGCTCCCGGTTGACGCCGCCGAGCCCGGTTTTCGAGGTATCGAGGACATGAAGAAGGACGTCGCGCCCGGCGGCGAGCGCTTTCGCCACGCAGGCCGCCGCCTCCGCGTCGATCTTGGCGGCGGCGCGCGGCACTCCCGCCGAATTGCGTATGGCGATCGTCTCAATCTCCACGTCGGCGATGCCGGCAAGACGAGCGCCCGGCTCGACCGCGCCGCCGAGACTCGTGCTCGGTAGAAAATGCCGGCCGGCCGCGGCTTTCACGACGCCGCGGCCGGTTTCGGTGGGGCCGATCACGATCGAGGTCAGCGGCCGATCGGAAGCGGCACGGGCGACGCTCAGGGCGATGAATTCCGCCTCGGTTCCGGAGGCGGCAAGAATTGCCTCGCTGCCGAGGACGCCGAAAAGGCCGACGATGCGCTGGCGCAGCCGCTCGAACCACCCTGCGGGATAGACGAACCGCCCGACGAGCGCCGTCAGAGCATCGCCCGCAGCCATTACGCCGCGCCGCTCGATCGCGCTGGCCGTGGATGAGGAAAACCAGATTTCGTTGGGCGCCGGCATCGCAGGCGTGGCATATTTCGTGCGGCCGGTAAGCGGATCGGGCTTGATCCGCTCGTCGCCGCCATCCGTCAGCATGAGCGCCAAGGCGGCGTTCTGGCGCGCCGCCGGCGCGACCTGTTGGCGAGCGGCCAAAGCCATGCCTAAAGCCATTGCCAGCGCCTCGAAAAGAAGGCCGGCACTGTCGCGGGCGAATGGTTAACGTTACGTTACCGTCAGCGGCGCCCCGCCTTGGCGGCACGGAAATCTTTGCGGGCGGGAGAGTGACGTTGCTCTGCCCGCGCCAAAGGTGTGGGGAGCACAGCGGAGGCGGAAATGGACGTCGGCGTCATCGGTCTGGGCGCCATGGGTTCGGCCATGGCTTCGAAGCTCGTCAAGGCCGGGCATACGGTTCGCGTCTGGAATCGCTCGCGCGGGCCCGTCGAGAAGCTCGCCAAAGAAGGAGCGATCGGCGTCGAACAGCCGCAAGAGACGCTGCAAGGCG
This sequence comes from Methylovirgula sp., assembly GCA_030036945.1. GTDB lineage: Bacteria > Pseudomonadota > Alphaproteobacteria > Rhizobiales > Beijerinckiaceae > Methylovirgula. The sequence goes on along the minus strand of JASHSB010000050.1, from coordinate 1,820 downwards.
AGGCGGCGGTTACCATGCTTGCCGACGACGACGCCGTCGCGGCGGTACTGCTCGACGGTGGCGTGCTCGAAAAGGCGCGGGCCGGCCTCGTGCACGTCGTGACGGCCACGATTTCCATCGATTTCGCCAAACGGCTTGAGAAAATTCATTCCCGGCTGGACCTCGGCTACGTCGCCGCCCCGGTACTCGGCCGCCCGGACGTCGCGGCGGCGGGCGGCCTCAATGTGCTTGCCGCCGGCGACGCCGCGCTCGTGCGTCGCGTCCAGCCGCTGCTCGATGCCATCGGTAAGCAGACGTGGGTCGTCGGCGACGCCCCGCATCAAGCCAATCTGGTCAAGATCGCCGCCAATTTCACGCTCGCTTCGGCGATCGAGACGATGGCCGAAGCCGTGGCGCTCGCCCGGCGTCATAACGTCGATCCGGGCAAGCTCATCGAGGTTTTCACCGGCACGCTGTTCGCCGCGCCGGCCTATAAAGTCTACGGACCGGCGATTTTGAACGCCAAGTTCGAACCCGCCGGCTTCAAACTGGCGCTCGGTTTGAAGGACGTGCGCCTCGCGCTTACGGCGAGCGAGAAGTCGGGCGCGCCGTTGCCGTTCGCGGGTATCCTGCGCGACAATTTCGTCGACGCGATCGCCCACGGCGACGGCGATAAGGATTGGGCCGCCGTCTCCAAAGTCGCGTTGCGCCGCGCCGGGCTGGAATAGAGCGAGACTTGAAATCGGCCCGCTGTATGCTATTGTCATACGCATGGCCAGCTTATCTACCGCAACGTCGGTTCTCAGCATTCGCGTGAGTCCGGAAGAGCGTGCGCTTCTCGAGGCGGCAGCGGTGCAATCGCGCACCAGTCTGAGCGATTTCATGCGTCGCAAGAGCATCGAGGCGGCGGAAATCGACCTCCTGAATCGAACGGTGGTGACCATTCCGGCGAAGAGCTGGGCCGCGTTCGAGACGTGGGTCCATCGTCCGGCTGAGACGATCCCGGCGCTGGCGAAACTCGCGCGCCGAGGCGCTACGCGGGAAAAATAATGGCGGTCACGCCGCCACGTCCGCTCGCCGAACAGGACGATCGCACCCATTTTGACTGCAGCCGAGATTCGTTGAACGCCTGGTTTCGTCGGCACGCCTGGATGAATCAAGCTGCCGGAATCTCGCACGTTAATGTCATTGCCGACGCCAATTCAGGACGAATTGTCGGTTACGTTGCGCTCAGCGCTGCGCAAATCGAGCGAACGTTCCTCCCAAGGTCACAACGGCGCAACCGCCCCGATCCCTTGCCGGCGACACTGCTCAGCCAGCTCGCGGTGGATAAGGATTATCAAGGGCGCGGGCACGCCGCCTCGCTTCTTTTTTTCGCGCTCAAAACGGCATTGCACGCTTCCGCGACCATCGCCAGCATTGGGGTTATCTTACATCCGCTTGATGAAGACATCCGCCGCTTCTACGCAAAGTGGGGATTTAAAGACTTACCCTTCGATCCAAGTCGAGCGATGTTGGTGCGTATGGTCGATCTGTGGCAATCCTTCGGAGAGCAGGAAACCCGATCCTACCGAAAGTGATTACCGTGGCGCGTGACCCTCATGTGCAGGCGAGCGTTTGGAGGAACCCATGAGCGACGACAAACAAGGGCCTGAGGGATCCGATTTCCGTGAAGGCGTCGCGGCAGCGGCGCTTGCCGACGGCGCCATGCTTCTCGGCCACGTCGGAGAAGAGCCGGTATTGCTCGCCCGACGCGGCGCGGAAATCTTCGCGATCGGGGCGCTCTGCACGCATTACCAGGGGCCGCTCGCCGAGGGACTCTTGGTCGGCGATACGGTGCG
>JASHSB010000049.1 GCA_030036945.1 Methylovirgula sp. | reverse complement strand
TTGGAAACTTTGCCGAGCGGTCAGCGCAAGGTGGTCGAAGCTATCGCTGTCAGCGGCGCTTCGATCGCCGAAGCCGCGGAGCGCCTGTCGATGAGCCGCGGCGCGGTGCGGGTTGCCTTGCATCGCGGCCTTGCGTCGCTCGCGGCGCGAACTAAGGGATCCTAGATCGAGACGATGAAAACCGACGATTTGATCCGCGTCCTTGCCGCCGATCCGGAGGTGGAGAAAACGCCCCTGGCGGTGGCGCTCGTCTATGGTCTGCTGCCGGGAATTTTGCTGTCGATTGCGCTCTATGGCGTTGTGATGGGGCCGCGTCCGGATCTCGCCGACCTGATGGGCGAGCCGCGCGTTCTCTTCAAGATTTTCTATCCGCTCGTCGTTTTTGCATGTGCCGGGCCGCTGGCCCTGCGGCTGGCACGTCCGACCGGCGATCCGCGGCCGCTCGTTCGGCTGCTGATTCTCTGCTTGTTCGTGCTTGCCGCGGCGGTCGGCATCGAACTTCTGGTTTTGCCACCCGACCTGTGGCGAACGCGGCTCGTCGGCCACAACGCGCTTGTCTGCATGACGATGATTCCGAGCTTCGCGGCGGCGCCGCTGATCGGCGCGCTCGTCGCGTTGCATCGCGGCGCGCCGAACAACCCGAGCCTCGCCGGCGCCGTCGCCGGGCTGCTCGCCGGCGCGTTCGCGGCGAGCCTCTACGCCACGCATTGCCCCGACGATTCGCCGCTGTTCGTGGCGACCTGGTACGTACTCGCCGTGCTCGTCGTCATGGTGGTCGGCGCCATCGCCGGCTCGCGAGTTCTGCGCTGGTGAATGGTGGGCGCGACAGGGATCGAACCTGTGACCCCTACGATGTCAACGTAGTGCTCTCCCGCTGAGCTACGCGCCCGCGCGGCTTTGCCTGCCGCAAGGATCGGGAGCCTATATCGGCTGCTGGGCGGCGGCGCAAGCCGCGGCCCTACGCCGCGAGCAGGCGCTGGACCTCGTTGACGAGATCCTTCAAGTGGAAAGGTTTCGACAGGATTTTGGCCTGCTTCGGCGCGTGATTGTCGGGGTTCAACGCCACGGCGGCGAAGCCGGTGATGAACATCACCTTGATCTCCGGATCGAGCTCGGTCGCCCGGCGCGCCAGTTCGATCCCGTCCATCTCCGGCATGACGATGTCGGTGAGCAGCAGCTCGAACGGCTCTTCGCGCAGCCGGTTATAGGCCGATAACCCATTGTCGAAGGCGACGACGGAATAGCCGGCGTTCTGCAGCGCCTTCGCCAAAAAGCGGCGCATGTCGTGGTCGTCTTCGGCGAGCAGGATCTTCGAATTTGGCGGGAAGGAAATCTCAGGCATGTCGGTCATCATGGCCTCGGGGAATAGCCCCTTATCAGAGCCGGGCAAGGTAAAAATCGAGTGAAAATCCAAGATGGTTGCGCTAGATCTTGGCGCTAACCAGCCGGGTTAGGGAGAATTCTGCAGCGGACCTCAGCGGCGATGGACAGCGCCGCCTTCCGTTGCCAGACTGGTTCGACGATCCCGAACGGCCGGGGAGCGATACCGGCCAGGAGCAAGCTCGATGGTTTCCGGAAAATCCGGCATTCGTCCGTCGCCACAGCCGGGGCCGCCTCACGAGCCCGAACTCGATCCGCCCTTCGACATGATCGAGCCAGACACGCTGGCTTCGCCGCTCGTGTTCTCCTCGCCGCATTCGGGCTCCGTCTATCCGCGCCGCTTTCTGGCGAGCGCCCGTCTCGACGCCATGACTTTGCGTCGCTCCGAGGACGCCTACGTCGACGAATTGTTTGCCGGAGTTGTCGCACGCGGCGCGCCGTTGGTTTGCGCCCGGTTCCCGCGCGCCTATCTCGACTTGAACCGCGAAGCCTACGAGCTCGACCCGCGGATGTTCGAAGGCCGTCTGCCGGGATTTGTCAATACCCGATCGGTCCGCGTGGCGGGCGGCCTCGGCACGATCGCGCGAGTCGTCGGCGATTCGCAGGAGATCTACGCGCAGCGTCTCAAAGTCGACGAAGCGCTGGCCAGGATTGAGAAACTGTACAAGCCTTACCACCGCGCCTTGCAGGTATTGCTCACGCGCGCCCGGGAGAACTTCGGTCTCGCGGTGCTGGTCGACTGCCATTCCATGCCGTCGATTTCGACGTTGCCCTTGTTGCCGGAAAGCGCCGATCGAAAAATCAAGGCGGACTTCGTGCTCGGCGACCGCTACGGGACGAGCGCGGCGGTCGAGTTCGTCGATTGCATCGAAGACGAGCTATATCGGCTCGGCTATAGCGTCCTGCGCAACAAGCCGTATGCGGGCGGCTTCATCACTGAACACTACGGCGATCCGGCGAACCATTTTCACGCAATGCAGATCGAGGTGAACCGCGCGCTCTACATGGACGAGAAAAGCATGGCGAAAGCGGAGCGGTTCGAGCGCATCGGCGTCGATCTCGCGGAAGTCATGGAAACGCTCGCGCGGCGAATTTCTGCACGCTATGGTGGCGAACGCACCGCCGCCGAGTGAGAAAAATTTACTCGCGCCAAATCCAAATAATAAAGAGGCCGCCTGCGCGAACGCAAGCGGCCCAAGTCTAGGGAGGAAACGCCCAAGGAGGGCATCGGCGACAACCGGGTTGCCGCACCGCAATAATATGCACGTGCATCGCACAAAGCACAAGCCCTGCTGACCTATTTTCCAGGATCTGCGTCGGCGGGCCGCATCTTTGTCCTTAGCGCGTTGTTCTTGAAGGCTGTTCTTCGTCGTGGCCGTGACCTGGGCAGTGTGGAAAGGAGCAAGCTGGTCGTGCTTTGAGGATTGCCGATTGGCGTTCGCGGCGATCCGGTCTTCAAAGCAATTCCGCGGAACGAGCATGACAGCAGTCGATTTTGCCGCCTTCACGGAGCAGCTCGCCGACCTCGCTGGGCGCACCGTCCTGCCGTTCTTCCGCACCGCCCTCGGCGCGGAAGACAAAAGTCACGGCGGAGTCTTCGATCCGGTCACGGAAGCCGACCGCGCCGCCGAATCCGCCATGCGCCGCCGCATCGGCGAAACGTTCGCGCAGCATGGCATCATCGGCGAAGAATTCGGTGAGGATCGCGCCGACGCCGAATATGTCTGGGTACTCGATCCGATCGACGGAACGAAAAGCTTCATCGCCGGCGTTCCCACCTGGGGCTGTCTGATCGGGCTTCTGCACAACGGCCGGCCGATCTACGGCGTCATGACGCAGCCGTTTACGCGCGAGATCTTTATTGGCGACGGCAAAGCGGCAAGTTGGCGCGGCCCGAGGCACGATCATGCGATCGCGCAACGCAAGCTGCATGCGCGCGCCTGTGCCTCGCTCTCGGCCGCGACGCTGATGACTACGTCGCCGCTTCTCTATCCGCCGGACGCTCTGGAAAAATTCCGGCGCGTCGAACAGGAAGTGCGGCTGTCGCGCTACGGCTGCGACTGTTACGCCTTCGCGATGCTGGCGGCGGGTCACGTCGATTGCGTTATGGAAGCCGGCGTGAAGACCTACGACGTCGCGCCGCTGATCCCCATCGTCGAAGGGGCGGGCGGAACGTTTACCACATGGAGTGGCGGCGACGCGGCGCGGGGCGGCAACGTCATCGCCTCGGGCGACGCGCGCATCCATGCCGCGGCCTTGGAGCTGCTTGCCAAAGCTTAGGATGCGGCGGCCCACGGCCAGAAACGCCACGTCCGGCGCCGCGGCGTCGGCATCGCGGTAAGCGATACCGCGAATTGATCCTCGACACCGGGAATGAAAGCGTCGAACGCCGCCCAGAATTGGGTGCGAAGCCGATCGCGCTCCGTCAGGACGTCGTGGCGCGCATAGGGCAGGGTGATGAACCGGCCGGCCTTCAGCCGGCCTGCGAAAAGTTCGGTCGCCGGAGTCGAGACGACACGATCGGCGCCCGCCGCGATGACCAGAATCGGCGTCAGCGTCCGGCGCGGATAATCCGCGTCTTCGAATTGCCGCATCAGCCGGAAGGCGGCATTCGTCCAGCCGATCGTCGGATCGCCGACGCCGAGTTCCGGCGCGGCTTTCAAGATCGCCGCGGTGCGCGCGTACCGGATCGGATCGGAAGTTAAGACCGTCTCGACAAACGATTGAAGAAAGACCGGTCGGCCGCGGCCGCCGGGGACGAAGGCGCCGCCGAGGCCCAGGATGTCGAGCCCTTCGACGAGGATCCGCGCGCCGGTTTTGAGCGGCAAACGGTAGAAATCGATCATCGGCGAAGTCACCACGATCCGCGCGAACGGCGAACGGCCGGCACGCGCCTGTTGGATGAGAATTGCCGCCGCCATGCAATGGCCGAGCGCGAACCAGGGTTGCGGACAAAGCGCGTCAAGGATCTGCTCTTTCAACGCGGCAAGGTCGCGTTCGTAAATCTCAAAATCGTCGATATGGCTCTTGTGTCGGTTGCGGAGTTGGCGCTCCGAAAGACCTTGGCCGCGCCAATCCAGGGCGACAACGGCAAAGTCGCGCGCCAGCAGCTCGCTGATCGTCTCGAAATATTTCTCGATGAATTCGGCGCGGTCGGGGAGAACGACGATGGTGCCGCGCGGCGTCGAGCACCAGGTCCAGCGCGCGGCGCGCAACTGGACGCCGTCCTGGGTCGTGAGCCCGACGAGGACGGCACCCTCGGGAACGGGGTTCTCCGGTATCGCGACGAGTTCCATGCCCCAAGTCTCGATGTTCTCGGCTACCTAGGCGGTTTTGCCGAGGCGTTCCAGTACCCAGGCGGCTGCTGCCGCGCCCCTTGCGGCAGCCGAATTCGCCTCCCACATCCAAGCTGCGCGGGCCACACGGACGCGCAAGACCCGAGGGCGGCCAGGGCAAAATGCCGGCCTTCCTCGCACTCGCTTCAATGGAGGATGAAAATGCGTCAATTGGATCTTTCCCCCCTGTATCGTTCTACGATCGGCTTCGATCGCCTCTTGAACCTCGTAGATCAAGCCACTGGATTTGAAGCCTTCCCATCCTATCCGCCGTACAATATCGAACGCACGGCGGAAGATGCCTACCGAATCACGGTCGCGGTCGCCGGCTTTGCCGAGAAGGATCTGTCGATCGAAACGCGCGAGGGCAGCGTCATCATCCGCGGTTCGAAGGAGGCGCGCACGGAGCCGGAGGGCGGCGAGCGCGAAGTTCTCTACCAGGGCATCGCGGCGCGCGCTTTCGAACGCCGTTTCCAGCTTGCCGACCACGTGTACGTGAAAGGCGCCAGCCTTGAGAACGGGCTGCTGCACGTCGATCTCGTGCGTGAACTTCCGGAGGCACAGAAACCGCGCCAAGTGCCGATCGGCGGGCCGGCCGCGAAAGTGGTCGAGGGCGAGGCCAAGGCGGCCGCGTAATCGGCAGCGGACCACGGGCCGGCTTGCCCGGCCTTTATCGGGGCGCCGTCCACGGCGCCCCTTTCATTGCGCCGTGCGCAACACGGGTTTGCTGGCCGTGCTTTTGTCGCCGACCGGTTTGGGCTGCGGATCGGGCGCGGCTGACGTTTCGGCGGCGGTTCCGGCGAGTTTCGACTTCTTGGGAAGAGTGGCCAATTTCGTATTCTCGATGATATTGCCGCGATAGGCGTCAAAGACGAGCCGGTGCATCAGTCCGTGCACGTCCTCGGCCTCGGCAAGATAGATACGCTCCTTGTGGCGCGGCGCGGCGATCAGATGGAAGCCGAGCGCCGCGACCCGACGGCGGATTTCTATCACGGGCAGCACCGCATCGGCGTCGTCGGGCCGGACCGCGGCAGGCGGCGTCTCTCTCCGTGCGATCCGTCCCGGCGGCATCGGCGGCGGATAGCCGTCATAGTAAGGAAAGCTCCAAGGCGCGGGGATATATTGCGCCTCGGCAGCGGGCATCGGCAGGATCGCGACGCCGAGGAAGGCCGCAAGGAGCGCCGATCCGGCGCACCAAGAAACCGCCTTATCTTCGGAACTCATGCGCCCCTCCGCTCTGGCTTTGGCGCCGCGGTGCCAAGCTTACCTTCGTCAAAGAATTCGGCAAAAGTCGGCAAGTATTGCGGCAGCGCTGGGATGGGACTTTACGCTTCTGGGCCGAAGGTTGCACGCTACGGCGTGGCCCGAACCGGCCGATTCCTATCCGTCCCGGGCGATAACTACGGCTTCAGCCCGGGGCATAAGACCCGCAAACCAGATACGCAAAACGGGCCTACCAGGCGATCGGCTGCCTTGTAATTTTCTAAGGATTTGCAATACTAAATCTGCGGCAATAGGACAGCTTTACTGACCTATTTGCGATCGGCGGATTTGCCGCGTGACGCCAAGCCGATCCGGTCGTTCGTTGCATCTCCGATGCGAGGAGCAAGACCCGCCGCGGCGGGTGTGAGGACGAGCATGACAGTTGTTTCGAAGCACGGACGGAAAACGGCTTGCGAAGTCGAGCGCGACGCGCTTGGCCGCGATCCCGGCCTGCCGGCCGAGCAGGGCCTTTATTCGCCGTCGAACGAGCATGATTCCTGCGGCGTCGGCTTCGTCGTCGACATGCATAACCGCAAGTCGCACGATATCGTCGCCAAAGGCCTCGAGATCCTCATCAACCTTGATCACCGCGGCGCGGTCGGCGCCGATCCGAAGGCGGGCGACGGCTGCGGTATCCTCGTGCAGATCCCGCACCGCTTCTTTGCCGCCGCCGGCCTAGGCTTTGCTCTGCCGGAGCTAGGGGAATATGCGATTTGCCCCGCGTTCCTGCCGCGCGACCCCGAGGCCCGCGCTATCGTCATGGCGCTTGTCGAAAAGACCGTCGCCGACGAGGGCCAGATTTTCCTCGGCTGGCGCGACGTCCCGGTGGACAACCGCGGCCTCGGCGAAAGCGTCAAGCCGACCGAGCCGGTGATAAAGCAGTTCTTCGTCGGGCGCGGCGGCAACGCCGGCAAACCGGGCGCCGACCACGAGCTTTTCGAGCGCCGGCTTTACATCCTGCGCAAGGCGATCTCGAACGGCGTCCACGCGCTGCGCGATCGGCGCATGGCCGGATTCTATCCGGTTTCGCTTTCCTCGCGTACCGTCGTCTACAAGGGTTTGCTGCTTGCGGCGCAGCTCGGTGATTATTTCCACGATCTGCGGCATCCGCTCTTCGAGTCGGCGCTGGCTCTCGTGCACCAACGGTTTTCCACCAACACGTTCCCGACTTGGTCGCTCGCGCATCCCTATCGGATGGTCGCCCACAACGGTGAGATCAACACGCTGCGCGGCAACGTCAACTGGATGGCGGCGCGGCAGGCCTCGGTCGCCTCGGAACTGTTCGGCAACGACATCAAGAAGCTTTGGCCGATCTCTTATGAAGGCCAATCCGATACTGCCTGTTTTGACAACGCGCTCGAATTTCTCGTGCAGGGCGGCTATTCACTCGCCCACGCGGTGATGATGCTAATCCCCGAGGCGTGGGCCGGCAATCCGCTGATGGACGAAGATCGCCGCGCTTTCTACGAATATCACGCCGCGCTGATGGAGCCGTGGGACGGTCCCGCCGCGGTCGCCTTTACCGACGGCCGGCAAATCGGCGCGACGCTCGACCGCAACGGCCTGCGCCCGGCGCGCTACGTCGTCACCGACGACGGATTGGTGGTGATGGCCTCCGAGGTCGGCGTCCTGCCGATCCCGGAAGAGAAGATCGTCACCAAATGGCGCTTGCAGCCCGGCAAAATGCTGCTCGTCGATCTCGAAGAAGGGCGCATCGTTTCCGACGACGAGATCAAGGCGAAACTCGCTCGGATGAACCCATACCGCGCGTGGCTCGAGCGCAGCCAGATCAAGCTCGAAGAGCTGACGCCGGTGGCGCCGCGCATGACGCGCGGCGACGTCTCGCTGCTCGATCGCCAACAGGCTTTCGGTTACACGCAGGAAGACGTGAACCTGCTCATGGAGCCGATGGCGGCGACCGGGCAGGAGGCGGTCGGCTCGATGGGCAACGATACGCCGATCTCGGCGCTGTCGTCGAAATCGAAGCTGCTCTACACCTATTTCAAGCAGAATTTCGCGCAGGTGACGAACCCGCCGATCGATCCGATCCGCGAGGAGCTCGTAATGAGCCTCGTTTCGTTCATCGGGCCGCGTCCCAACATTTTCGATCACGCCGGCAACGCCAAACGCAAGCGTCTCGAAGTCAAACAGCCGATCCTGACCAACGCCGATCTCGAAAAGATTCGCGCCATCGGCATGGTCGAGGATACGTTCGACACGCGTACCCTCGACATCACCTATTCCGCCGAGGCGGGGGCCGAGGGTATGGACGAGGCGCTGGCGCGGCTTTGCGGCCGCGCCGAACAGGCGGTGCATAGCGGTTATACGATCATCGTCCTCTCTGACCGCCTCGTCGGGCCGGACCGGATTCCCATTCCCTCGCTGCTCGCCACCGCCGCCGTGCATCATCATCTGATCCGCAAAGGGCTGCGCACCTCGGTGGGCTTGGTGATCGAGACCGGCGAGGCGCGCGAGGTGCATCATTTCGCGCTACTTGCCGGCTACGGCGCCGAGGCGATCAATCCCTATCTCGCCTTCGAGACGTTGGGCGCGATCGCCACGGATTTCCCCGACGAGGTCGATGCGCACGACGCGGAGAAGCGCTACATCAAATCGATCGACAAGGGCCTGCTCAAGGTCATGTCGAAGATGGGTATTTCGACCTATCAGTCCTATTGCGGCGCGCAGATCTTCGACGCCGTCGGCCTCGCCGAGGATTTCGTCAACCGCTATTTCACCGGCACGGCCTCGCGGATCGGCGGGATCGGATTAGCCGAGATCGCCGAAGAGACCCTGCGCCGCCACCAAAGCGCGTTCGGCGACGCGCCGATCTATCGCAACGCGCTCGACGTCGGCGGCGATTACGCTTTCCGCATTCGCGGCGAAACGCATTGCTGGACGCCGCAGTCCGTCTCGCTGCTCCAGCATGCGGTGCGCGGCAACG
>JASHSB010000048.1 GCA_030036945.1 Methylovirgula sp. | reverse complement strand
CGATAGGAAGTAAGCGCGAGGTCCGAAGCGCGCCGCGCCGAGACAGCGGCCGTGGCAACATCGCGTCCTTCGGTCTTCAAGGAACGAAGGTTTGCGAGATCGTCCTCTACCTCTTGGATCGCGCGCAGCACCACGCTGCGGTAACGCGCAACGGTCGCAAGATAGGCTGCTTCGGTGGCGGCGAGCTGGGCGCGCCGCAAGCCGGCGTCGAACAGTGGCAGATAAACCGTGGGCCCAACCGACCATATGCTGTTGGACATGCTCAACAGGTTGAGCCCCGTATCCTGTCCGCCGGCGAGAAGATTGAGCGTCAAGCTCGGAAAGAATGCGGCGCGCGCGATGCCGATCGATTCGTTGGCCGCGGCCGTTTCTCGCTCCGCGGCCGCGACGTCGGGCCGCCGCTCCAAAAGATTGGAGGGAACGCCGGGAGGAAACGTTGGAAACGCCATGGGCCTTGTTGCAACCGCGATCGAGAAGGTCGAAGCCGGCTGACCGACGAGCGTCGCAATTGCATGTTCGTAAGCGGCGCGCGGCCCAATCGTGCCGGCAAGCAGCGCCTTGGCATCTGCCAACTGCACTTCGGCGCGCGCGACATCGATTGGTGCCGCGATCTTTCCTGTCAGGCGTTCACGAGTGAGATCGAGCGCCGCCTGGTAGGCCTTCACCGTGTCTCTGAGCAGCCGGGCTTCTTGATCATAGCCCCGCAAACTCACATAGTCGCGCGCCAATTCCGCCTGCAGGCTGAGCCGCACAGATTCAAGATCCGCCATGCTCGCCTGTGCCTCGGCTTGCGCCGCTTTCGCGCGGTCTTTGATGCGGCCCCAAAGGTCGACCTCATAACTCGCCGTGGCCTGGATCGTGTTGGCACCATAATAGGTTGGCTCGCCGGCGCCGCGTAAGGGACGGTTCGCCGACTGTTTGTTGCCGGAGAACATATCCTCGTTGTCGATCTCGGGATAAAATGCCGACTGCGCTTCGAGTACGTAGTCGCGCGATTGCAGATAATTGGCGAGTGCCACGGCAAGATCTGGATTGGCCGCTTCGACCTGCGCTTCAAGCTGATCCAACCGCCGGTCGTTGAAGCTGTGCCACCATTCGCCATGTGGCTTGCCGTCGGCCGGCTCAGCCAGTTGCCAATCGCCGGCTTCCTTGAAATGGGCCGGAACTTCGACCACGGGCGGATGATAGGCGGGAGCGAGGTCGCACGCGGCGAGCACAAGCGCCGGCATGATCGCCAGCCGGACCGGAACTCTCATGCGACATCCCCCGATCCGAAGCCCTACCTCGCGCTGGCTTCGGCTGCGGACCTTTGTTGGCCCGCGATGTTCACTTCGTCTCCGTCGGCGATGGAATCCCATGGGGCCTTGATGACCCGATCGTTGGTCGTCAATCCCGACAGAACCTCGACCTCGGTGCCGAGATCCCGTCCCACCTCAATGGGGATGAGCCTCACCCTGTCGTCGGCGCCAACCGTCGCGACCTCGGGTTGATTGCTCCGAAAGATGAGGGCGCTCGCCGGCAGGCGTAAAACCTCGTCATTCGCGGGTAGCTCAAAATGCACCTCCACGAAAGAGCCAGGTTGCAATATCCCGTCACTATTGTCCCGATGCAGTTCGACTAGCAAAGATCGGTCTTTTTGCACGATGGCGTTGGAGGTGGTCGCCAGAGTGGCCGCGAAGCTGCGGCCCGGATATTGCGGCAGCTTCAGCTCCGCAGTCATTCCCACGTGAAGCTCGCCACTGAACGATTGCGGCACGGAGACATAAATGCGCATTCGCCGGATATCGGCGACTTGGAAGAGCGCGAGGGGGCCCGTGGGCGTCGAATTGACGAGCGCACCGACATCGATGTTGCGCGATGTGACGACTCCGTCGAAGGGCGCAATGATTCTCTTGAAGCCCTCAAGCGCGGCGAGCCTCGCGACATCGGCTTGCGCTGCGGAAACTTCGGCCTTGCTGGCGTTGTAGTCGCCGACTTTTTCGTCGGCGTTCTGCTGCGAGACAGCGTTCTGTGCCCGCATCGCCTCCCAGCGCTTCGCCGTCAGTTCGGCCAGCGCTTCGTTAGCCTGTGCCTTGGCGAGTTCTCCTTTTGCTTGTTCGTATTGCTGGTCCAGATCGGGTGTGTCGATCTCCGCAAGCAATTCGCCGGCTTTCACTTTAGCGCCGATGTCTTTGTACCACATCTTCACGTAGCCATTGACGCGTGCGTAGATCGGCGCCTGGTACCAGGCTTCGACGTTGCCTGGAAGAACCAATTGCTGGCGGCCGACGCCGCGCGCCGGCGAAACGATCTCGACCGTGGGAATAGCCTGGGCGTTTGTCCACCGGGTTAGGTCTGCTTCGCTCTTTTGGCGACTGCTTATGCCAAGGAATGCAACGATGATCGCGGCGAGACCAGCAAGCGAGAGGCCGGCGACGACCTTTCGGCCAAGCCGCGCTGACCCCTTCGGAAACATCTTCGCGTCATCTTTCATATTGGATCGGCCTGCCGCGCCGCCGTGCCCACCGAAGGTCGCCGGCGGTGAACCAATGCAAACAAAGCCGGGACGAGCAGTAACGTTGCACAAGTGGCGCAGAGTAAGCCGCCGATCACCGCGCGGCCAAGCGGCGCGTTCAGATCGCCGCTGAGCGCCATCGGCAGCATGCCGATGATCATGGCGAGTGCCGTCATCAACACCGGACGGAAGCGTGTCACGCCGGCATCGATTGCCGCCGATAACGGGTCGGCACTTTGCGCCAACCTCTCGCGTGCAAAACTGACCACGAGGATGCTGTTGGCGGTGGCAACGCCCATGCACATGATCGCGCCGGTCAGGGCAGGGACCGATAGGGTGGTAAAGCTGGAAAACAACATCCAGACGATCCCCGCCAAGGCGGTCGGCAGCGCACTGATGATCACGAACGGATCGAGCCACGACTGGAAGTTGACCACAATCAGCAGGTAGATGAGCACGATGGCGAGAGCGAGACCAGCGAAGAGCCGGCTATAGGCGGCGTGCATGGTACTCACCTGACCGCGCAACGCGACAATGGATCCGGGCGGTGCTTCGGTTTTGGTCTCGTTGAGAATCTTTTGAATGTCGGTTGCGATAGAACCGAGATCGCGCGCATGCGCGGCGGCGTAGATGTCGACGACCGGTTCGACGTTATAGTGCGACACGACGCCGTTGCTCCAGCCGCGCCTGATCGTCGCGATCCCTCCCAGAAGTTGCGAGGCGTTGTTGGCGGCGACCGGCACGTTCCTGAGGTCGCCCAGGGAATCGACCCAATATTGCGGCGTCTGAACAACGATCGGATAGGAAACGCCGTTTTTCGGATTGAGCCAGAAGGTTGGCGCCGTCTGAAAACTTCCAGCGAGCGTGTCCTGCAGGGAATTGGCCACATCCCTTTCGGAAAGCCCAACGGTGCTTGCGAGCGAACGGTCGACATCGACATAAAGCGTCGGTACGTTGAAGGCCTGCTGGATGCGCAGATCGGCAATCCCCACGACGCGTGCAATCTTTGCGTAAATTTGGTTGGCGTAGGCGCGATCCGCCTCCAAATTATGGCCGATGACCTGCACGTCGATCGGTGCCGGCAAGCCGAAGTTCAGGATCTGGCTAACCATGTCAGCCGGCAGAAAGGCGAACGTTGTTCCTGGAAACATGCGTGGCAGTTCTTGACGCAGATCTTGGAGATATCCGGCTGTCTCGCCCGCCGTCCCTGGCTTCATTGTGATCAAAATGTCGGCATCGGATTCGCCGATGCTGCCCGAATTCGCGTAGGCCATGTTTATGCCGCTAATTGGGAGACCGACATTATCGACGATACTGCTAAGGGCACTCGGCCGGATGATCTTACGTGCCGCGTCCTCGATGCCGTCGCACAGGCTCGCCGTCTCCTCGATCCTCATCCCCACCTGTCCTCGGATGTGCATTCTTATTTGATCGGATTCGATCGAAGGGAAGAAATTTTGGCCGAGAAACGGGAAAAGGCCGAAGGAGGCGACGACAACCGCCAGGAACCCAACGATGAATAACCAGCCGTGCCCGAGCGCGAGCTGCAACAGGGCGCGATAGGAGGCGCGGACTCTCTCGAAGCGATGTTCGAATCCGCGCTGAAAGCGAACCAGCGGATTGCGGCTCGGCGGCGGCTCGTGCTCGTCTTCCCCCCGTTGGTGCGCCTGCGTGGCCAATAGAGATCTGGCAAGCGTGTTTACCAGCGTGCGCGACAGGACGTAGGAAAAGATAAGGGCAAAGACTACTGCCTTTGCCATCGGGCGGAATAAATAGCCGGAAACGCCGCCGAGCCCGAACATCGGCACGAAGACAATACAGATGCAGAGCAGCGATACCGTCGCCGGAATGACGATCTGACGCGCGCCATCCATGATAGCGCGCTCGATCTCCTTGCCCATTTCAAGGTGGTAGTTGATGTTCTCGATCGTCACCGTCGCGTCATCGACCAAAATGCCGACGGCGAGCGCCAATCCGCCAAGCGTCATTACGTTGATCGTTTCGCCCGTAGCCGAGAGCGCCGCGATCGAGCCGAGTACGGCCAGCGGAATCGAGATCAGGATGATCGTCGTCGAACGCCAGCTGCCGATGAAAAGCAGGATCATCAAGCCGGTCAGCGCCGCGGCGATCGCACCTTCGCGCAAGACGCTATCGACTGAAGCCCGGACGAAAGCCGATTGATCGCCGACCGCTTTGATATCGATATCGGGCGGCAAAGAGGCGCGGATCTTCGGCAGGAGTGCTTTGACGCCATCGATCACGTCGAGGGTCGATACGGAACCGGCTTTCTGGATCGTCATCAGCACTGCGTGCGCCCCGTTAACGCGCACCGCGTTGAGCTGCGGCGGCGCGCTGTCATGCACATAGGCAACGTCGCCGATGTAGACGATCGCATTGTCCACCGACTTGATCGGCAACTTATTGAGGTCGGCAACGTTCTGCGGGGCGTCGTTCATGTCGACGACATATTCGAAGCTGCCGATCTTCTCCGTGCCCATCGGGAC
>JASHSB010000047.1 GCA_030036945.1 Methylovirgula sp. | reverse complement strand
CCTCGCCCGTGTCGGTCAATTGGCTCGATTGGCCGCCGTTCTCCACCATTTCGGCGCCGCCGATCAGCACGCGCGGATCGATGCCGAGCGCCCAGCCGATCAGGCCGAGCACGACGATCGCGCCGAGGCCGAGATGGCCGGTGCCTCCCAGGTTTGGGATGCCGATCCCGCCAAGTCCTCCTGCGGAATCGTCGTCGCGCCGATCTTCGATATTGTCCGAACGGGGAAGATCTTGCCAATCCATTGGAGCTCCGCGGGCGCTCAATTGCCGATCTTATTCGCCATCTTGGCCAATTCGCGCAGATCTTGCCAGGCGAATTTCTTGTGCGAAGGCTGGCGCAGCAGATAGGCGGGATGCAGCATGACGATCGCCGGGATCTTTTCTCCCTCCATATCGTATTCGTGCCAGCGGCCGCGGATACGCATGATCCCCTCGCGGGTGCCAAGCAAAGTCTGCGTGGCCGCGGCGCCGAGGCAAACGAGGATCTTCGGGTGAACGAGCTCGATCTGCCGGCGCATGAACGGCAGGCAAGCCGAAGTTTCGATGGGCGTCGGGGTGCGATTGCCAGGCGGACGCCAAGGCACCACGTTGGCGATATAGACGTGACGCCGATCGAGGCCGATCGCCGCCAGCATCTTGTCGAGCAATTGCCCGGCACGCCCCACGAAGGGCCGCCCGATACGGTCTTCGTCGGCGCCCGGCGCTTCGCCGACGATCATGATGTCTGCCTCGGGATTGCCGTCCGCGAAGACAAGCTGTGTCGCGGTCGCCTTGAGCGTGCAACCTTCGAAGGCGAGAAGCTCGGCGCGCAATTCGTCGAGCGTTTGCGCGGCGCGCGCGGCTTCGGTCGCTGATTGCGCCGTGGCGTCGGCAGAGGGCGCCAGCCGAGGCTCCGGCCTTTGTATCGCAGGTTCGGGCGGGGCGGGGCGGCGCGGCTTCTGCAGATCTTTTTCGGCGAACCGGTTATGCGGTTCGGCGTCGACGGCGAGATCGACACCCATCTCGGCGTACCAACGTAAGAGCCAAGCGAGCGCCTTCGCCTCGTCCGTGGATACCGAGTTGGAGTTGTTGGCCATGCGCAATCCTAACAAGCTTGCTTAGCAAGATCGCAGCGGGGGATCATCTCAGCGGGCGGCATATTTCCCCAAAAACATCGCCACCGCCTCCTCGACGTGATGGCGGATCGTATCTTCGGTAATCGTTTCGAAGCCGGGCGCGACCAGCAACATGATGTGGCGGTTGCCTACGACCGCGCCAAGGAAAAGCCTGGCGGCAAGCCTCGGGTCCGGGCAGTTCAACAGACCCTGACGCGTGGCATTTTCGAGATAAAGCGTCAGGTGGTGCAGTGTCTGCGCCGGGCCTTGCTCGAAGAAAATGCGGCCGAGTTCCGGCACGCGCGGCGACTCCGCGACGACGATCCTGAAAAGGCAGAGGGGATCGCTATCCAAGATCAAGCGGAGAAGATTGAAGCCCAACTGTTTCAGAACGTCGCGCGGCTCGCCGTGCAAGCGGAACTCGCCTGCGGTGCCGCCATAGACGCTTGCCGACCGCGCCCGCACGATTTCAGCGAACAGTCCTTCCTTGCTGCCGAAGTGACGATAAAGCGTTTCCTTCGACGCTCCGGCACGCGACGCGACAATTTGCATCGTCGTCTCGGTGTAGCCGAGCTCAAGGAATACGCGTGCGGCAACGGCGGCGATCTCCTCACGCCGTTTCTCGCCGCGCGGAATGCGCTGCGGTTTCTGACGCTCTAACGGGGCGAGGTCGGTTGACATCGGATAGAAGGAACCTTATACGAACTCTCTGGTTCGGTTAAGCGGCTCTTCCGTGATTTTTGCTCAGGCCGGCATCCGTCGCAAGCGTGGCGTCGCGCGCCTCCCCGTTCCCCTCGCTCCCCTTGTCGATCATGCCAGATTCCATAGCTGAATCAAATCCTTCGCGGCGCGAATCTGCAACTCAGGGGATGCAGGAATCCGCTGGGCGAGGCGCTCAAGCGCAAAATGGCAAGGCGCCGCAGAATGGTGGCCGTCGGCGATTGGTTTTGCTGCTGGCGATCTTGCTGTTCGTCGGGCTGGCGGTTGCCGCCTATTTCTATTGGCTTGGCAACCGCGGTTACGAGAGCACCGACGATGCCAATATCGACGGCCGCGCCATATCGATCGCTCCGCAGGTGTCGGGAAACGTCGTGTCCCTCGACGTGAACGACAATCAGTTCGTGCATAAGGGCGATCCGCTCATCCATATCGATAATCGGCAATATTCAATCGACCGCGAATCTGCAGAGGCGCAACTCGCCACCGCGAAGGGGCAACTCGCGGGCTTCCAATATGCGGCCGAGGTGGCACACAAGAACTTTCCCGCACAGCTCCTTCTCGCCCAGGCGCAGTTGGCGGCTGCGCAGGCAGCGGAAGCCAAGGCGGAGGCCGACGATCAGCGCCAAAAGGCGTTGCCGCGACAAGCCACAAGCCAGCAGGATATCGACGCCGCGACGGCGGCGCTGCGGCAGGCGCAAGCGCAAGTCGCTCAGGCCCAGGCGCAAGTGCAACAGGCCGAACCCGTCCCGCAGAGGATCGGGCAGGCCGAAGCGCAAGTCGAACAGAACAACGGGCAAGTCGCGCAAGCCCAAGCCCGGCTCGACCAGGCACTCCTCAACCTTTCCTATACGGTCGTGACCGCGCCGCAAGACGGCTGGATCACCAAACGCAACGTCGAAGTGGGCAATTATGTCACGCCCGGGCAGCAGATTTTTTCGATCGTTTCGCCGCAGATCTGGATCACCGCGAATTTCAAAGAGAGTCAGCTGAGGTGGATGCGGCCCGGGCAAAGCGTGACGATTTCGGTCGACGCCTATCCTGAACTGAATCTCACGGGCCATGTCGACTCCATCCAGCGCGGCACGGGATCGAAATTCACGGCTTTCCCGCCGGAGAACGCGACCGGCAATTTCGTGAAGATCGTGCAGCGCGTACCGGTCAAGATCGTCATCGACGGCGGACTCGATCCGCAGCGTCCGATGCCGCTCGGACTTTCCGTCGAACCGCAGGTGA
>JASHSB010000046.1 GCA_030036945.1 Methylovirgula sp. | reverse complement strand
CGCGAGCGCGGCATCTCCGTCGTCACCTCGGTGATGACGTTCGAACGCGGCGGCTGCGTCTTTAACCTTCTCGACACGCCCGGTCACGAAGACTTCTCCGAGGACACCTATCGGACGTTAAGCGCGGTCGATTCGGCGGTGATGGTGATCGACGCCGCCAAAGGCATCGAAGCGCGCACCCGCAAATTGTTCGAGGTTTGCCGGCTGCGCGACATTCCGATCCTGACGTTCATCAACAAGCTCGACCGCGAGAGCCGCGATCCGTTCGATCTGTTGGATGAGATCGAGAAGACCCTGGCGCTCGACGCGGCGCCGCTGACCTGGCCGCTCGGCAGCGGCCGCGATTTCGCCGGCACGTACGATCTCGGCCGCAACCTCGTCCGCCTGCTCAATTCCGAGGCGGCGCCGGTCGCGGTCGAGGGACCTGCCGATCCCTATCTCGAAACGCTGCTGCCGCCGCCCGTCTTCGCGACGGCGTGTGAGCAGATCGAGCTGGCGCGTGCCGCGTTGAAACCGTTCGATCGGCAAAGCTTCCTCGAAGGCCATTTGACACCGGTGTTCTTCGGCAGCGCGCTGCGCAATTTCGGCGTCGGCGATCTTCTCGATGCGCTGGCCGAATTCGCGCCGCCGCCGCGCGGGATCGTGGCAAACAGCCGTCGCGTCGATCCGCGCGAGGCGAAGATGACCGGTTTCGTTTTCAAGATCCAAGCGAACATGGATCCAAACCATCGCGACCGCATCGCCTTCCTGCGCATCTGCTCGGGCAAACTCACGCGCGGCATGAAGGCAAAGTTCGTACGCTGCGGCAAGCTCATGAGTCTCAACGCGCCGCAATTCTTCTTCGCCCAGGATCGGCAGCTTGCCGAGGAGGCCTATGCCGGCGACGTCGTCGGCATCCCCAATCACGGCACACTGCGGATCGGCGACACGCTGACCGAAGGCGAGGATCTTGCCTTTCGCGGCGTGCCGAGCTTTGCGCCGGAAATTCTGCGCCGCGTCAGGATCGCCGACGCAATGCGCGCCAAGAAATTACGCGCGGCCCTCCAGCAGATGGCGGAGGAGGGCGTCGTGCAAGTATTCCTGCCAAGCGACGGCTCGAATCCGATCATCGGAGTCGTCGGCGCCCTGCAGCTCGACGTGCTCGCCGAGCGGCTTGCCGCCGAATACGCGCTGGAGGCCGGATTTGAGAATTCGCGTTTCGAGGTCGCGCGCTGGATCGAGGCGGCGAGCGACGCGGAATTCGAAAAGTTCGCCGCCGCACACGCGGCCGGCATGGCCGTCGATCTCGACGGTGCGCCGGTCTATCTCGCCGCCTCGGCGTTCGAGCTGCGCTACGAGCAGGAGAAGTGGAGCGCCATGCGCTTTTTCGACGTGAAGGACTACCAAAAAGCGGCCGAGGCGCTCTTATAAGGCGTTCTTATAAGCCTGCCCGGAAGCGACGGTCAGCCAGAGGATTTCGACATCGAACCACATCGACCAATGATCGATGTAATAGAGATCGTGCTCGACGCGCGCCCGCATGGCGTCGTCGCGCATCCCGCCGCGCAAGCCGTTGACCTGCGCCCATCCGGTGATGCCCGGCTTCACGTTGTGGCGCCGCGCGTAGAGCGAAATTCGCTCGGCGAATTTCTGATCGATGCAAAGCGCGTGCGGGCGCGGCCCGACGAGCGACATCTCGCCCCGTAGGACGTTGAAGAGCTGCGGCAATTCGTCAATGTTGCAACGCCGGATGAAGCTTCCCACCCGCGTTACCCGGCTGTCGTTCTGGACGACCAGCGTGAGATTCACGTCGTCTTCGAGCGTGTGCATCGAGCGGAATTTAAACATCCGGAACGGCTGCTGGTTGAAGCCGTAGCGCCGCTGGGCAAAGAAGATCGGCCCCGGGCTGTCGAGCTTGATCGCCAAAGCGACAATCAGCAGCAGCGGCGCGAGCAGAATAAGCGTACCCACGGCAAGGACGATATCGAATAGGCGTTTGGCGAAGACCTCCGACGGCGATAGCGGGTCGCGCACCAGATTGAGGCTCGACACGTGCCCGATCTTCGAGACCCGGGCGTCGGAGAAACGCTCGAGCACGCGCTCGGAGCCGAGATGGATCGAGGTCGGAATCCGCAGGAACGCCTGAATTGCCGCGTCGATCACCTTTTTGTCCGACCAGGGCGCCAGGATGAACACGTCGTCAGGCTCGAGAATACGCGCCGAGGCGAGCGCCAGGGCGAGATCCTCTTCGAGACTGTCGGGCGCACGCAACACCGAAGCGGCGGCGACGTGGATGCCGAACAGCCAAGGCTCGTGACGCCCGGCAAAAGATTTGAGCTCATCCTCGTAGCCGAACAGAAAAATACGCCGCGCCGCGAGCTTGCCTTGCCTGGCCCGCGCGCGGATGTCGTAGGTGATGACGAGGCGCACGAAATTCACGGCGCAGAACCCGCCGAGGAACAATGTCGCGAGAGCAAGCATCGTCGCGCCGGCAAACGGCTTCGTGGAAAGCGAAATCACCAGTGCGCCGATGAGCGCCATGCACCAAGGCGCGACGGCGCGGCGCACCTGATTTTCGAACGTCAGATAATTGGTGATCGCGTATTCGTCGCGCATCGCGCCCATGCAGGTGAAGAGAACCGCGATCAGCAGGGCGAATCGGATATGGACGTCGACGGCGATGCCCGCGGTGGCATAGATCAGTTGGGCGATGGGGCCGCTCGCCAGGATCGCCACAAAGTCGGCGAGTGCGGCAAGAATCGAGAATCCGCCGCGCACCAGCAGCGTCTTCCTCCAAGGCGGCGCGACGTTGCGGCGCGGCGGCGCGAACGACCTTGTTTCTGCGGTTGTGTCGGCGCGAAACATTCTGGCGCTTCCGGAAGTGCTTGGGGCACAAGCACGGATCCAAAAAAGCACAGCGGCGGGTCCGAATGGGACGCATCGTGGTTGACGCCGTGGCTTTGCCGGCTACACAGCAACTGGCGTGCCTGGACCACGCGATTTGGCGGTTGGCTCTTGACGCTGGAGCGGCCGGGAAGCATCGTTAAGAACAAATCCGGGAGGGCAAGATGAGCGGTTTGCATCGGGCGCCGATCGCGCTGCCGGCGGCTCTGGGCTTGGGGGTTTTGCTCGGGCTTGTGGCCGGAGTACCGCTCTCCGCCCAAGCGCGGCCGCAAGTGCCGGCGGAGGATCGCTACGACTCCTATCAGGGCGTTCTCCCGAGCTGCGCCGATCCGGCGGTCTTTGAGCGCATTCAGTCGCGCTTTCACGCGCGTGAAGCGGAGTTCTGGAAATCGGGGCTCGAGATCGTCGGCCTCGCCGAGGTGCGCGAAATCGGCTTTCGCACGAGCGGACTCGATCTCATTCCGCGCCGCTATTGCGTCGCCGAAGCTGAGATGAACAATCGCTCCATGCGCGAGGTCTCGTACACCATCGATGAAGACCTCGGCGTCATCGGTTGGGGCTTCGACGTCGAATGGTGCGTCGCCGGGCTCGACCGCAACGATACCTACGCGCCGGATTGCAAGATCGCGCGGCCCTGACCTAACCGCCCGAGGAAATGCGATGCGTTTCGGCGTCCATCCGGTTTTGCGCGCCGCGCTTGCGGCATCGCTTCTCGCCGGCCTCGCGCCCGCGCAAGCCGGCGGGATCCCCGGCGACTTCGATTTTTATGTTCTGGCGTTGTCCTGGTCGCCCGGCTTTTGCGACACCGGCGGCGCCAGCAAGGCGTATGCGCAATGCGCGGCGGGCGCGCATCTGGGCTTCGTGGTGCACGGGCTTTGGCCGCAATATCGACATGGCTTCGCGGCGGACTGCGGCGGTTTTGCCCAGCCGTCGCGCTTTGCCCTGGAAAGCGTGAAAGGCCTCTATCCCGACTTCGGTCTCGCCCGCTACGAGTGGCGCAAACACGGAACCTGCTCGGGCAAGAGCCCCAGCGGCTATTTTGCCGACGTTCGCAGGGCGCGCGAGGCGATCGCCATTCCGCCGCAGTTTGCCGATGCGC
Organism: Methylovirgula sp.; assembly: GCA_030036945.1. Taxonomy (GTDB): domain Bacteria; phylum Pseudomonadota; class Alphaproteobacteria; order Rhizobiales; family Beijerinckiaceae; genus Methylovirgula. Next base: position 10,859 of record JASHSB010000046.1, on the reverse strand, counting down.
GGAAAACCGAGACCTGGATGCCGCTCGACATCGAACGCGCCTTCATCGCCGCCAATCGGCGGCTGAAGCCCGGCATGCTCGCCGTCGAATGTTCGAGAGGTGAATTGGCGGAAGTGCGGATCTGCTTCTCCAAAGACCTACGCGATTTTGTTGCTTGCCCGGAGGTTGCCCGCCATTTCTGCTATACGGAGCAGATCTCCGTTGCGCCGATGCGCTGACCGTCGCGGATGAATTACCGTCACGCCTACCATGCCGGCAATTTCGCCGACGTTTTCAAGCACGTCGTCCTGACACGCATCCTTGTCTATCTCAAGCGCAAGGAGACGGCGTTCCGGGTGATCGATACGCACGCCGGCGACGGTATCTATGATCTTTCCGCTGAGGCGGCGGAAAAAACGTCGGAATGGCGCGACGGCATCGGCAAGGTCGCGGCCGCCGAAGCGCCGCCCGACGTCCGTGATCTCCTCGAACCTTATCTGGCGATCGTCTTACCGCTCCTCAACGCCGATCCGCCGCTCTATCCCGGCTCGCCGACGTTCGCCCGCCGTCTTCTGCGCTCCCAAGACCGGATGATCTTTTGCGATGCGCAGGAAGAGGCGATCGCCGTCCTCATGGCCCGGTCCGAGTTTCGCCGCGACCGGCGCATCAAAGGCATCGCCATCGACGGATTTACGGCGCTCAACGCGTTCGTTCCGCCGGTCGAGCGCCGCGGTCTCGTGCTGATTGATCCGCCGTTCGAAACAAAGACGGAATTCGTCGATCTGCTGGCCGCGCTGACGGCGGCGACGCGAAAATGGCCGAGCGGCGTTTATATGGCGTGGTTCCCGATCAAAGACCGCGGCGCTGCGAACGGCTTTCTCGATGCGCTGAGGCAAGCCATGAAGGACGCGGGGGTCCGGAGCGCGCTGCGCCTCGAGTTGCAGGTCGAGACGCCTCGCCCTGACGCAGCGCTGGTTGCAAACGGCCTCGTTATTCTCAATCCTCCCTATCCGCTTGCCGTGGAAGCACGCACAGTTTTGCCGTATCTTGCACGGACCATGGGAACGGGCCGCTTCGGCGCCGACATTCAACGGCTGCTTGGCGACTAAAGTCCGCAAGAGCGCGATCTTCTTGTGGCGCATGGAGAAATTGGAACTGCCGGCACGTCCGGTGGGCCCGCTAGGGGAGGAACATCGGATGCCACAGATGGGGACTGTGAAATTCTTTAACGTGAACAAAGGCTTTGGATTCATCACGCCGGATGATGGCGGGGCCGACATTTTCCTCCATGTTACCGCGGTCGAGCGCGCCGGGCTTGCCAGTCTCAACGAAGGGCAGCGGGTGAGTTTCGAAACCGAGCCGGACAAAAAGGGAAAGGGCCCGAAGGCCGTCAATCTGCAACTCATCTGAGTTGCGCCGAGCCGCCTGGCACCATGGCGCCTGGGCGCTCGGCGCTGCCGATACCGATCAGAAGTGATAGTTGATGCCGGCGCGAATCGTTGAGAGCGATAACCCTGCGCCGATGTTGTCGCGCGTTCCGTTGAACAGTCCGCCGGCGCCGTAGTCGCTGAACAGATATTCGGCTTTCATCGAAATGTTTCGAGTAAATGCGTATTCGATGCCGGTGCCGACCACGAACCCGTTGAGATAGGTCGATTGGCTGACGAAGAGATTGGGGGGCGCGGAAAGATCCGTGACGCTGCCTTTGAGATTGGCGCCGGTGTAACCGCCGGTGATGTAGACCAGCGAATGGCCGAACGTATAGCCGAAGCGGGCGCGGATCGAGCCTTCTCCGTTGAGGCTGCCGGTGCCGGTGATTCCGCCAGCCGGATAGCTGGTGCCGCTCACGCTGCCGAAATCGATGTCGCCTTCAATGCCGGTGACGAGCGGCCCGGATTGATAGTTGTAACCGGCGGTGATTCCGAAGAGTCCGCCGTCGGCGTTGCCGAAATAGGAGGAGCCGCCGTCCGTATAGCGCCCGAAGCCGAAGGAAGCGTTGGCGCCGATATAGGGTCCGCTCCAGCTAAAGAGCGGCGGCGGCGCATAATAGGGTGCTCCCGATTGCATGGGCAGATCGGCTGCGACCGCCGGAACGGCAACCGCCGTCGATAGCAGAACGGCCAAGAGACTGCGTCGCATCGGAATACCTCGTCGCTGTTGGATCTGACGAGGAAGCTTAGTGTTACCAGGTTACTCATGAATTAAATAAAATAACCGTAAAGACGGCGTTGTCCGCAGTGCATTACGTTAACTATCTTAATATTGATTTGATGATATTTATCGCTTAATTGTCTGTAAACGCAAGTATTATGTAATTCGTGGATATGTCTGCACGAAATACTTCGTGTTTAAAAGAATCTAAACGTCGCTGCCCAGGACTTCAAAGCGGCGCGCTATACCCGGCGAGCGAAGGCTTCCCTCGCCCCGGAAATTGCTTAAAGCTCGCGGCTTCGTCGGGAACACTGTGGAGTGAGGCATGGCGGTAGCGCTGGTGACCGGCGCGGCGCGACGGATCGGTCTCAAGATCGCCGAACGTCTGGCGGACGCGGGCTATGACCTCGCTCTGCATTGCAGCGAGACTTCCTATGCGGACGCGCAAGAGGCGGCGGCGCGCTGCGAACACAGCGGCAGCAAGACGTTCGTCGTGGCCGCCGATCTTCTCGATCCCGCCGCGCCGGCGCGCATCGTCTCGGCGGCTGCGAACGCTCTGGGACCGCTCGGCCTGCTGGTCAACAACGCCTCTATCTTCGAGGACGATACGGCCTTCTCACTCGATCTCGATCTCTGGGAACGGCATTTCGCGATCAATCTTCGCGCCCCCGTGCTGCTCTCCCAAGCTTTCGTCCGCCAAGCGCCGCAAGAGGCGGCGATTGTCAACATCGTCGATCAGCGCGTCTTTCGGCCGACGCCGCAATTCTTTTCCTACAGCCTGACGAAATCGGCGTTGTGGTGGGCGACGCGAACCATGGCGCAGGCTTTCGCGCCGCGCGGCATCCGGGTCAACGCGGTCGGGCCCGGACCGGTGCTGCCCAACGAACCGCAAGGCGCGAAGGGATTTGCCGAGGAGGTCGCGGGCGTGCCTCTGCGGCACGCGGTCGGCGAAGACGAGATTGCCGACGCGGTCCTCTATTTCGCAGAGGCGAAGAGCGTGACCGGCCAGATGATCGCGGTCGATGCCGGCCAACATCTCGCGTGGGAAACGCCGGACATCGTTGCGGCGAGAGCCAAGCCTTAGTCCGCGCTGGGTAGGCGGCGCATGGTGAATTCGATGTGGCCGTCGGCGAGTTCGCGCCAGAACTCGATCTCGGTCATATAGGCGGCCTTCGGAAACCGGGTGAACCACTCGCGGGCTTTGTCGCGTGCCTGAAGACGCGGCAGCGTAAAGGTCTCGCGCTGCCATCCGCCCGGCGCGTGTTTGGCGCGCTCGCCCAAACGGCGGGCGATGTCCGAAGGCGATTTACGCTCGATACTCATACGCAACTCCGCGGGTGCTCCGCTCCAACATAGGGTCGCCATGCGTTGATGCCAGAGCTTTCCGGACACGGGTCCGGTGCATACCGCTAGCCGAGCGGGTAGGCGACTTCGACGACATAGGGACCGCCGCCGGTCGCGGCGCGCGCCGAGAATAAAACGAACCGCGTCGCCTCGAAACGGCGCGAAGAAAACAAGCCGCGCGCCGCGAGATACGCGGCGACCGCGGCGGCCGATGCATCGCGCAATCTGGCCAACGTGACGTGCGGGGTAAATTTGCGCAACTCGGGCCGCACGCCGATGCGGCGCATCAGCCGTTCCTGTTCGGCCTGCAGCTCGACGAGCGGCCCTACGGCCTTTGCCTTGGCGACGATGGCGCGCGGCCGCCCGCCGCCGAATGTATCCAAGCCCTCGAGCGTTACCGTAAAGGGCGGCCGCTTGATCTGCTCGAGCGCGCCCGAGACGTCGCGCGCCGTCGCGTCATCGATGTCGCCGATGAACCGCAACGTCATGTGGTAATTTTCGCTGTCGACCCAGCGCGCGCCGGAAAGACCGCCGCGCAAGCTCGCCAGATCCAGCACGATGTCGGAGGGAATCTCGAGGCCCGTAAATAGACGGGGCATGATCCCTCCCTGCATCGACCGCCGGTCCGCCGCATCGGCGAATCAAGCTTCGCCGACATTGTGGCCTGAAACTACCGCAACGCAAAATTCAACTTCCGCGCCGCATCGCCGCCAGAAACGTTTCGACGGTGGGCAGGATCGCGGCGGTGATCGCCTTGACGCCCGCCGCGTTGGGATGCAACCCGTCGGCCAGCATGAGGCTAGGGTGGCTCACGACGCTTTTCAGGAAGAACGGATAAAGCGGCGCGTGATATTTCGCGGCAAGCTCGGGATAAATTTTGTCGAACGCCGTTTGATATACGGTGCCGAGATTGGGCGAAGCCAACATTCCGGCGATCAGAACGGGGAGATGGTGCGCCGCGAGCGCAGCGATGATTTGATCGAGAACCGCTCGGGTGTGGGCCGGATCGAGCCCTTGCAGCATATCGTTGGCGCCAAGTTCGAGAATGACGCCGTCCGTGCCGTTCGGCACGCTCCAATCGAGCCGCGCCAATCCGTCGGCCGCGGTATTGCCGGATACGCCGGCGTTGACTACGCGCACGTCGTAGCCGGCGCGCCGCAAGGCCGCCTCGAGGACCACGGGAAACGCCGCGTCCTGTGGCAGTTCGTAGCCTGCCGTGAGGCTGTCGCCCAAGGCGACGAGCTGCAGCGTGCGCGCCGCGGCATCTTGATCGAGCCCGAAAAGCGCCGGAATCGAAAGCGCAAGTGCGGCACAACTCGGCAGCGCGTGTTTTGCGATCCGCCGCAACGAAGCGACGGCGCGGCGCCCACCGGCGCGCAAGGACGAAACGATGGATGACGCGGCGATCATCTTGAAGAACGTCGATCTGAGCCTCGGGCGCGGCGCGGCGCGCGTGCACATCTTGAAGCAGATCTCGCTCACAATAAAGTGCGGCGCGGCGATCGGCCTCACGGGCCCGTCCGGTTCGGGAAAATCCACGCTGCTGATGGTGATGGCCGGGCTGGAGCGGCCAAATGCCGGGCGCGTGGAAATCCACGGCACGGACCTCAGCGCGCTGGACGAAGACGCGCTGGCTCGGTTTCGCGGCGCGCGCATCGGCATCGTCTTCCAATCCTTTCATCTGATCTCCACCATGACGACGCTGGAGAACGTCGCCATTCCTCTGGAGCTTGCCGGCGTCAAGCAGCCCTTCGCACGCGCCGCCGCCGAACTTGCCGCGGTCGGGCTCGAAGACCGGCTTCGCCATTACCCAGCCGAACTTTCAGGCGGCGAACAGCAACGGGTGGCGTTGGCGCGCGCCCTCGTTCCGGGCCCCGCGGTTCTGCTTGCCGACGAACTGACCGGCAATCTCGACGAGGAGACCGGCCGCGAAGTCGTCGATCTCCTTTTCGCGTTGAACCGCGCCCGTGGCACGACGTTGGTGTTGGTCACCCACGATCGCGCGCTTGCCGCCAAATGCGATTCGGTCGTTGGCTTGCGCTCCGGGCGGATCGAAACGCCGCATGCCGAAGTTTCCGTGGCGCCGCTGCCGGGTGACGAATGAGCACCGTCGCTCGCGCAATGGGTTTGCCGCTGCGTCTGGCGTTGCGCGATTTTCGCGGTGGCATCGCCGGCTTTTGGATTTTCCTCGCTTGCCTGGCGATCGGGGTTGCGGCGATTACCGGCGTCGGTTCCGTCTCGCGTTCGCTCGCCGAGGGACTACTGCAAAACGGCCGCGTCATTCTCGGCGGCGACGTTTCGTTTGAACTCGTGCAACGCGAGGCAAACGCGGTGGAACTGCGTTTTCTCGCGGCGCGAGGCAAGCTTTCGCAAATCGCCGTGATGCGCGCCATGGCGGCGCGCGACGACGGGCAAACCACGCTCGTGGAAGTCAAGGCGGTCGACGCCGCCTATCCCGCGCAAGGCAGCGTCGCGCTCTTGCCGGCGCTGGCTCTCCGAGAAGTGCTTGCCGAACGCAACGGCATCTATGGCGTCGCCGCCGATCCGGTTTTCGCGGCGCGGCTCGATCTTCGTCGGGGCGATCGATTTAGCATCGGGCGGCAAACGTTCGAGTTGCGCGCCATACTCGCCTCCGAGCCCGATAAGCTTGTGGGGGCCATCGGTTTCGGCCCGCGTGTGCTGATGTCGGAGGCGGCTTTGCGCGCCACGCGACTGCTGCAGCCCAGCGCGCTGGTCAAATGGATCTACCGGCTGTCGCTCGCGCCGGGCGAAAACGTCGATGCCCTCGGCACAGCGGTCTACGCCGCCTTTCCGTCCGGCGGTTTTGAGATCCGCACTTGGAAGAACATCTCGCCGCAATTCTCCCGCGATCTCGACCGGTTCAGCCAATTTTTGACATTGGTCGGGATGAGTTCGTTGCTCATCGGCGGGGTTGGCGTGGCCAATGCGGTAACGGGCTTCGTCGAGCGCAAGCGCGAGACGATTGCGATTTTGAAAGCGCTCGGCGCGCCGGGCGGCTTCGCTTTCCGGATGATGCTCGCCGAAGTTCTCGGCGTGGCCGGCATCGCCATGGCGGCCGGTATCGCCTTCGGCGTGGCGCTGCCGTTCTTGCTCGCGGCCGCGTTTGGCGCACTCATCCCGTTTCCGCTGGCGCCGCGGGTCTTTCCGCAGGAGATAGGCGCCGCCGTTGTCTATGGCGTGTTGACGACGCTGGTCTTCTCGCTGGTGCCGCTCGGCCGCGCGCATGATCTGCCGATCTCGAACCTGTTTCGCGACGAGATCGCGCCGGCTTCCGTCTGGCCGAGGCGGCGCTACCTCGTGGCGTTGTCGGCGGCGGCGCTGGGGCTTGTCTTTGCCAGCGTAGCGCTCGCACCCGACAAGAAACTGGCGCTGATCTATGTCGCCGCCGCGCTCGGCGGCTTCGTTCTGCTGCGCGCTGCGGCGGCGCTTCTCATGGCGGCGGCACGCCGCCTTCCGCATCCGCGCCGCGTCGAATTGCGGCTTGCAATCGGCAATCTGCATCGGCCCGGAGCGCTAACCCCTTCCATCGTGGTTTCACTCGGCCTCGGCCTCACGCTCGTCGTTTCGCTCGCGTTGATCGACGGCAACCTGCACCGCGTCCTCGAAGGATCGCGAAACGAAAAGTCGCCGAGCTATTATTTCTTGGGCGTTGCGCGCGCCGAGCTCAACGATTTCCGCAAATTCGTCGCGGTGCGCGAGCCGGACGCAAAACTCGCGTTCGTGCCGATGCTGCGCGGCCGGTTCGTCGCCGTCAAAGGCCAGCCGGTTGCCAAGATCAGGGGCGCCGACGACGTCGCGTGGGCGCTCGAAGGCGATCGCGGCGTCACTTTCTCTGAATTCGTCCCTGCCGGGTCGAGCGTGATCGCCGGCAAGTGGTGGGCGCGGGATTACGAGGGTCCGCCGCTGGTATCGCTGGAATCGCAAGTGGCCGACGGGCTCGGTTTGAAGCTGGGCGACGCGATCACGGTCAACGTGCTCGGCCGCAACATCACGACGCGGATCGCCAATCTGCGCAAGGTGGATTGGCACAACCTCGGCCTCAACTTCGTGCTCGTTTATTCGCCCGACACATTCGCCGTGGCGCCTTATAGTGATCTTGTTACGCTCACTGATTCCGGCCGAGGGCGGGGCAACCCGGCGCTGGTGCGTGACGTCGCCAAGGCCTTTCCGAACGTCGTTAGCCTGCGGGTGAAGGATGCGCTCGACGCGGTCAAGGATATCGTCGGTAAGCTTGCGCTGGCCGTACGCGGCTCCGCCGGGATCGCGCTGCTCGCCGCGGCCCTCGTTCTGGGTGGCGCGCTGGCCGCCGGGCAGGGCACGCGATTTTACGACGTCGTAATCTTGAAGACGCTCGGGGCGACGCGCCGGCGGCTGCTTGCCGCCGCTCTCTGCGAATTCGGCTTGATCGGCGTCGCAACGGCGGTGTTCGGGGTTCTCGCGGGAGGCGCCGCGGCGCTCGCCGTGGTCTCGACGGTGATGAAGCTCGAGTTCGTCTGGCTCTGGCCGCAGGCGCTCGCCGCGGCGGCGGGCGCTTTGGTCGCGGCGGTGCTTCTGGGATTGATCGGAACGTGGCGCGTTCTCGGGCAGAAGCCCGCGCAATCCTTACGAAATTTATAGGTTTGGCCGGGCCCCAGACCACCCCACCGCCCTTGTAGGCTTTGCCGCCATGCGCCATATTAGGGCCAACCTTCGGGCTGCGCCGAACGGCGCCGGCCGGAAGCAATTCCTAACCTCATGAGGACAACAATGTCCGACTTCGACCCGAATACGGCCCGCTGGGGGCAAAGCGTCCAAGCCGGCCGCGCCGAGATCGACCAAGGCCTGCGCGCCTATATGCTGGGCGTCTATAACAACATGGTCATCGGCCTGGCGATCACCGGGCTTGTCGCGTATGGCGCCATGATGTTGGCCACGACCACCGACCCATCGCTGGCGGTCGCCCGTTTCGGCCAGATCTATCTCACGTCGTTCGGCGAAGCGATTTACCTGAGCCCGCTGCGCTGGCTGGTAGTCTTCGCGCCGCTGCTTTTGGTGTTCGGCATTTCGTTCGGCATCAACCGCATGGCGGCGGCAACGGCGCGCGCGTTGTTCTTCGTCTTTTCGGCGGCGATGGGCTTATCGCTTTCGACCTTGGTCCTGGTCTATACCGGCGAATCAATCGCCCGGGCGTTCTTCATCACCGCCGCGGCGTTCGGGGCGCTGAGCCTCTACGGCTATACGACGCCCCGTTCGCTGTCCGCCATGGGTTCGTTCTTGATCATGGGACTTTTCGGCCTCATTATCGCGATGTTGGTCAATCTCTTCGTGCATAGTTCCGGATTGCAGTTCGCGCTGTCGATCCTCTCGGTGCTGATCTTCGCCGGTCTCACCGCCTACGACACGCAGTCGATCAAGGAAATGTACTTCGCATCCGACGGTTACGAGATCGCGGCAAAGAAGTCAGTGAACGGGGCACTGCGGCTCTATCTCGATTTCATCAACATCTTCGTGGCGGTGCTGCAGCTTACTGGTTCGCGCAACGACTGACGATAAGCCCCGCTCGAAGCGGGGCTTTTTTGTACGCGCGGCGGATCAACTCGAAACGATCTTAAGGTTTTTGTCGAGCACGTTGATGACGCGCTTTAAGTCGTGACCGCGCCGCAGGATGAGGCCGGTTGCCGCCACGACGCTGTAGGCGCCTTGCTTGGGCGCGCCTTTCGCCGTCTTCTCGATCCGGTAGAGGGGAAATTCGGTGCAACGCCGATAAATCGAGAACACCGCCTTTTGTGCGGTGGCGGCGATCGCGTAGTCGCGCCATTCGCCGTTGGCGACCTTGCGGCCGTAAAGGCCGAGAATGTCGCGCAATTCCTGGCGGTCGAACGAAACGGCGGCGAAATGATTGGTTGCCCTGCGGCCCGCGACGAGCGAAACGACGCGCGCCGCGCTGCGATTTTCTTCCGTGAACTCCGCGTCCATACGCGCCTCCCACGCCATGATCGCGGAATCCGTCGGGGCCGGCAAGCCTTTCCGTATGCGTAATGGCGCCCGCGGCGGCCCGTGGCACTTTACATTTTTTGGTGAGGGAACCGTCGATTCCCGCGGAACGGCTTGAACGCGTTCGATTTTCCCGCCGAAACGCAGATGTGGACGAAACTTCGAATTCACAGTTTTGCCCTTTTGGGGCCTAGCGTGCGCCGCGAAACGGCGAAATCATCTGTTGGTCGCCACCGGGCTTGGCACGGATCCTCTCGGACTCGTCAGCCCCCCAGCCCCCCGCGGGGGTCGCGGGCTAAGCGCCGTCGAATTTGGATGCAGGCGACGATAGAGCCGGTTTGAGGCTTTGCTTCAGCCGGCTCTTTTTATGAGCGGGCTGCTTGCTGGCGGCCGGCGCCGAGAAGAAGGATCCGGGTTTGACTTGAATCGTCGCGGTGCCGAGGCGATATCTCGGACTGCCGAACGCGGCACCTCAAGAACGACTGGAGAAAATCCGACATGGCGGCCGAAAGCCATGCTTTTCAAGCCGACGCGAGCCGGCTGCTCGATTTGATGGTCCACTCGGTCTATTCCGAACGCGATATTTTCCTGCGTGAACTTGTATCGAACGGGGCGGACGCCTGCGAGAAACTGCGCTACGAGGCGCTCGGCGATCCCGCCCTCATCGCCAACGATCCCGATTTTCTCGTCACCGTCAGCCTCGACAAGCCCGCCCGCACGCTGAGCGTAACGGATAACGGCATCGGCATGTCGGAGGCCGAACTTACCCAGTCGCTCGGCACGATCGCCAGTTCCGGCACCCGCGCCTTTCTAGACAGTCTCAAGGACGACGTGCCGGTCGGCAGGGACCTGATCGGCCAATTCGGGATCGGCTTTTATTCGGCATTCATGGTCGCCGAGCGGATCGACGTCGAGACGCGACGGGCCGGAACCGGCGAGGCGCATCTGTGGAGCTCCGACGGCAAGGGGACGTTTTCCATCGCCCCGCTTGCCCTTGAAGCGGCGCCGGGGCGCGGCACACGCGTCATCCTGCATCTCAAGGAAGATGCGTCCGAATATCTCGAGGCGGCGCACGTCGAGCGCATCCTGCGCGAACATTCGAGCGCCATCGCGGTGCCGATCGCCTTCGTCGAGACATTGGGCAAGGAGCCGCGCCGGCTCACCGACGGCTCGGCTTTGTGGATGAAACCGAAGAGCGCGGTCGGCGCCGACGAATATAACGAATTCTATCGCAACCTCTGCGGCCAGTTCGACGTGCCGACGCTCACCCTGCATTGGCGCGCCGAAGGCCGGCACGAATATACGGTGCTCGCGTTCGTGCCGGGTTCGCGGCCTTTCGATCTCTTCGATTCTTCGCGCAAGGGCAGGGGCAAGCTCTATGTCCGCCACGT
>JASHSB010000045.1 GCA_030036945.1 Methylovirgula sp. | reverse complement strand
GGCGATGTGCAGCTTGCCTCCTCGCCTTCCGGCAAGGCGATCAAATTTCAGCATCGCGGCCCTTACGACGACATCGATTCGACCTACGATCTCGTCACCGCCTATCTCGATGAGAAAGGTCTCGAAGCGCGCGATTTCTTCGTCGAGGAATATTTGAGCGAATTGACCGACGCCGAGGATCCAAACATGGCCGTCGATATCTATGTTTTCCTCAAGTAGGGCGGGGTTCGCCCAGTCCATGCGCTTTGAGGATCGCGATTTGAGGCACGATCATTCCCTCGATGGGTTTACCCATCCGCACGTTTATTTGGGCCGGCATCACGCCGCCAACGAGCGGCGCACGCTGCTTGTCGTCGCGCTCACGGCAGCAATGATGATCGCCGAAATCAGCGGCGGCGTAATCTTTGGCTCGATGGCGCTGATCGCCGACGGTCTTCACATGTCGACCCACGCGGCGGCTCTCGGCATCACCGCGCTCGCCTACGTAGGGGCACGCCGCTACGCAAACGATCCACGCCTCGCCTTCGGTACCGGAAAGTTCGGCGATCTTGCCGCCTTCGCAAGCGGTCTGGCGCTCGCTCTCGTCACGTTGCTGATCGCCTACGAGTCGATCACCCGCTTGATCCATCCGCGCGGCATCGCCTATGACGACGCGCTGGCGATCGCCGCGCTGGGGCTATCGGTCAACCTCGTGAGCGCTTGGCTGCTGCGCGATACGGATGATCGCCATCATCGCGATCGCCATCCTGACGATGCCGATCACAATCTGCGCGCCGCCTATGTGCACGTGCTCGCCGACGCGGCGACTTCGCTGCTTGCCATCGGCGGTCTGCTGTTGGCTCGCAATTTTGGGCTCGTCTTCATGGACCCTGCCGTCGGCCTCATCGGCATGGGGGTAATCCTGAGTTGGTCTTATGGACTTTTGCTGGATTCGGGCAGCGTGCTTCTCGACGTCACGCCCGACGATCATCTTCGCGAGGCGATTAAGGCGCGCCTCGAAACCGACGGCGATTTCGTCTCCGATCTTCATCTGTGGCGGCTCGGTCCGGGACACCGCGCCGCGGTGATATCGATCGTCAGCGATCATCCGAAATCGCCGCAAGAGCATAAGGCGCGCCTTCGGGATATTCCGGGCTTGAGCCACGTGACGATCGAGGTTCTCCGTTGTCCGGGCGTGCGATAGCTTTGCGCGATCTGAGGAATTGGCGTTAATCCATGTCCAGGCGCGACTTTTGGAACGGCGACCCGGTGCTTTACGTGAACAGCCGGCATCGCGCGCTGTATTACGCCGGTGTCGGCAAGGAGATCGCGGCGCTCATTCCGTCGCCTGACGCCGTGCTGCTCGACTACGGCTGCGGCGAGGCGCTCGCCGCCGATTTCCTCGCCGAGAAATGCGGCAAGCTTTATCTTTACGACCCGATCGCCAAGATCGAGACCTTGCTGCGCGCCCGCTACAAGGCAAACCCAAAGATCGCGGTACTCGATCGCGCCGGGCTCGAAGCCCTGCCCGACTCGAGTCTCGACCTGATGATGTGCAATTCGGTGTTGCAGTATTTGAGCCGCGAGGAATGCGGCGCGCTCGTTGCCTATGCGGCAGCGAAATTGAAGCTCGGCGGAAGGCTCGTGGTCGCCGACATCATCCCGCCGCACGCCGATGCGCTGACCGATTCCTGGGCGCTCGTCGAATTCGCTTATCGCGGCGGATTCCTTCTCGCCGCCCTCCGCGGCCTCTTTGCCGCGTTCTTCTCGCGCTACCGCAGGAGACGCGGCAGGACGGGGCTGACCACTTTCGCCATTCCCGATATGCAGCGGCTCTTGGCGACACGCGGCTTCGAGGCGCGCCGCCTCGACCACAACATCGGCCACAACCAGGCGCGGATGACGTTCCTGGCAAAGCGGGTGTGATGGGCCGTTACGTCAGTTGCGCGGCAAGCCCGCGCATGAACGCGATGCCCGCTTCGAGCTGGGCGATCTCGACGTATTCATCCGGCTGATGCGCCTGCGCGATTGAACCCGGCCCGCAAACGACGGCCGAAATCCCCGCTTTCTGGAACTGCCCCGCTTCGCTCGCAAACGGCGCGGTCGTCGCATGCTCCGCCCGCGCGGCCTTCAACGCAAGCCGTTCGGCGACGGAGCCCGGCGCGGCCGCAAGGCCCGGAACCTCCACCTCGATCTGCGTCTCGATTCGCAGATTGGGATTGACGATGTCCGCCGCGCAGGCATTGAGCCGATCCAGCGCCGAATTTTGCGGCACGTCGGGCAGGCCGCGGAATTCCCACTGGAAGACGCAATCCTTGGCGAGGATATTGCGCGCCGTCCCCCCATGGATCGTGCCGACGTGAACGGTCGAATAAGGCGGATCGAAGCGCGGCTCCGTCGTCGTCTTGATCGCATCGGCGAAGCGGTAGAGCTCGGCCAGGAGTTTGCAGGCCGCTTCGATCGCACTGGCGCCGAGTTGCGGGCGCGCCGAATGCGCTTCCTTGCCGTGCACGAGTGTTTGATAGGTGGCGATGCTCTTATGCGCGTCGGCCACCTGCATCGCGGTCGGCTCGCCGGCGATCGCCGCGCCGGGACGCGGCAGATCGCGCCCCAGCCGGGCGATCGTATCGAGGGCGCCTTGACAGCCGACCTCCTCGTCGTAGCTCAACATGATATGAATTGGGCGCATAAGCCGCGCCTCCTGAAACTCCGCGATCATGGCGAGGCAGAGCGCGTCGAAGCCTTTCATGTCGCAGGTGCCGCGCCCAAAAACGCGATCGTTCTCGCGCCGTAGCTTAAAGGGATCGCCGCTCCAGGCCTGCCCTTCGACAGGCACGACGTCGGTATGGCCCGACAGCACGACGCCGCCCTCAATCTTCGGGCCGATCGTCGCAAACAACGTCGCTTTGTCGCCCAGCGCGTTCGCTACCTTGACGTAGTCGACGCCATGGCTCGCAAGATAGGCTTCCGCGTCGGAGACTAAGCCGAGATTGGATTTGGCGCTTTCGGTATCGAAGGCGACGAGCCTTTCGAGGATCGTCAGCGTCTCGGCCAATCTGCCGTCCGCAACGCTCAGGGAAATGGAAGACACGCTGAGCCCCGCGCTTCGCCGGTCGACGGCTAATTGAGGACCCGCGCGACATATGGCGAGTCGAGCGAAAAGGCCGGTATTTCCGCGTCGAAAATATCGCCTTTTTCGGTCACCATCCGGTAGGTGCCCATCATAATACCGGACGGCGTCGTGAGCGGGCAGCCGGACGTATAGCGAAAGCGCTCGCCGGGCTTCAAGACCGGCTGTTCGCCGACGACGCCGGGGCCGCGCACTTCTTCGAGCCTGCCGTTGGCGTCGGTGATCTTCCAATGCCTGGACGTCAATTGCACGGTGTGCGCGCCGCAATTGGCGATCTCGACGGTGTAGGCCCAGAAGAACGTCGCCTCCTCGGCATCGGAACGTTCCGATACGAATTCGGGCATTACGGTGATCTGAATGTCGTTGGTGACGCGACTATACATGGTTCCGTACCGTCCGAATCCACGTTATGAAACAAGCCTACCACCGGCCGGTGCGAGGCGCAAAAATCGGCCGCCCGGGCGCCGGAATTCGTCCCGCTTTAGCGAGCGCGCCGTGCGGATGGAATATGACCGAGAAACGCCAACGTCTCACGGTTCGGATCTATTACGAAGACACGGATTTCTCCGGCTTCGCGCAGCATGTCGCCTATCTGCGCTTCTTCGAACGCGGCCGCACCGAATTCCTGCGCGCCCGCGGCATCGTCCAATCGGCGCTCTTTTCGGCCGGATCGCTCGTCTTCGTCGTACGCGGCATGCGCGTCGAGTATCTCAAGCCGGCGCGCATGGACGACGAACTTTGCGTCGAGACGGCGCTCGACAAGCTCGGCGGTGCTTCGATCGAAATGGTGCAGAAGATTTTGCGCGGCACGGAATTGCTGGCCGCGGCGCGGGTTCGCGTCGCGGCGGTCGCGGGCGGACGCGCGCAGCGCCTTCCCGCCGAAATCCGAACCCTGCTCGAGAATGTCGCGGACGACGGCACCTAGCGCCGGCCGGGATCGGGGATGCGGGAGGCCGCACCGCTCGTCCGGCGACAGCGAGCGGCTTAGGAATTGCAAATATTCGGCGTCCGGCGCATGCCGCTTGCCTCGCGGCGCAAGGCCGCCGTAGATTTCGTAACTCCATGTTAACTTTGAGAATGGCTCAACAGGATCGGTGGTCTTTGAGGTGTCGGCCGCGTGCAAAAGCCCAAGAAATGACCGAATTGCAGGTAAGGAGAGGCCTAATCATCGGTCCGATCTCGAATTTTTGGGATTTCCCCGAAATTGCCATTCCCAACGCGGCGGGGATTAATGGCTGTTCGATTCGCTGGCGAACGGCAGTTTTGCGGTATCGGCGCGCGTTTTTGCTCTTCATCGCCGGTTTGCGAGGACGAATGACATGAATTCAGCCGACATCGCTACTTCCGCGCTGGCCGCGCCGGGCGCCGAAGTCTCGCTCTGGAGTATGTTCCTGTCGGCGCACATCGTCGTCAAACTGGTCATGATCGGGCTGCTCGGTGCGTCCGTATGGTGCTGGGCGATCATCATCAACAAGGCCATGCTGTTTGCGAAGGTGCAAAAAGCCATGGACCGGTTCGAACAGGCTTTCTGGTCGGGCAATTCTCTCGAGGAGCTTTACGGAACCTTGTCGTCGCGCCCGACGAGCGGCATGGCGAGCCTTTTCGTCGCCGCGATGCACGAATGGAAGCGTTCCGTGCAAACCGCGGCGAGCTCCTTTATGGGCCTGCAGACGCGCATTGAGAAGGTGCTCGACGTAACGATCGCCCGCGAGACCGAAAAACTTGAATCCCACCTGCTGGTGCTGGCGACGGTCGCCTCCGCCGCGCCGTTTATCGGTCTGTTCGGCACGGTCTGGGGCATCATGACTTCGTTTCGCTCGATTGCCGCCTCGAAGAACACCTCGCTGGCGGTCGTCGCGCCCGGCATCGCCGAGGCGCTGTTTGCGACCGCGCTCGGGCTCTTCGCGGCGATCCCGGCGCTCATCGCCTACAATAAGCTGCAGGCCGACGTGGCGAAGAAACAGGCGCAGCTCGAAGGGTTCGCCGATGAATTTTCCGCGATCCTCTCGCGGCAGATCGATCAGCACGGAACGCGCGACCGGGCGGCGTAAGGCGACGGGACATTATCTGCCTACGGGAGAGTTGGCTTTGACTGGGAGAGTAACCGCATGGCCGTGAGCACCGCAATGCCGACTCGTAGCGGCGGCCGGCATCGTCGCGGCGTCCCCCGCTACAAGGCTATGTGCGAGATCAACATGACGCCGTTTATCGACGTGATGCTCGTGTTGCTCATCATCTTCATGGTCGCCGCACCGTTGCTGGCCACCGGCGTGCCGATCGATCTGCCGCATACCAAGGCCTCGGCGCTCAATATCGAGCAAAAGCCGTTGTCGATCGCGATCGACGATAAAGGCGCGGTCTATCTCATGGACGATCTCGTGCCGATCGACCAGCTCGCCGGCAAGTTGAAGGATGCGGCGCACGACGGATTCGACCAGCGCATCTACGTGCGCGGCGATAACAGCGTGAACTACGGCAAGATCGCGGAGGTCATGTCGATCATCACCACGGCCGGGTATAAGAGAGTCGCTCTCGTGACCGAGCCGAGCAAGAATTGAGCTTTGATGGACGCATCGGAAAGGCCCGGCTACATAACTTCGAGCGCCGCGCACGCAGCCTTGCTCGTGCTGGCTTTTGTGTCTTTTTCCCGCAGTCCTAAGTTCGACGATGCTCCGGAAACGATTCCGGTCGATCTCGTGACCCAAGCGGATGTCAACCAGATCATGCACGGCGACAAGAGCGCCAAACAAGTTCAGCCGAAGCAAAAAGTAGATAAGGTCGCCGATACGGCGGAAGACAAGCCGAAGTCGCCGATTGCCGAGGCAAAGCGTGACGTGCCGACCCCGCCGCCGCCGCTGAAGCGAATCGCCGATCCGGGATTGGCCGACAAAGTCGAGCCGCAGAAACCGCCGGCGCAAGCAGCGACGACCCCGCCGCCGCCGGTAAAGTCGGCGCCAATTCCTCCCGTCGCCGACACCGCCCAGGATGCCGAGCAGGTTCAACCCAATCCAAACAAGCAACCGCCGAAGGATACGCCCAAGAAAGAGGTCACCAAGCAGCCGGAACTCAAACTCGACCAGATCGCCAAGCTGCTCGCCCAGGACAAGCCGAAGTCGGGCGACGACAGCAAGGATCCGGCGCGGAAGTTTAGCGCCGACGACATCGCGCGGCTGTTGAGCAGAGAACCGGCGCAACGCAAGGCCGCAACCGGCAAGGAGTTGCAACAGCTTGCTTCCCTCGGTTCGCCGACCGCCAACGCCGTGAAAATGTCGCCGTCGCTCGAGGCACAGATGGAAGGCTGGTTCCAGGACAAATTTCAGGGCTGTTGGACGCAGCCGATCAGCCTACCGCAAGGGCCCAAATACGTGCCGGAAATTCGCGTTCCCCTGAACCTCGACGGTTCGCTGGCGTCCGATCCGACCCTGCTTAACCCGCCGAGCGATCCCGCTTGGCAGCCGCTCGCGGAAAGTGCGCTGCGGGCAGTGCATACCTGCGACCCCTTACCCGTTCCTGACATATTCAAGCCTTACTACGACGAATGGAGAGACCGGGTCGTCCGGTTCAACGATGAGGAAATGTAGCGCCGGGTGCGCGCCTCCATTCCAGGCCTATTTCGAACCAAGCGGATCAAAATCATGCTTCTCACCCGAAGAACGGTCTCCGGACTCATTTTCGGACTGACGTCGAGCACTCTATCCGGCAAATTCGCCTTTGCCCAAGACCGCTACTTCAACGTCGAGTCCGGCAATCAATTCAAGCCGGTTCCGGTCGCGGTCACGCAATTTGCCGGCGATGCCGGCGCCGACATCAGCGGCGTGATCAGCAACAATTTCGCCCATTCGGTATTTCTCACTCCGGTCGATCCGAACACGTTCCCCGAGCACGTCACCAACCCGGACCAGGCGCCGCAAATGGAGGCCTGGAAGAATGCCAATGCGCTATTCATCGTGACCGGGCGCAGCGCCCCCGGCGCGGACGGCCGGCTGCAGACCGAATTTCGGCTTTGGGACGTCTCCAGCGGCGCGCAGGTTGCCGGCCAGCAATATGTGACGGACCCGAACAATCAACGCAGGGTCGCGCATATCATCGCCGATGCGATCTTCTCGCGGATCACCGGCGAGAAGGGATTCTTCGACACCCGTATCGTGTTCGTCGACGAAACCGGGCCCGGTACGCAGCGCCGCAAGCGGCTCGCCCTCATGGATCAGGACGGCGCCAACGTGCGCTATCTGACGAGCGGCGACGATCTCGTCGTTACGCCGCGCTTCTCGCCGTCCTCGCAGGACATCACCTATATGGCCTTCGGCGTCTCGACCGATCCCAAGGTCCTGCTGCTCAACATCGAGACGGGGCAGCGCGAGGTGGTCGGCAATTTCCCGGGGATGGAATTCGCGCCGCGCTTCTCGCCGGACGGACAGAAGATCGTGATGTCGCTGCAAGACGGCGACTCCTCGAACCTTTACGAGATGGACATCCGCTCGCGGGCGACGACCAGGCTGTCGAATTCCTCGGCGATCGACACTTCGCCGTCGTTCTCGCCGGACGGCTCGCAGCTCGTCTTCGATTCGGACCGCGGCGGCACCCAGCAGCTTTACGTCATGCCGGCGGGGGGCGGAGACGCGCAGCGGATCTCGTTCGGCGACGGGCGCTATTCGACGCCCGTCTGGTCGCCGAAGGGCGACTACATCGCCTTCACCAAACAGGGCGCCAGCACGTTTGCGATCGGCGTGATGAAGCCGGACGGATCGGGCGAGCGCATCCTCACCGAAGGCTTCCACAACGAAGGCCCGACCTGGGCGCCGAACGGCCTGTTTCTGATGTTCTTCCGCGACCCCGGCGGCGATTCCGGCCCGCATATTTTCATGATTGACGTGTTCGGCCGCTCCGAATACCAGGTGCCGACGCCGGCCTATGCCTCGGACCCCGCCTGGGGCCCGCTGCTGACGTCGTAGGCGCCGTCATTGCGAGGGCGATTATCCGGTACTTGACATAAGTCCTTAGACATGGTAGCGTTCCTCCATGCTAGAGGAATGGCCATGGCCAAGCATCCAAAACCAGTCCATCAACTGACCGTCGCGCAATTCGAGAAGCTGTTCCCGAACGAGGATGCCTGCAAAGCCTATTTGCGGGCCCGCAGGTGGCCAGAAGGCGTCTGCTGCCCGCGTTGCGGCAATCCCGCAATCTATGACTTGCCGTCTCGCAAATGGCATTGGCAATGTCCCAAATGCGCTCCTGGCGGTTCGACCGGCTATCGCTTCTCTGTCATTGCTGGGACCATCTTCGAGAACACGAATAAGACACTCAGAGAGTGGTTTCGCGTCATCCACTTGATGCTGACAAGCAAGAAGGGAATGAGCGCGCTCCAAATTCAGCGGTACATGGGCTTCGGTTCCTACGAAACCGCTTGGAGCATGTGCCACAA
>JASHSB010000044.1 GCA_030036945.1 Methylovirgula sp. | reverse complement strand
GACGGAGAGGGTAAAGGGTGTTCTTTCGCCCGGCATGGTTCCGCCGTCATCGGGCCGAATTGATAGTTGCCAACGACAACTATGCTCCGGTGGCCGTTGCCGCGTAATGCGGTAAGGGTACCGATTCAAAGCCCTTGGGGTTAGCACTTCAAGGCGGGGTTCGGAGGCACCTGGCAACAGAAGCCTCCACTTCGATGCACCCGCTTCGGATGTTGGGAATGGCCAGCGACCTCATCCGCTACGACCTTTTGGTGCAGGATGCTTTGCGGGCGGTCATGCGCAAGGTTCTCTCCGACGTGGCTCGCGAGGGCCTTCCCGGCGAGCATCATTTCTTCATCACCTTCAAAACCCGCGCGCCCGGCGTTCGCCTCTCGAACCGCATGCGCGAACAATATCCGACGGAAATGACCATCGTTCTTCAGCATCAGTTCTGGGACCTGACGGTCGGCGACCAGGCGTTTGAAGTGGGCCTTTCGTTTAACGGCAAGAGCGAGGTCTTGCTCATTCCTTTCGACGCGGTGAGCGGATTTTTCGATCCTTCCGTGGAATTCGGATTGAAGTTCGAACTTGCCGGCGAAGCCGCGGAACCGGCTCCGGAAACATTGCCGCAAGTCGCCGCTCAGCCACCAGGCCGCGCCAAACCGAAGCCGCGCGGCAGCGGCAGCGAGCCTGCCGAAATCGGCCCCGCCGCGGCGAAGGACGAAGCCGCAAGGTCTCCGAAAAGCGCCGCGCTTCCCACCGAGCCGGGCAAGGTTATTTCGATCGAAACCTTTCGGAAGAAGCCATGACGCTCGTCAATTTGCGGCGCGCCCGCAAGGCAAAAGTTCGCGCCAGGGCCGAGGCGCAAGCGACGGAAAATCGCCTGCGTTTCGGTGCCTCGAAAGCCGAGCGAAAGCGTATCGCCGCCAGCAAAGAGATCGAGCGGCGGCGCCTCGACGCGCAGCGGCGCGATACGGACGGCAGGGATGAACCGTGAAGCGCGGCCGGCGCCGCGCGCGGCCGCCATCGACAAACATTCGCTGACGATCGCCGGGCATCGGACGAGCATTTCGCTCGAACGGGTGTTTTGGGAGGATCTCTGCGCAATCGCCGCGCGCGGTGGCCGCTCCGTCGCGGCGCTGGTCGCCGAGATCGACGCCTCGCGCGGGCCCGCCAATCTCTGTTCGGCAATCCGCGTTTACGTTCTCGCCGCGCATCGCGCCCGCGCCGGCGCAACGCTCAATAGCGTCCCGCCGCGGTAGGGTCGGGGAACGCCGTCGTCCCGGCGCCGGGAGGGGGCGTCTCCGGGCGGGGCGACGGAAGCGGCGCCGGCTGTCCGATCTGGATCGGTGTCTGCACGGCGTTGCGGATCGTCTCCTGCGATTTGCGCTTCGCTTCCTCGGCGCTCGCTTCGGTGCGTTGCGCTTCCGCTTTGTCGAGTTCTTCGAGCTCGGCGGCGCGCCGCAGATCTTCGGCGATCTTCAGTCGCTCCGTTTCGCGCCGGCGTTCCGATTCGAGCCGGTTCATGAAAAACGCGTGTTCATGCACGTCGAATTCCTGCGCTTCGATGCGGGCGCTCTCGCGGGCGATGGCGCGCGCCGCCAGCGCATTGACGAAAGCCGCGGCATCGATCATCGGCGCGGGATCGGCGATGACTCCCCGCCAGCCGAGCGATATTTGCGGCGGCGGCCCGCTCCAATTTCTCGGCAGCTCGACGAGGTGAAGTATGCTTTCCTGATCGATGCTGAGATCGCGCAGGTCGAGGCTGGCTTCGAGGTTTGCGGTAATCCCGGGTTCGATCCTTGCGCCGCCATCTTTTTGTGACAAGCGCAGCGCGCCTGCGGCAAGACCGGCATCAAAGGAGACTTTGCCCAGGGAAAGCGGCTGCTTGGCGAATTCGCCGAGTAGCGCGCGGTCGATCTCCGCTTCGTCGATGCCCAGCTGGTCTTCTTCGACGGCCTCGAAGACGCGCCCCAAAGCACCCGGATCGGTATTGGGCAAGACCAGATTGTCGAATCCGAGCGTCCCTGAACCGGCCAGTCCGGAGACCAAAGCGGCGGCGCTGTCGCCAGTGCCGGCGAGATCGAGGTCGGCCGACAGAAGCCCGCGCACGCTGGGCAGCGCGATTGCGCAGCGGCGCAGTTCGATGTGTGCCCCGACCGCGGCGTTGGCGCCGGAGCGGCGCAGCGTGAAGTCGGCGGCCGCGCTTCCCGTGCCAATTTGCGTCGCCACACGATGCAGGCCGAACTCCAAACCTGCCGCGGTACCCGCAATCGTCAGATCAAAGTGCGCATTGTGCCCGGTGATCTGCGGCCATAGCGCAAGGTCCGCGACGCGGACGGCGAGATGTGTGGGCGGCGGATTGATCTCCGGCGCGGCGAACTTGGCGTCTGACCAAAGCCCCGCCTTTCCTTGCTGCGGCGGACCGAGCGCCAACGCGAGAAGATCGGATAACGACATCGCGTCGGCGCTGACCTTTCCGTCGATGCCTTTGTCGGGACGATAGGCAAGACTGCCGGCGATTTTGCTGCCGGCCAGCGTTCCGGTAAGATTTGCAAGCGCAACGGAATTGCCGCGGGCGTCGACCGCGGCATTCAACGCCGCCGCAAGCGGCGTCGTGAGATCCGGGACCCCGAGCGCGGTGACGCGCATGAGGCTGGCAAGATCGGTGCTGTCGAGCGTCACGCTGCCGGCGGCGCGCGGCGCGGAAAGACTCGGATCGACGCCGCCGCGAAACGCGAAATTCGTTCCGGCAAGCAAAGCGGTCAGGCTCACTTCGAGATGCCGGCTTCCGTGTGCGGCAATTTCAATCGAGCCTGGGCCGCTGTCCTCGAGAGGCACGGTCGGAACGCCGATCTGCTCCAAAAGCTCGGTTGAATCTTTGGCGTCGAAACGCAGCGAAAGGTCGAAGGCCGCGGGATCCTTGGGATCAGGATTGGCTTTGCCGGAAATCGCCGTCTCCCCCGCGGAGCCAGTAAGGTTCAGCGCTTGGAAAGCGAATGTGTCGCCGCTCATTTTGACGGTGGCGCCGAGATCGAGATGTGCCGGCGAAAAGACTGCGGCGCGGTCGGTGAGAAAATCCAACGTCGAGCCGGGCGCGAAACGGCGCAACATACCCGCGAGCCCCTCGAGCCGTTCGGCGTCGAGCTTGACGGCGACATCGCCGGCGTGTCCGTCCCAGTGGCCGCGCGCCGTGAGATCGGCGCCGTCGATGCCGCTCACCGTCAGATTTTCGAGCTCGGAGTCGGATCCGGCACGATCGAACTTCAGGGCGATTCGTCCGGTATCGATCTCGCCCGCCTGCGTCGCGCTGAGCCGCACCGCGCGCGCATCGAGGCGCAAGGCCAAATCCACCGCTTCGATCTGCCGGGCGAGGCTCGAAAGATCGGGCAGCGAATCGAGTTCTAGCGCCGGGGCGGAAAGGTCGGCGAACAGTCGCGCCCTATCGGGGCCGACCGCTTTCGTGTAGGCGAGCGTGCCGGACAGCTGCGAACCGTTGACGCGCAGCGAAAGATCGCTGCCGACGAACCCGACCCGCGAGATCGTCGCATTTCCGCGGATCGCAAAGGAGTTGACGAGCGGCGGCGTCCTTGCCGGCGGCAGTTGTGGCAGATTTGCCGCGAGCCAATCTTCGAAGCGCCGCGCGTCGTCGGCACTTGCGTCGATCCGCCCCGTGAACTGCGGGGCGACTCCGGCATCGAGCGTGCCGTCGGCGGAGAGATACGAGAGCCCCGGTCCGTTGGCTTTGAAATGGAGCGCGACGGACTGTTTGTCCAAACCCGCCGCGCTTGCCGCGACGTGGGTCAAGGCCTCGCCGCCGAGCAGAACCGAATCCGCCGACCATGCCAAGCGCAGCGGCAAGCCGGCGAAGCTTTCCGATTTGATCGCCTGTTCGAGGGCGTTGGCGAGCCGCTGCATGGGCGGCGGCTCGGTTTTGACGGCAAGCAGCTTATCGAGATCGATCTGCTGCGCCTTCAAAGTGAGGTCGGCGTGCGGCTTGCCGCCGAGATCGAATACCGCCGTGCCGCTGAAGCTTGCCGCGCGATCTTCGTCGCCTACGCGCAGATCCAGATTGGCGACAGAAGCCTTGCGCAGCTCGGCGTGCACCGTGCCGGTGAGCTGCCAGGGCAACGCGACGATGTCGCGTTGATGACCGGAAAGACGGACGGTGCCTTCGATCGAAGGCAAAGCGTGCGGGACGAAAAGAAGGTCCGCGTCGAGATCGGCGCCGGGATAACGCGCGCTTTCGTCGACGATCAGGCGGAAATGCAGGCGGTCTCCCTGGCGCTCGCCGGTCGAGAACTGGAATGCGGTCGGCTCGCCCGCGACGTCGAACGTGCCTTGCGCGGCGAACGGGCCGGTCAATGCGCTCACCTCGGCGGAGAGCGTAATGTCGGTAAACGTGAACTTGCGTCCGGTCGCCGGATCGTCGACGGCGAGAGTTCCATCCTCGACCGAAATGCGCTCGAATTGCATCTGCTCCGCGCCGCCATGCGCCGGCAGCGGCAGTGGCATCGCATCCTGTTCGATGCGCAGCCGCAGCCGCGGACGCACCAACAGCGCCTCGACGAAATCGACCTCGCCGCGCATCAAAGGCGGCAAGGCGATTTCCAGATGCAGCTCGTCGGCGCGGATGTCGCTCCCCGTCGCGGGGTCCGTTATTTCCAGATCGGCGAGCTGCAGGTAGGGCGTCGGCAACAATTTGAGATCGATGCCGCCGCGGATTTTCACTTGCTGGCCGATGAACCTTGAAAGCTGCGCCTCGACCAGGCTTCGCTCCGCGTCCCAATTGACGAGATAAGGTACCGCCAGAGCGGCGGTTAAAACGATCACGAGCGCAATAGCGAGGACGGTGAGGATGTCGCGCAAGGTTCTTCTGACCACCTGGGCGTGAATTCCCGCGCAGCATACCACCCGTGCCCGCCGGGCGCCCACCCTCGCGCGTTTCGACGCCGGGAGCGGCCGCCGGCGGTATGGCTTCTTTTAGGCGGCGCCGAGATAAGCCGGCGGCGTCGCGCCGAGCCCCGCCTTCACATGCCGGGCGGTATCGTCGGCAAGCACTTCCTCGCGGCCCGCTTCGATCGCCTCGATAATGCGCGCCACGATTTCCTGCGGAGACGTTTTGGGCGCCTTGAAATCGGCGACCATGTCGGTATCGATGAACCCGGCATGCACGCCCACGACCAAAGTCTTTTGGCCCTTCAACTCATGACGAACGGCGTTGGTCAGTGCCCATTCCGCCGATTTCGAGACGGAATAAACCGCCAAAGGCGGCATCGTGAGCCAACTCAATGCGGAAAGCATGTTAACGATCGTCCCACCGCCGTTGCGGCCGAGAATCGGGCCGAACGCATTGCACATCCGCAACGTCCCGAAATAATTCGTTTCCATGACGGCGCGCGCGGTCTCAAGCGAACCGTCCTCGGCGAGGGTGCTGGCCGGCGCGATCCCGGCGTTGTTGAACAATAGCGTCACATCCGCGCAGCTTTTCGCCGCGGCGGCGACGTCGGCTGGATTGGTGATATCGAGCTTCACCGGCGTAACGCCCGAAGTGCGAATGCTTGCCGGGTTGCGCGCGGCCGCGTAGACCTTGCGGGCTCCCAAAGCCAAAAGCCGTTCGACGAAAGCTTTGCCCAGTCCGCGGTTGGCGCCGGTGATAAGCGCGACGGATCCCTCGATCTTCATGACCTTCTCCTGCAAAAAAGCGTACCGCACGATAAATGTGTATATACATGCTTATTTGCAAGAAGGCGGGAGCGGCAATTATGCGGGGTAGGGCGCGAGCCCCGCCCGTTCAGTTCCTGTTCTTGTCGACTAGCTTGTTGGCGCCGATCCAGGGCATCATGGCGCGCAACTTCGCGCCCACCTGCTCGATCGGATGCGCCTCGGATCTGGCGCGCATCGCCTTGAACGAGGTTTGGTTGACCTTGTTCTCCAGCATCCATTCGCGGGTGAACCGGCCGGATTGGATGTCCGCCAACAGCTGTTTCATTGCAGCTTTCGTTTCCGGCGTGACGACGCGCGGCCCGCAGGCGTATTCGCCGTATTCGGCTGTGTTCGACACCGAATAGTTCATGTTGGCGATGCCGCCCTCGTAGATGAGATCGACAATCAGCTTCACTTCGTGCAGACACTCGAAATAGGCCATTTCGGGCGCATAGCCGGCTTCGACCAGCACCTCGAACCCGTTGCGGATCAGTTCGACCAATCCGCCGCACAGCACGGCCTGTTCGCCGAACAGATCGGTTTCGGTCTCCTCGCGGAAGCTCGTCTCGATGATTCCGGCGCGTCCGCCGCCGATCGCCGAGCCGTAGGAAAGCCCGAGGTCGTGTGCGTTGCCGCTCGCGTCCCGCGCCACGGCCAGCAGGCAGGGCACGCCGCCGCCGCGCTTATATTCCGAGCGTACGGTATGGCCGGGGCCTTTCGGCGCCACCATCAGCACGTCGAGGTCTGCGCGCGGCTCGATGAGATTGAAATGAATGTTGAGCCCGTGCGCGAACATGAGCGCCGCGCCCTGTTTTAGATTGCCGGCAAGCTGCGTGCGATAAAGTTCGCCCTGCAATTCGTCGGGCGTGAGCACCATGACGACGTCGGCGGATTTGGCCGCGTCGGCCACGGACTTGACGGGGAGCTTCTCGGCGGCGGCCTTCTTCGCCGACGCCGAACCTTCGCGTAGCCCGATGGTGATGTCTTTCACGCCCGAGTCGCGCAAGTTGAGCGCATGGGCGTGCCCTTGGCTGCCATAGCCGATAATGGCGATTTTCTTGCCCTTGACGAGATTGAGGTCGGCATCCCGATCGTAATAGACGCGCATGATGTTGAGCTTCCTTGGGTTTGGACGGTGTAGCCGTCCCTCAAATCGGATCCTTGCCACGCGACATGGCGGCGATGCCGGTGCGGGAGACTTCGACGAGCCCGATCGGCCGCATCAGCTCGACGAACTGGTCGATCTTCGAGGCGGCACCGGTCAGCTCGAAAACGAAACTCTCGATCGTGGTGTCGATCACCCGCGCCCGGAAGGCTTCGGCGAGCCGCAACGCCTCGTCGCGGCTGGCCCCGGTTCCGGCGACTTTGATCATCGCCAGCTCGCGCTCGACCGCGTTGCCGCGCAACGTGAGATCGGTAACCGCGTGGATCGGCACCAGCCGTTCCAGCTGATGACCAATCTGCTCGATCGCCTCGGGCGGCCCGGAAGTGACGATGGTAATGCGCGAAAGCTGTTCGGTATGCGCGACTTCGGCCACCGTCAGGCTTTCGATGTTATAGCCGCGCCCCGAGAAGAGGCCGACGACGCGCGCCAACACGCCCGGTTCGTTGTCGACGAGCACGGAAAGGGTATGCGTTTCGACGTTGGATTTGCCGATCGCCGAAGAATACGGCGAGAGCGGCGCGGCGGGAGCGTTCATGGCGAATTTCCGTGCATCGGGAGGCTCTTACACGAGTGCCTTGCCGAGCGCATCGATTTCCGCTTCCAAATCGGCGTCGTCCGGCAGGATCATTTCGTTATGCGCCTTGCCCGAGGGGATCATCGGCAGGCAATTTTCGGTCTTGTCGATGCGGCAATCGAACAGCACCGTGCCCGGCGTCTCGATCATCTCGGCGATCGCCGCGTCAAGGTCGGCGGGGTCCGAACAGCTGATGCCGTGCGCCCCGAAGGCCTTCGCCAATTTGACGAAATCCGGAAGCGCCGCCGAATAGCTTTGCGAATAGCGCCCGCCGTGCAGCAGCTCCTGCCATTGGCGCACCATGCCGAGATATTCGTTGTTGAGGATGAAGACCTTGACCGGCAGGCGATATTGCGCGGCCGTCGAAAGCTCCTGGATGTTCATCAGGATCGAGCCTTCGCCGGCGATATCGACGACGAGCGCATTGGGATGCGCCATCTGTACGCCGATCGCGGCCGGCAGGCCGAAGCCCATCGTGCCCAATCCGCCGCTGGTTATCCAGCGGTTCGGCGCTTCGAAATGATAGTGCTGCGCGGCCCACATCTGATGCTGGCCGACTTCGGTCGTGATGTAGCAGTCCCGCCCCTTGGTTGCCGCATAAAGCCGCTCGACCGCCCGTTGCGGCTTGATCACTTTGTCGGAGCGCCTATACGAAAGCGACTTGCGCGCCCGCCATTTGCCGATTTGCGCCCACCATTTCTTGAGAGCTCCCGCATCCGCCTCGCAGCCGCGCGCCCGCCAGCGCTCGAGCAGCGCGCCGATCACATGCGTGCAATCGCCGACGATGCCGAGATCGATCTTCACGTTCTTGTTGATCGAGGAGGGATCGATGTCGACGTGGATCTTTTCCGAGCCGGGAGAGAATTGGTCGAGCCGGCCGGTAATGCGGTCGTCGAACCGCGCCCCCAGTGCGATCATCAGATCGCAGTCGTGCATCGCATTGTTGGCCTCGAACGTGCCGTGCATACCGAGCATGCCGAGCCAGTTCTCGCCGGACGCCGGATAGGCGCCGAGCCCCATCAGCGTCGAGGTGATCGGAAAGCCAGTCGCCGCGACAAGTTCGCGCAGCAGCCGCGAAGCCTGCGGGCCGGCGTTGATGACGCCACCGCCGGTGTAGAAGATCGGCCGCTTGGCGGCCGCCATCATGCTCACCGCCTGCTCGATCTTCTCCGGGTCGCCGACGAGTTGCGGCCGATAGGTTTTGTGCTCGGCGTTCTTCGGCCCAAAATAGCTGCCGCGCGCGAACTGCACGTCCTTCGGAATGTCGATGACTACGGGACCGGGGCGCCCGTGCCGGGCGACATAGAAGGCCTCGTGAAGAATGCGCGGCAAATCGTCCACCGAGCGGACGAGGTAATTGTGCTTGGTGCAGTGCCGGGTGATGCCGACCGTGTCGCATTCCTGAAAGGCATCGGAGCCGATCAAATGGGTCGGCACTTGGCCGGTGATGCAGACCACCGGAACCGAGTCCATCAAAGCGTCGGTGAGGCCGGTCACCGAATTGGTGGCGCCGGGGCCGGAAGTAACGAGCATGACGCCCGGTCGGCCGCTGGAGCGGGCATAGCCCTCGGCGGCATGCGCGGCGCCCTGCTCGTGGCGGACGAGAACGTGATGGATGGCGTGCTGATGGTCGTAGAGCACGTCATAGATCGGCAGGACGGCGCCGCCCGGGTAGCCGAAAATGACATCGACGCCCTGATCCTTCAGGGCGGCGATGACCATTTCCGCGCCGGTCATTTCTCGGGCCATTTCGTCCTCCGCCGCCTTTCATGCGGGTTTTTGGCAGTTCCGGCAATAAAAAAGGCCCCTGAAGGGCCTGGGTGAGCGCCAGAAGCGGGAACCCGGAGCCTATCTCCGTCCCTTCTCCAGCGCCGCGGTTACGATAAGCCGTCCGTTCACTGC
Organism: Methylovirgula sp.; assembly: GCA_030036945.1. Classification (GTDB taxonomy): domain Bacteria; phylum Pseudomonadota; class Alphaproteobacteria; order Rhizobiales; family Beijerinckiaceae; genus Methylovirgula. Next base: position 2,146 of record JASHSB010000044.1, on the reverse strand, counting down.
GTTCTCCTGAACCAGGATTTTCTTCCTAACCGAGGCGAGCAAAACCGTCAACCGGCCTCACCGGGTATCGTTCCCAAAAGCTGAATGCGTTGGCGCTGGAACGCGGCGGCCTATCTAAGCGGCATGCGCACCCTGCGACAGCCCAAAGCCCTCTTCTTCGACGTTTTCGGCACGCTCTCCCGCTGGGAGAGAGTTCAGTGTCGCTGAGTCATCGCCTCTATCGCTATGGTCTCCGCCTCTTCCGGCGCCGCCCAACGGAACTCCGGCAATTGATGCCGCGCGAAGGTGAACTGGCGCTTGGCATAGGCATGCGTGTCGCGCTTGGCGAGGCGCGCTGCCTCGTCGAGATCGATCTCGCCTTTCAAACGCCGCAAAAGATACGGCACGCCGAGCGCCCGCATGACCGGCAGGGCGGGATCGAGGCCGCGCGCGCGAAGTTTCGCAACTTCGTCCAATGCGCCGGCCTGGAGCATCCTATTGAAGCGCTCATCAATCGCCGCTTTGAGCGCGGCGCGCTCGGGGGTGACGAAGATCGCCACGCATGAGGCCGGATCGACAAGCGAGGCGCGTTTGACGCCTTGGAAGGAGGCGAGACTCCGCCCGGTTGCCGCATAAACTTCAAGTGCCCGCAGGATACGTTGCGGATCGCTGGGGCGGAGCTTTTCCGCCATAGCGGGATCGCAGGCGGCAAGCTCGACATGAAGCTCGGCGGCGCTTCTATGCGCGGCACGTGCGCGGAACGCAGCGCGCAGTTCTTTGGAAACATGCGGAACGTCCGAGATGCCTTGCGTCAGCGCCTTGAAATAAAGGCCCGTACCGCCGACGAAGATCGGCAGGCGGCCTTCGCCGTTGAGTTCTTCGAGCGCCGCCGCGGCGTCTTCGAGATAGCGCCCGACCGAATAATTCACCGCCCCGTCCACATGCCCGAAAAGCTGATGCGGCGCGCATGCTTCGTCTTGACGCGTGGGCCGCGCCGTCAGGATCGCCAGATCGCGATAGACCTGCATCGAATCGGCGTTGACGATCGCGCCGCCGAAGCGCTCTGCGAGACGCAACGCGAGCCCCGACTTGCCGCTCGCCGTCGGTCCTGCGATGAGGATGGCGGATGGTCTCCTGCCGCCCGGCCGCTCATGACCCATATCGCTACGCTCGTCGCCAATCCCGCCCGCCCGGCGCTCACGCCGGGGTTGGTTGCGAGTGTCGCGCAACTTCTGCCCGATGCGCAAACGCAATGGCTCGCGGCGGGGATCGCCGCGGATCTTCTTTTTACACCGCCGCTCGGTGACGATGCGGCGCGGACTTCCGCGCGGCTCAGAGCGGCCCTTGCCGGCGCGCCAATCGACGTCGTCGTGCAGCTCACCGCCGGGCGGCGAAAGAAGCTGCTCGTCGCCGACATGGATTCGACCATCATCGTACAGGAATGTATTAACGAGCTTGCTGATTTCGTCGGGCTGAGGAAGCATGTCGCGAAGATCACGGCGCGCGCCATGCGCGGCGAAATCGCATTCGAGGCCGCTTTGCGCGAGCGCGTCGCGTTGCTCGCCGGGCTCGATGCCGCCGTCATCGACAAGCTCATCGCCACGCGGATCACGATTATGCCCGGCGCTATGGCGCTCGTTGCGACGATGCGCGCGCATGGCGCGTTCACGGCGCTCGTCACCGGCGGATTTGCGCAATTTGCGCGACCGCTTGCCCCGCGGCTCGGCTTCGATGCCTGCGAAGCCAACGCGCTGATCGTCGAGAACGACAAATTGACGGGAAAAATCGCCGAGCCTGTGCGCGGCAAGTCTGCCAAGCGCGACGCGCTGGTGCGGCTGCGCGCGGAACTTGGCTTGACGCAAGCCGAAACACTCGCCGTCGGCGACGGCGCCAACGATGTCGCGATGCTTGCCGAAGCGGGGCTCGGCGTCGCCTTTCATGCGCGGCCCGCCGTTGCTGCGGCCGCCGCGGCGCGGATCGATCACGCCGATCTCACGGCGCTGCTTTACGCGCAAGGGTATCGGCGCGAGGAGTTTTGCTGAATACACTTCTCCCCGCTTGCGGGGAGAGGTCGAGCCATAGAGCGCGCAAATGCGCGAGCCTATGGCGAGGGTGAGGGGCTGAGTGAGTTGACGGTGCGGCCAGTGCCCCAGCCCCTCACCCTAAC
>JASHSB010000043.1 GCA_030036945.1 Methylovirgula sp. | reverse complement strand
TCTCCGGCCGAAGTCTCCTTAACATGGACGCGCCGCGCTACAACACCCGCGAAGCGGAAGCGAAATGGCAGAAGAAATGGGACGAGTCGGGCGTATTCCTGGCCCGTAACGAAGATCCGCGTCCAAAATACTACGTCCTCGAAATGTTCCCCTATCCGTCCGGCCGGATTCATATGGGGCATGTACGCAATTACGCGATGGGCGACGTCGTCGCCCGGTTCATGCGCGCGCAGGGCTACAACGTCCTACATCCGATGGGCTGGGATGCGTTCGGCCTACCGGCCGAGAACGCCGCGGTCCAGAACAAGACCGATCCCGCCGCGTGGACCTACGCCAATATCGCCGCCATGCGGGCACAGCTCAAATCGATGGGCCTGTCGATCGACTGGTCGCGCGAGATCGCCACCTGCGATCCCGCCTATTACAAACATCAGCAGAAGATGTTCCTCGATTTCCTTGCTGCCGGCCTCGTCGATCGCAAGAAATCGAAGGTGAATTGGGACCCGGTCGACGAGACCGTGCTCGCCAACGAGCAGGTGATCGACGGGCGCGGCTGGCGCTCCGGGGCGCCCGTCGAGCAGCGCGAACTCACCCAATGGTTCTTGAAAATCTCCGCCTTCGCGGAAGACCTGCTCGATTCGCTCGATCGACTCGACCGCTGGCCGGAAAAAGTCCGGCTGATGCAGCGCAACTGGATCGGCAAGTCGGAAGGCCTGAGCATCCGCTTCGCGCTCGCGCCGGGAAAGCTCGATGCGCGCGAGATCGAAATCTATACGACGCGCCCCGACACGCTGTTCGGCGCCAAATTTCTGGCGCTCGCCCCCGACCATCCGCTCGCCGAGCGCGCCGCCGAGCGCGATCCTTCCCTCGCCGCCTTCATCGCCGAATGCAATCTGCGCGGCACGTCGGAAGCAGCCATCGAGACCGCCAAGAAACGCGGTTATGACACCGGGCTGCGCGCCCGCCACCCGTTCGACTCCGACTGGCTTCTGCCGGTCTACGTCGCCAATTTCGTACTGATGGAATACGGCACCGGCGCGATCTTCGGCTGCCCGGCACACGACCAGCGCGACCTTGAATTCGCCAATGCCTATGGGCTCGGCAACACGCCGGTGATCTGCCCGCCCGGCATCGATCCGACCACATTCAAGATCGCCGACGAAGCCTACGAAGGCGACGGCACGCTCATCAACGCGCGCTTTCTCGACGGGCTTTCTGTCGAGGCGGCAAAGAAGGAGGTCGTCCGGCGACTCGAAGCGGCGCGCCTCGACGGGCGCCCGCAAGCCAAGCGGCAGATTCACTTTCGGCTGCGCGATTGGGGCATTTCGCGGCAGCGCTATTGGGGCTGCCCGATCCCGATCATTCATTGCAAAAAATGCGGCGTGGTGCCTGTGCCTGAGACGGACCTGCCGGTCGAATTGCCGCACGACGTCTCTTTCGACCAACCTGGTAATCCGCTCGCCCGGCATCCGACTTGGAAACAAGTAACGTGTCCGACCTGCGGCGGCCCGGCGACGCGCGAAACCGACACGATGGACACGTTCGTCGATTCGTCCTGGTATTTTTTGCGCTTCACCGATCCGTGGAACGCCGCGGCGCCGACTACGGAACGGGCGGTCACACATTGGCTGCCGGTCGATCAATATATCGGCGGCATCGAGCATGCGATCCTTCACCTGCTCTATTCGCGCTTCTTCACGCGCGCCATGCAGCAGACCGGCCACGCAGATTCATTGAAAGAGCCGTTCGCCGGGCTGTTCACGCAAGGCATGGTCGTCCACGAGACATATCGCACCGCAGACGGCGGCTACGTTTCGCCCGCCGAAATCTCGATCGAAAGCGGGCCCGAAGGCCGCTGTGCCTTCATCCGTGAGGGGCATCGGCCGGTCGAGATCGGCCCCATCGAGAAGATGTCGAAATCGAAGCGCAATACGGTCGATCCCGACGAAATCATTGCCTCCTATGGCGCCGACACGGCGCGCTGGTTCATGCTTTCCGATTCGCCGCCGGAACGGGATGTGATCTGGACCGAGGAAGGCGTGCAAGGAGCGGCAAAATTCGTACAGCGGGTGTGGCGGCTCGTCGGCGAATTGGCTTTGGTCGCGGCGCCGGAAGGCGCGCCGTCTCCCCCCCGATTTTCCGCTCCGGCCCGCGAAATCCGCAAGGCGGCGCATGCCGCTCTCGTTCGCGTTGAGGACGATCTGCGCCGCCTGCGGTTCAATCGTGCGATTGCGCAAATCTATGATCTTGCCAATAAATTATCGGCGGCAATCGGGGCGATCGAAGCGCCTTCGATCTCTCCCGACCTGCGTTTCGCCTTCCGTGAGGCGGCCGACATATTCGTACGGCTTTTTGCGCCAATGATGCCGCATCTGGCGGAGGAAAGCTGGGCGCAGTTCGGCCATGCCGGGCTTGTTGCCGAGGCGCCTTGGCCGGTTGCGGAAAAGAGCCTAATCGCCGAAGATACGGTCAACCTGCCGGTGCAGGTGAACGGCAGGAAGCGGGCAGATCTTGTGATCGAACGCAACGCCGATACGGCCGCCATCGAAAGAGCCGCTCTCGCGCTCGATGGCGTGCGGCGGGCGCTCGACGGCAAGCCGGTAAAGAAGGTCGTCATTGTTCCGCAGAGGATCGTCAATGTCGTGGCTTAGGCCCTTAGGCATCCGCTGGCTGGCGTGGCTCGCCATTTTGCTGCCGATCCCTACGCTCGGCGGCTGCCTCAGCGTCGAGCCGCTCTACGGCTCCTGGAGCGGGCAAGGCGATCATCTCGCCGCCAAGCTGCAGGCGGTCGCCATCGATCCGATCGACGGACGTCTCGGCCACTATCTCGGCGACGATTTGCTTCTCGCGCTGAACGGCACTGGCGCGCAGCCGCCGGCAAAGTATCATTTGGTGGTCACGCTCGCGGAGCATGTACAGTCGGCCCTGATCGATACCGTGACGGGCATTCCCACCGGCTCGGCCGTGATAACGACCGCCGAGTTCCAGCTCGTTCCCGTCGCCGGAGTGGAACCGATTTTCAAGGGCAGAGCGTTCATCGCAGCGAGCTATGACCGTTCGTTGGCGCGCTTCGCCGACGTGCGCGCGGCGCGTGATGCGGAAATCCGCGACGCGCGGATGCTGGCCGATCAAATTCGCACCCAAGTCGCCGCCGAGCTCGCGACGCGTACCTGATGGTCGCGGTCAAAGCCAGCGAAGCGGATCGATTCCTAAAACGTCCGCCGGCGAAGATCGTCGTCTATCTGCTGTTTGGCGCCAATGCCGGCCTGGTTTCGGAACGCGTCCAAAAAATCATCGCGCTGAGCGTCGACGATCCCAAGGATCCTTTTCAATTTCTGCGGCTCAACGGCGACGATCTTGCCGCCGATCCGTTGCGGCTTGCCGACGAGGCCAACACCGTGCCGCTGTTCGGCGGCCGCCGGGCGATCTCCATCGAAGCGCAGGCCAAGAGCTTCGTGGCCGCGCTCGAACCAGTGCTCGGCGTCTCGCCAGGCGAATGTACGATCGTGATCGAAGCGGGCGCCTTGAAACGCGACGCACCGCTGCGCCGACTTTGCGAGGCGAGCCCGCACGCTGCAGTGATCGAATGCAATCAGGATTCCGCCAAAGAGCTCGATGATCTCGTTGACGCGGAACTCGGCGCCGCAAATCTCGAAATCGATGCCGACGCGAAGGCGCTGCTCGTCTCGCTGCTCGGCGAAGACCGGCTCACGACGCGCTCGGAGCTTGCCAAGCTTGTTCTCTACGCGCATGGCGCCGGACGGGTAACGGTCGAGCACGTCGACACAATCATCGCCGCGGCGTCGAGCCTCGCCGTCGACGCAGCGGTCAACGGCGCGTTCGAAGGAGATTTCGCGGCACTCGAGGAATCGGCGAAACGCGTGTTCTCGGAAGGCGGAGATTACAACCTGCTGCTCGGCACGGCGTTGCGTCACGCCACGGCGCTGCATCGCGCCCGGCTCGATGCCGAATCGGGCCGCCCCGAATCCGGCGGATACGGCGCGTTCCGCCGCGGCGCGAGCTTCGATCGGCACGTTCGCGCCTGGACATCGGAGAAACTCGCCCGAACCATCGCAAGCTTGGGTCAGGCGGTCGCCAAAGCGCGGCGTGAGCCGGGGCTCGCGCCGATGATCGCGTTGCGCGCTTTATGGGCGGTCGCGCTCGCCGCGAAGAAGGCTACCCTTTCCGCGTGAAATGGAGCGCTCGTATCGCGCTTTACCCTTTCAGCTTGCGGCAGAGGCCGTCGAGCTGATCGAGGTTCTGGTAGCGGATCCTCACCTCGCCCGCCGCACCACGATGTGCGATCGCGACGTTGAGGCCCAACGCATCGCTTAGGGTCCTTTCGAGAGCGCGCGTATCGCTGTCCTTGCGCTCGTCCTCGCCGCCTTTGCGCGCGGCGCGCGGCGCCGATTTCTGCGCGAGTCGCTCTACGTCGCGCACCGAAAGACCTTGTGTCACGATCTGCTCGGCGATTGCATCGGCATCGGCGATCGTAAGAAGGGCGCGCGCATGCCCGGCCGAAATCGTCCCGTCGGCGAGCAGCCGTTTGGTTTTTTCCGGCAAGTTCAACAGACGCAGCGTATTGGCGACGTGGCTGCGGCTCTTGCCGATCACGTTGGCAAGCTCGCTCTGCGAATAGCCGAATTCTTTTTCGAGTTGCTCGTAGCCCACGGCTTCCTCGAGCGCGTTCAAGTCGGTGCGCTGCACGTTTTCGACGATGGCGAGCTCAATCGCCTGCCGCTCGTCCGCTTCGACGAGGATGATCGGCACCTCGTGCAGGCCAACTTTCTGCGCGGCGCGCCAGCGCCGCTCGCCGGCAATGATCTCGTAGGCGTCCGCGAGGCCGGGAAGCGTGCGGGCGAGGATCGGCTGGATGATTCCCTTCTCGCGAATTGAGCCGGCCAGATCTTCGAGTTCCGTGTCGCTGAAACTCTTGCGCGGATTGCGCGGATTGGGACGCAGGAAAGCGGTCGGGATCTTCTTCTGGCCGCGCGCCCGCATCACAGCGGCGCTTTCCTCGCCGCTGTCGCCGATCAACGCCGCCAGCCCTCGCCCGAGCCGCGGCCGCGTTTCGTCTGCCGTGTTCGCCGCCTTCATGATTTGCCCCTTTCCGGCATGCTACGCCGCGCGCAACTGCCGCTCGCGCTGGATGATTTCCGAGGCGAGGCGCAGATAGGCTTGACTGCCGCTGCACTTGAGATCGTAAAGCAGTACCGGCTTGCCGTGCGATGGCGCTTCCGAGACGCGCACGTTGCGCGGAATGATCGTATCGTAGACCTTGTCGCCCATGAAGCCGCGCACGTCGGCGGCGACTTGCGTCGCGAGATTGTTGCGCGGATCGTACATCGTCAGCACGACGCCGTGGATCGAAAGATCGGCGTTGAGGCTTTTTTTCACCTGCTCGACGGTCGAGAGCAATTGCGACAGGCCTTCGAGCGCGAAGAACTCACACTGCAGCGGCACGAGCACGCTGTCGCTGGCGACCAGCGCGTTGATGGTGAGAAGGTTGAGTGAAGGCGGGCAGTCGAGAAGGATGTAGGTGAAGCGGTCCGGCAGGGTTGCTTGCTGCTCCGCCAAGCGTTGGATGGCGTTGCGCAGGCGCTGCGCGCGATCTTTGTGGGGGGCGATTTCAAGCTCCACGCCGAGCAGATCGAGAGTCGAAGGCGCGATCCAAAGGCGCGGCACGGCGGTTTCCTTCACCGCCGCTTTGAGCGGTTCCTCGCCGGTCATCACTTCATAGGTGGAGATGCCGCGGTTGCGGCGGTCGATGCCGAGGCCGGTCGAAGCGTTGCCTTGCGGATCGAGATCGACGATCAGCACCCGCTCGCCGATCGCCGCGAGCGCCGTACCGAGATTGATGGCCGTGGTTGTCTTGCCGACGCCGCCTTTTTGGTTGGCGAGTACGATGACGCGCAAATCGGACGAATAGGCCATGCCTCTAATCCGGGCCGACAGTTCGGCGGAACGAGCTAAGGAATTATTTCAGGAGTCCTTATTTGCGCGAATGTTGCACCGCAATATCACGTCTATTTAGCCGGCTGACGATCGCCAGCCGACCGGAAGCTGAGGTCACGCTTTCGCGGAGCGCGATGTCGTATCTACTTGATATGGCATCCTTAGTCAATTCAGACGCTATATCTTGCCCCTGAAGAAAGACTCCGATTGCGCCCTGCGCAAGAAACTTCTCGGCATAGTGCAGGAGCTTGGGGAAAGGCGCAAGCGCCCGTGCGCTCACCGCCTCGATCGGGGCATCGATGAGGGCCTCCTCGATTCGTCCAGAATGAATGACAGTTGGCGCTTCTGTTTCACGTGAAACTTCTCGTAGGAAAGCACATTTGCGTTGGTCCGATTCGATCAGGTGGACTTTTGTGCGTGGATCGTCGGCAAGGCGGATCGCCGTCACGAGCCCCGGAAAGCCGGCACCCGACCCAAGGTCCGCCCAAAGCCGCGCGGCGGGCGCGGCGGCTTGAACTTGCAGCGAGTCGGCGAAATGACGCATCCAGAGATGCGGCAGCGTCGAGGCCGCGACGAGGTTGATCGTCTTCTGCCATTTGACGAGCAGCTCGGCATAGATCGCCAGACGCCGTTCGGATTCCGGCGGCAGCGGGAAAAGCGCCAAAGCGGCGGCACGGTCCGAGGTTTCTTTCACCCGGCCTGCCGGATACGCGCCGCGAGCAACGTCAAAGCCGCCGGCGTGACGCCTTCGATCCGGCCGGCTTGCCCCATCGTTCGCGGCCGGATGAGCGCGAGCTTCTGGCGGATTTCGGCCGAAAGCCCGGGCATCCCGACATAATCGAGGCTCGCGGGAATCGGCAGAGCTTCGTCGCGGCGGAAGCCGGCGATGTCGGCCGCCTGGCGATCGAGATAGACGGCATATTTGGCGTCGATCTCGATCTGCGCGGCAATCGCCGCGGGGATCGATGCCAGCTCCGGCCAGACCCGTTTGAGGCTGGCGAAATCGACCTCCGGAAACCCGAGCAGATCGAAGGCCGTGCGGCGCACTCCATCGTGATTGACGCGAATGCCGTAGGACGCCGCCTCGTTCGGGCTAAGGTGCAACGCTTCGAGCCACGCGCGCGCCTGATTCAGGATCTTGGCCTTGGTGTGAAAGGCGCGGGCGCGTTCGCCGCCGACGACACCCGTGGCGATGCCTTTCTCGGTCAGACGCTGGTCGGCGTTGTCGGCGCGCAAAGTGAGCCGATATTCGGCGCGCGAGGTAAACATGCGATAAGGTTCTGTGACGCCGCGCGTGACGAGATCGTCGACCAGCACGCCGAGATAGGCTTCGGAACGATCGATCGAGACGGGCGCGCCGCAGGCGACCGCCGCCGCGGCATTGATCCCGGCAACAAGCCCTTGCGCGCCGGCCTCCTCGTAGCCCGTCGTGCCGTTGATTTGGCCGGCGAGATAGAGGCCGGCGATCCGCTTCGTTTCGAGCGCCGGCGTCAGCTCGCGCGGGTCGATGAAATCGTATTCGATGGCATAGCCTGGCTGCAGCATCGCGACGTTCGCGAGACCGGGAATGGTACGCAGGAAACGCTCCTGGATCGGCGCGGGCAGGGCGGTCGAGATCCCGTTTGGATAGATCGTCGGGGTGTCTCGTCCTTCCGGCTCCAGGAAGATCTGATGCGATTCGCGGTCGGCGAATCGCATCACTTTGTCCTCGATCGAGGGGCAATAGCGCGGCCCGCGTCCACGGATCGCGCCCGAATAGACCGGCGAGAGGCCAAGGTTCTCGCGAATGATTGCGTGCCCCTCGGGCGTCGTCTTCGTGAGAAAACAGTCGACCTGCTGCGTCGTAACGGCCTTGGTCAGGAAGGAGAAAGGCTCCGGTTCCGCGTCGCCTTCCTGGCGTTCGAGGCTCGTCCAATCGATGCTGCGGCCGTCGAGGCGCGGCGGGGTCCCGGTCTTCAGCCGGCCGAGCGTGAACCCTTGCGAAAGCAGGCTTTCGGAAAGGCGCTGCGCCGGGCTCTCGCCGACCCGGCCCGCGGGGATGCGCTCCGCCCCGATATGAATCACGCCGCGCAGGAAGGTGCCGGTGGTGAGCACCAGCGCCCCGCAGGCGAACGCGCGGCCATCGGCAAGGACGAGACCTTGGACCCTACCCTCCGAGACACGGATCTCCGCCGCTTCCGCCTCGACGACCGCAAGATTGGTAACGGCGGCGATCGCCTTTTGCATTTCTGCCCGATAGACCGCCCGATCCATCTGGGCGCGCGGGCCGCGCACCGCCGGCCCTTTGGCGCGATTCAAAACCCGGAACTGGATACCGGCAGCATCGGCGACGCGGCCCATCAACCCATCGAGCGCATCGATCTCGCGGACCAGATGGCCCTTGCCGAGGCCGCCCACCGCCGGATTGCAGGAGAGCGTACCGACCAAAGCGAAAGAATGGGTGACGAGGGCGGTATGCGCGCCCATGCGCGCCGCCGCGGCGGCCGCTTCGCAACCAGCGTGGCCGCCGCCTATTACGATGACATCGAAAGCGTTCAAGGGCGGGAATCCTGTTTCACGTGAAACATATCATTTGCCGATGCAGAACCGAGCGAAGATTTCGCCGAGCACATTCTCGACGTCGACTTTCCCAATTAGAATCTCAAGCGCCCGGATTGCGGCGCGCAGCTCTTCCGCCAACAGTTCGACGGGACCATCGATGCCCGTTTCCGCGCGGCGCAGCGCCGCCGTCGCGGATGCAAACGCTTTGCGATGACGTTCGCGCATGATGAGCGCCGGCTCGCCGGCGCCGACCGCGGTCCGCGCGAAGTTCAGGAGCCGTTCGAGAAGTACGTCGAGATTCTCGCCGGTCGCGGCGCTAAGTGCAATCGCGCCCTCGCGCGCCGAAAACCGCCGATGAAGATCGATCTTGGTCAGAATCGGCCAGACCTTGGTGGCAGGCGGAAATTCCGGCGTGACCGGCGCCTTCGCCTCACTGAGCCAAAGCACGAGATCGGCGCTCTCCGCTTTGGCCCGGGCGCGCTCGATACCGATCCGCTCGATGGGCTCCTGCGAAGCGTGCAGACCCGCCGTGTCGATCAGCGTCACCGGAATGCCGGCAATGTCGAGACGCACTTCGATGGCGTCGCGCGTCGTGCCCGGTAATGCCGAGACGATGGCTGCCTCGCGGTGGGCAAGCGCATTGAGCAGAGTCGATTTTCCGGCGTTCGGCGGACCCGCGATGACGACGCTGAGGCCGTCGCGCAGCAGTTCGCCCGCCCTGGCCACGGCCAGCGCTGCCTCGAGATCGGCGCGGACCGGCGCAAGAATCCCGGCAAGTTTCCGACGCGCCAGCGGTGTGACGTCCGCCTCGTCGGCGAAGTCAATTTCCGCTTCGAGCAACGCCGCGGCTTCGAGCAACGCCGCGCGCCAAGCTTCCGCTTTGCGACGGAGCCCGCCTTCCGCCTGGCACAGCGCCTGGCGCCGCTGTGCTTCGGTCTCCGCGTCGATCAGATCGGCGAGGCCTTCGACCTCCGTCAAATCCAACTTGCCGTTCTCGAACGCGCGGCGAGTAAATTCGCCGGCATCGGCGGGCCGTGTATTCTTGAAGCGCGCCAGCGCCGCGATCATCGCCGCGACGACGGCTGGGCCGCCGTGCAAATGAAATTCGGCGCAATCTTCGCCGGTAAAGCTTGCAGGTCCGGGAAAGAAAAGTATCAGCCCGCGATCGATCGGCGTGCCGGATCTCGGATCGGCAAATGTCACGAGACTGGCGCGGCGCGGCACGGGCTGTTTACCGGCAAGCGCGACGACTATGTTGCGCGCATTCGCGCCGGAAACGCGCAGCACGGCGATCGCCGCGCGGACCTGCCCGGAGGCGAGCGCATAAATCGTATCGCGCGCCGGATCGGCGCGGTGCCATCTATAGTCCGAAAGCCGCGTCATGTCCTTCAACGAACTGAGCCGCGCCGCCAGTCCCTACCTGTTGCAACATGCGCATAACCCCGTCCATTGGCGCATGTGGGGCGAGGCGGCGCTGCAAGAAGCGCAGGCGGCCAACAAACCGATTCTTCTCTCGGTCGGCTACGCCGCCTGTCATTGGTGCCATGTCATGGCACACGAAAGCTTCGAGGACCCCGAAACCGCGGCGGTCATGAACGAACTTTTCGTGAACATCAAGGTCGATCGCGAGGAGCGTCCCGACATCGATCATCTCTACATGTCGGCGCTGCATGCCTTCGGCGAGCGCGGCGGCTGGCCGATGACGATGTTTCTGACGCCGACTGGCGAAGCCTTTTGGGGCGGCACTTATTTTCCGAAGGCGGAACAATATGGACGGCCCGGCTTCGTCACGGTGCTGCGTAGCGTAGCGAAGGCTTTCGAGGCCGACCCCGGTAGAATTACCTCCAACGCCAAGATCATACGCGACGCTCTATCTCAAGCCGAATCGGCCGGCGGCGAACTTTTGAGTCTCGCCTTTATCGATTCGCTGGCCGCACAGATCGCCGATTATGTCGATCCCACGAATGGCGGGCTCAGCGGCGCACCGAAATTTCCCAATACGCCGATTTTCGAATTGTTGTGGCGCGCCGGCACGCGGCGCGGCGAGCCGTCCTACCGCCATCTCGTCAATCTCACGCTGACACGCATGTCGCAAGGCGGCATCTACGATTATCTCGGTGGCGGTTTCGCGCGCTATTCGACCGACGAGCGCTGGCTCGTGCCGCATTTCGAGAAAATGCTCTACGACAACGCGCAACTCCTCGAGCTTCTCGCGCTTGTCTATCGCGGCACCGGCAACGAACTTTTGCGTGCCCGCGCAAGCGAGATCGTCGCTTGGCTCGAACGCGACATGACGCAGGACGGCGCCTTCTGCGCGAGCCTCGATGCCGACAGCGAAGGCGAAGAAGGCAAGTTCTCCGTCTGGACCTGGGACGAGCTCATCGCCGTACTCGGCGAAGACAACACCACGTTCTTCGCCACATTTTTCGGCGCCACGCCGCGGGGCAATTGGCCGGAAGAACCGCGTAGTAGGCGCGTCAACATCCTCAATCGCCTCGACGCGAAGCCGGCCGGCGCCGAAGACGAAGCGCGCCTCGCCCCGCTCAAGGCGAAGCTCTTCGCCGCGCGCGAACGGCGCGTACATCCCGGCCGCGACGATAAGATCATGGCCGATTGGAACGGGTTGACGATCGCGGCGCTCGTCAACGCCGCGACCGCGCTTGGCAAGCCGGCGTGGATCAAGCTCGCGGCGCGCGCCTATCGCTTCATTGTCGCGACGATGCAATATTCTGACGGCGCCGGCGAACGCCGCCTGGCGCATAGCGCGCGTGCCGGCGTGGTAGTCAAGCCTGGACTGGCGCTCGATTACGCCGCGATGCTGCGCGCCGCGCTCGCTCTGCACGAAGTGCGCAACATGGCCGGGATCGAATTGCCCGCGCATGATTATCTCGGCGACGCGCTTGCGTGGGCGCATGCCGTCGAGGCGCATCATACCGATCCCCGCACCGGTTTTCTGGCAATGTCGGCGGATGACACGGCCGACGTGATCTTAAGACTCACGCCGACGGCCGACGACGCCATTCCCAACGCGCAATCGGTCTATCTCGCTGGCCTCGTGCGGCTGGCGAGCGCCACGGGGGACGACGCTTGGCTGAAACGTGCCGACGCACTGTTCGCGGCGCTTGCCTCCGCGGTTCGCGCCAATCCGGCTGGCCACGCCGGGATCTTGAACGCGCTCGACCTTCGCCTGCGCGGGCTGGAGATCGTCACCGCCGGATCCGAGCGACAAGCGCTTTACGAAGCCGCACTTGCCATTCCCTTCAGCGACCGCATGGTGCTCGACCTCGACAGCGCCGATGCTCTGTCGCCGGAGCATCCGGCGCACGCACAGCTCGCCACCGCCGGGACCGCGGCTGCCTTCGTCTGTTCCGGCAACGCGTGCTCGCTGCCGGTTCACGACATTGCCGACTTGGATGCCGTGTTCGCGCGTTGATTTGCAGCCAAAGGCATAAGCGCGCGCAACGCGCCCTTACGTATTCATCGCCTCGAAGAAGGCGGCGTTGCCTTTCGGCGTTTCGCGCAATTTGCCGAGCAGGAACTCGATCGCATCGACCGTTCCCATCGGATTGAGGATACGGCGCAGCACGTACATCTTTTTCAGGATGTCGGGCGGCACCAGCAGTTCCTCTTTGCGTGTGCCGGAACGGGTGATGTCGATCGCCGGGAAGGTGCGCTTGTCGGCGACTTTGCGGTCGAGGATGATTTCCGAATTGCCGGTGCCCTTGAACTCTTCGAAGATCACTTCGTCCATGCGCGAGCCGGTATCGATCAAGGCCGTGGCGATGATCGTCAGCGAGCCGCCTTCCTCGATATTGCGCGCTGCGCCGAAGAAGCGTTTCGGCCGCTGCAGCGCATTGGCATCGACGCCCCCGGTCAGTACCTTGCCGGAGGACGGCACGACGGTGTTGTAGGCGCGTCCTAACCTGGTGATCGAATCGAGCAGGATGACGACGTCGCGGCCGTGCTCGACGAGCCGCTTGGCTTTCTCGATCACCATTTCGGCGACTTGCACGTGGCGCACCGCCGGCTCGTCGAAAGTCGAGGAGACCACTTCGCCCTTCACCGAGCGCTGCATGTCGGTGACCTCCTCCGGACGCTCGTCGATGAGAAGCACGATCAAATAGCATTCCGGGTGATTGGCCGTCACCGATTGCGCGATGTTCTGCAACAGCACCGTCTTGCCGGTGCGCGGCGGCGAAACGATCAAGGCGCGCTGGCCTTTGCCGATCGGCGCGACAATGTCGATCACCCGGCAAGAAAGATCCTTCTTCGTCGGGTCGTCGACCTCGAGTTTCAATCGCTCGTCGGGATAAAGCGGCGTTAGATTGTCGAAATGGACTTTGTGCCTGACTTTTTCCGGATCTTCGAAATTGATCGTGTTGACCTTCAGAAGCGCGAAATAACGCTCGCCCTCCTTGGGACTGCGGATCAATCCTTCGACGGTATCGCCGGTGCGCAGCCCAAAGCGGCGGATCTGCGAGGGCGACACGTAGATGTCGTCCGGCCCGGCCAGATAATTGGCTTCGGGAGCGCGCAGGAACCCGAACCCGTCTTGCAGAACCTCGATCACCCCTTCGCCGATGATCTCGATTTCGCGACTGGCTAGCTGCTTCAAGATCGCAAACATCAATTCTTGTTTGCGCATGATCGAGGCGTTCTCGACTTCGTGCTCTTCCGCGAAGGCGAGCAATTCGGTCGGCGATTTGGCCTTTAGATCCTGAAGTTTGATATCCCCCATCGGGATTCCTATCCTAGAAGGCGGCGCGTTCGACGCGCATGTGGAAGGAGATATGGAGAGGCCCAGGCGGGCGTCAAATCCTTGGAAGACAGGTGGAAAGCACACATTTATGGCGCTTTAGGGCGCGCCGGCACTTCACCTGCGAGGAGAGATTCTCAGGATAGGACGTTTCCCTTTCCTTGACAACCTGAACCCGCGAGCCAGCGAACCCTCTCCCATAAGGAACGAAGCTCCGGCCGAGTTCCATGCGGCATTGAGCCTGCACCGGGACATCATCGAAACGGTTTCGGCCGAAAAAGGCCGGCGGCAGAAGACGCCGGCGTAGATTCCCACGCTCACGGAGCTCGGCCGAGGTTACGCCCGGCTAATATTTTGAGATCACCGGCGTCTGCGGCGAAATCCAATCGAATTTCCAATCGAGCCCGGCGCGCACGACGTTCAGCGTCGGATGCGCGGTCTGGAATCCGGTAGCAGGATCCCCCGGGACAGATACCTTGCTAAGATCCACGTAAAGATATTCGGCTCTAACCGAAAGGTTGCGTGCAAAAGCATATTCGATCCCGGCGCCGGCCGTCCAACCGGTGGGCGTTGCGCCGATCGACCAAGCGCCCGGAACAGGCTGCGACACGTTTTCATGCGCATAGGCGAACCCGCCGGTGACGTAGGGAAGAACATTGCCGAATGCCAGGCCCAAACGCGCCCGCGCCGTGCCGAGCCAATCGAGCTTGCTGTTCACCGGGCCCGCCGTGGTCACAATCGGCGGAGAAAGCGTCTGGGTGCCGGAGACCGTGCTGCCGTCGAAATCCGTCTCGCCGCCGATCACGAAGTTCGCACCGGCGATGCTCGAGCCGGGAATTTCGTAGTTGAATCCAACCTGACCGCCGCCAAGAAATCCGTTGACCGGAACGCTCGCCCCTCCCAGGAATCCGCCTCCGAGCGCATGCGCGTCAAAATGCTGGTAGCCACCGCCGTAGCCGGCATTGACGCCGACATAGAACCCCGTCCAGGAAAACGACGGCGGCGGCGGCGTATAGAGCGGCGCTCCCTTGGCATTGGGAAGGTCCGCAGCGAAGGCTCCGCCTGTCAAAGCAAGCGATGCGACGCCGGCGATGATTAAGGCGCGGACCACTCTCCCGGGAACCTCTTCGAAAAGACCGAGCTCGACACATCGAAGATACCGTAATTTACGGTCTCGACCAACAGCCAATTCCTCCGCCTCCATGCTTCTAAAGCATGTGTGTCCAATGGGTTACAAGACAAGAGCCCCGCTTTCGCTTGGCTTATTTGGCCGCAACCGCCTGATTTACATAGGTTTTAGTACGGCGAGCACGACGATTGCGATCAGTAGGAGCGTGGGCGCTTCGTTAAGGAAACGAAAATAGCGCGCCGAATGAAGATTGGCATCCGCGGCGAATCGGTAGCAGATCCGTACGAAGAAGCCATAGACCACAGTCATCAGCGCGACGAAAAGAAACTTCCAATTGAGCCACGCGGCGGCAAACCAATGCCCTTCGAAAGCCAACGCCAGCCCTGTTCCGTAGCCGATAACGAGGGCGGGCCGCATAATCCCCGCCTCGAGCCGCCGTTCCATGACCTTGAAAAGCTCCGACTGCGGTGAGCCCTTGGGCACCGACGCATGATAGACGAAAAGCCGCGGCAGATAGAGCATGCCGGCCATGAACGCGATGATCGCGATGAGATGAATGGCTTTGAGCCAGAGATAGAGGTCGGAATCTGGCAAAGTTTCAGCCCCGCTCCCGCATGCGGACGGACGCAACCTAACACGCGGCGCGGACCTGTGCGACAAGCGCCTCGACGTGCGCGATCGGCGTTTCCGGCAAAATCCCGTGCCCGAGATTGAAGATATGCGGACGGCCGCGAAACGCGGCGAGAATTTGCGCGGTCGCTCGCCGCAACGCTTCCCCGCCGGCAATAAGAGCCAGCGGATCGAGATTGCCTTGCAGGATTGTCGTCGGCGCAGTCTGCGCCGCGGCGGCATAGGGATCGATGCCGGTTTCCAATCCCAGCGCGTCCGCGCCCGTACGCAACGCGAACTCGTCGAGCGCGATCCCGGCGCGCCGCGCGAAGACGACGACCTTTACGCGGGGATGTCGCGCGCGCAGCCCGTCGACGATGCGGCGCAACGGAGCGATCGACCAGCGCTCGAATTCCGCCGCTGGCAACGCGCCCGCCCAAGTATCGAAGATTTGTACGAGATCGACGCCCGCATCCATCTGCCGCGACAGATACGTAACCGAGCCTGCGACCAACCGATCGACGAGCTCTTGGAAAAGATTTGGGCTGCGATATGCGAAAAGTCGTGCCGGCGCCTGTTCCGAGGTGCTCTTTCCGGCGATCATATAGGCCGCGACGGTGAACGGCGCACCGCAAAATCCGATCAGCGCCGTCTCGTCCGCCAACCCTTCTTTCACTCTGCCGATCGCCTCGAATACCGGCGCAAGGCGTTCGAGGTCGATTGTCTCGCGCAGCTGCGCCAGATCCTTCGCATCTGCAATCGGGGCAAGCTGAGGGCCGGCCCCACTTTCGAACGAGACTTCCTGGCCGAATGCGTCCGGTACAACGAGAATATCGCTGAATAGGATTGCCGCGTCGAAGCCGAACCTGCGAACCGGCTGCAACGTCGCTTCCGCCGCCAACTTCGGCGTCCGACAAAACGCGAGAAATGACGAAGCCTGCGCGCGAAGTTCGCGGTATTCGGGAAGATAGCGGCC
>JASHSB010000042.1 GCA_030036945.1 Methylovirgula sp. | reverse complement strand
AAGGCGAAGCGCATCGAACTGCGCTTCCCCGATCCTGCCGCCAATCCGTATCTGGCGTTTGCGGCGATGCTGATGGCCGGGCTCGACGGGATCCTGAACAAAATCGATCCGGGCAACGCCATGGACAAGGATCTCTACGACCTGCCGCCCAAGGAATTGAAGAAGATCCCGACAGTGTGCGGCTCGCTGCGCGAGGCACTCGTCAACCTCGACAAGGACCGCAGCTTCCTCAAGGCCGGCGGGGTGTTCGACGACGATTTCCTCGACAGCTACCTCGAACTCAAAATGGGCGAAGTGCTGCGCTTCGAAATGACCCCCCACCCCGTCGAATTCGATATGTATTACTCCGTGTGAAACGAGCTCCTCCTCCCAACCTCGGCGCTCCCTCCAAAGGGGAGCGCCTTTTTTATGGGCGTCGCGCCGTTGCGTTGCCGGAGGATGGCGCCTGTCGAACTTTCCTACAATTCGCGCGTTGGCGAAAACTGGAAACGGCAGGCTGATTACATTCGTCAGCTTTCAGCCCGGAGAGAGGCACATGGCATTCGACTTCGTAGCCGGATCGGCCGTCCTGGCCGGCTATTTTTCCTATCTTGTCTACACGCTGATCAGCGGCTTCATGCGCCACGATCTGTGCGTCCGACGCCTTCGTATCCGCCTCTAAGCGCAGAAGGCCGAGCTTAGGCAAGCGTTCTCTTCGACGCTCCGCCACCGCGGGTTCCCGACGATAGCAAAAACGCCGACCACGAAGGCCGGCGTTTTCGTATTCGTTTCGAGGGCACTTAGAACTTCAAGATGATGTCGCCCCCGACCGTAACTTGATCGGACCTTGTGCCGAAACCCGACCCGGTTCCAGTGGAGGAATTAAAGCCAGTGTTCACGAGACCGAAAGGCGTGGTGCCATCCAACGAGGCATCATAACGCACTTCCGGTCGGAAGATCACCGCCTTGAGGAAGGGGATCGATGCTGGGACTGGCGGGGTGATGTTCAAGCCCCCCGTAAGCTCGAGATAGGTGGTCCCCGGCTGTGTGATCTCGGTGTTCAGATAGCCATGCTCGGCGTTCACGAAGTCGAAGTAGCCAGGAAAGGCGCCGACGATTGCGCCCGTATCGTCGCGCAGCACCTCCGCGCGGCCATTGATCTTTAGCCAATCGATGGGAGTCTGATACGAGGCATAGCCAGCGGCACCATAAGTCTCATCCCCAAGGCCATTGTCCCTCGTATAATTGCCGTCGAGGGTTAGGGTCAGCTTGTCGGTCGCTGTCCACGTGATGACCATGTCGTTCGCGAAGCGTAACGCGCTGTTGCCGCACGCATAACCGCATGCAGGATAAACAAAGGGCGTCTGGCCTGCCCCGTCTGGTTCTACGCCGCCCCCGTAGTATGGATCCTCCGGGCCGATATGGGTCGTGGCGAGCACGGTGACAGCGCCGCCGGGTCCGAGCTTGTTCAGCCCGACGCCGCCTTCGAAAGCCGGCGCAGCGTTGTTGTCGCCATATGGGAAGCCAATGCTGGTGTTCTCGCCAGTGACGATCGACGCGTAGAGGTCAATGGTCGGATTGACATGCGCGATCGCCAAGAGGCCGGTATCTTGGAAAGGCTCGGTGTAATTGAAGATATAGGAATGCGAATAGAACAGGTTGAGGTCGGATTCCATCACCTCGGCGCCTTCCAAAGTCGGCCATTCGCCGACTTTCCAATCGATGCCGCCATCGAAGACCCATGGCGTATGCGCTTGGACGTAAGCTTCGAGGAGAGTGACCTGATAGAGGCTGTTGATGCAGTATTCGCACTCGCCCAAGTAATGGGTGAAGCGCGCGTCCGAACCGTACATGAGCTGGACCGCGAAACCGACGTCATAGTTTGGTTTCGAGGAGTCGATCGGCCGCTGCACGGTGAGCAGCCCCTGGTTAAACATCGGCTCGTTCGCTTTGTCCGTGAACAGATGGCCCCAGTTCAGGCCGCTTGACGGATCGTCGAAATTTCCGGTGATGCCGGCGTCGATCTCGCCGTTCACCGTGACCGTCGACCACCAGGACGGCGGCGGTGCCGGCGGAGCCCCTTTGGTGTTCGGCAGATCGTCAGCGCTCGCGTATCCGGCTGTTACAATCATCCCGGCGACGAACGCAAACGCTATGGAAGAACCGCGCAAAAAAGTCATATTTGCCCCCAATCAAAGCCCGGCCTTTGTCACAAAGGAACATATTGCTGCGGAGCATTCAATTAAGCTGCGCTGTTTCCACTTGCTTTTCGGGAGGGCGGTACTTTCTTGCAACGAACGGTCACATCTCGCGGCAAGTTGCCTGAGCAAAGGGCAGATTTTGGCCATTTCTTGGTCTGATTTCCCCTTGCCGTAACGGCACAAAGCCGCCTTGGGGCCGTGAATTTACCGGCGGCGCACGTGCGTTCGAAGTTCCCGCGCCGGCATACGATGCCAATCCGGCTCACGCCGGGTTGGCATCGTATGTATATCATTGATTAACCAAGCATAGTCGAGACTTCGTGCCATGAGATCAGGGTGCTAGTGCGAGCCGTGCAGCGCGGCGACGATGGCGTCGAGCCCGTCGGTAAGTGCGGCGGGCCCCGGCTGCAGAATCAACGGCGATTTGATCTCGACGATTCGATCATCGCGAACCGCCGGAATTTGCGCAAAACCCGGTCGGGCGCGGATCTTCTCCGGCACGACCTTCTTGCCGCACCACGAAGCAAGGATCACGTCGGGCGCGGCGGCAACGACCGCTTCCGGCGCGACAATTCGATCTTTGGCCGATTTCTCCTTGCGCAGATGCGGGAAGACGTCTTTACCGCCGGCGATCTCGATCAATTCGGAGACCCAGCCGATGCCTGCGATGAGCGGATTATCCCATTCCTCGAAATAGACGCGCGGCCCGTCTCCGCGTCGGCGCGCGGCGATGGCGTCGAGGCGGCGCGAAAGAGAATCGGCGAGCGCGGCGCCTTTTTCGGCGGCGCCGACGAGCGCGCCGAGTGTGCGGATCATCGCCAGAATGCCGGCCACGTCGCGTTGATTGAATACATGCACGGCGAGGCCGGCGCGGATCAACTCGGCGGCAATCTCGCGTTGCAGATCGGAGAAGCAGAGAACGAGATCGGGTTCGAGCGCCAAAATCTTCGGAAGATCGGCGGAAATAAACGCGGAGACGCGCGGCTTCTCTTGGCGCACGCGCGGCGGGCGCACTGCGTAGCCGGAGACGCCGACGATGCGGCTCTCTTCACCGAGCAGGTAAAGCGTCTCGACCGTTTCCTCGGTGAGGCAGACGATGCGGGAGGGTGGAAAGTGGCGCATGGCAGCCTCGGCGGGGACGCGCGAACCTTCTCATACAGCGAGAGGGATTCCACGCTATTCCTACGCACTCTCTTTCGCGCGCATGGCGCGCTTGCGCTCGTTGGGATCGAGCAGCGCCTTGCGCAGCCGGATCGACTTCGGCGTCACTTCGACGAGTTCGTCATCCTCGATATAGGCGAGCGCTTTTTCGAGCGTCATCTTCATCGGCGGCGTCAGGCGCACCGCCTCGTCCTTGCCGGCGGCGCGGATATTGGTGAGTTGCTTGCCTTTCAGCACGTTGATCTCGAGATCGTTGTCGCGCGTATGCTCGCCGACGATCATGCCACGATAGACCTTCTCGCCCGGCTCGATCATCATCGGGCCGCGGTCCTCGAGCTTCCACATCGCATAGGCGACCGACTCACCTTGATCGTTGGAGACGAGGACGCCGGTGCGCCGGCCGGCAATTTCGCCTTTGTAGGGCGCGTAGGCATGGAACAGCCGGTTCATGATCGCCGTGCCGCGCGTGTCCGTCAAAAGCTCGCCTTGGTAGCCGATCAGACCGCGGGTCGGCGCATGAAAAACGAGCCGCAACCGGCCGCCGCCCGACGGCCGCATCTCGATCATCTCCGCCTTGCGTTCCGCCATTTTTTGCACGACCGCGCCGGCGTGTTCCTCGTCGACGTCGATCACCACCTCCTCGATCGGCTCGCGAAGCTCGCCGGTCACCGCGTCCTTCTCCAGCACCACCTTGGGCCGCGATACGCCGAGCTCGAATCCTTCACGGCGCATGGTTTCGATGAGGATTGCGAGCTGCAATTCGCCGCGCCCCGAGACGACGAACGAATCGGTTCCCGCGGAATCCTCGACTTTTATGGCGACGTTGCCTTCGGCCTCCTTATAG
>JASHSB010000041.1 GCA_030036945.1 Methylovirgula sp. | reverse complement strand
AAGGCGAAGCGCATCGAACTGCGCTTCCCCGATCCTGCCGCCAATCCGTATCTGGCGTTTGCGGCGATGCTGATGGCCGGGCTCGACGGGATCCTGAACAAAATCGATCCGGGCAACGCCATGGACAAGGATCTCTACGACCTGCCGCCCAAGGAATTGAAGAAGATCCCGACAGTGTGCGGCTCGCTGCGCGAGGCGCTCGTCAACCTCGACAAGGACCGCAGCTTCCTGAAAGCCGGCGGGGTGTTCGACGACGATTTCCTCGACAGCTACCTCGAACTCAAAATGGGCGAAGTGCTGCGCTTCGAAATGACCCCCCACCCCGTCGAATTCGATATGTATTACTCCGTATAGAATCGGGACTTACTTCGCGCTCGGCCCCCCGACCCTCATGCTGAGGAGGCTGCGCGGCAGCCGTCTCGAAGTATCGATGGTTTGGAGGCCGAAGAACCCGCGGGGCCCACCATCCCTCGCCCATCGAGACGGCGCTTGCAGCGCCTTCTCAGGGTGAGGGAGAGGCTCTTCAGGGCCGCATTTCGTTGGGCTCACGCGCCGACCGCGTAATTCGGACCAATCGCCACGTTCGGATAGGGCTTGCCGACATAGGCGGGGCCGACTGCGGTGCGCGGCGACGACGCCGTTGAAGTTGGGAATGCGGCCGTATTCGCCCATCGCCGGAAGCAGCAGCATCAAGCCCGGGTTCGGCAAAGCCAAGCTTCTTTCCGGAAAGCGCCAGCCCGCGGATCGTCACGTCGTTGACCTTGTCGATCGCGATGTTCAACGAGTCGGAGCCGGAAGGATGGATCGATGCCGTACCCGGCATTGCGTAGATCTCGATGGGCGCCGAGATGACGAGCTGGCCGGCTGAGTAGCTTCCGGCGAGAAGATTGAGCGGCTTGCCGGCCTTTTGGGCGATTTCGATCGCCTGCTGCAAGGTCCGCCGGGACCAAGCGGCGCCGGGTTTGGCGAGCGCCGCGCTGACGACCACCGCCATGTCGTTCATCGTGCAGAAATAGGCTGGCTCTTCGGCGCGTGCCGCCGTCGCCCAAAGCGCGGGACCGCCCCCAACACGAAGGGAAGCGATTTCAAAAGTCAGCGTCGATCCATGGTCTGCCTTGCCGCCGAGCGACGATGACGCCCTACCCCGCGCCGTACCTCTTCGCCCCCCAAGTTAACATCGCGTTAGGAGTTGTTCGCACTGATTCCGCGGGGCGCGGATTATGCCGCGGCTTCCGGCCTTTGCGGTAAACTCCGCTGCGAATCATTATATTTGGCTTACTCTCCCTGAGACTTGGCAATGGCGAATCACGGCGATCTCTTCGGCAATACGGCATGCAAGCAGCCCACCGGCGGCGCCAACGGCGCGCGCGGCGGTACGCCGAGCGAAACCGGCTATACCGCTGCGTCGATCGAAGTCCTCGAGGGATTGGAGCCGGTGCGCCGTCGCCCCGGCATGTACATCGGCGGCACCGACGAGGCGGCGCTGCATCATCTCTTTGCAGAGGTGCTGGACAATTCGATGGACGAGGCGGTCGCCGGACATGCGACGTACATCGACGTGGCGCTCGAGGCGAACGGGTTTCTCTGCGCCTCCGACAACGGGCGCGGAATCCCGGTCGAGCCGCATCCCAAGTTTCCGAAGAAATCGGCGCTCGAAGTCATCATGACGATGCTGCACGCCGGCGCCAAATTCGACTCGGGTGCGTATCTGACCTCCGGCGGGCTGCACGGCGTCGGCATATCCGTGACCAACGCGCTCTCCGAGCGCCTCGAAGTGGAAGTGGCGCGCGGCCAAAAGCTTTACCGGCAGATCTACGAGCGCGGCGTGCCGAAGAGCAAGCTTGAGGAGATCGGCCGCGTCGCCAACCGGCGCGGCACCAGGATCCGCTTCAAGGCCGACGAGCAGATTTTTGGCAAGGGCGCGAAATTCAAGCCGGCGCGCCTGTTCCGCATGGCGCGCGCCAAGGCCTATCTCTTCGGCGGCGTGGAAATCCGCTGGCACTGCGCGCCGCAGTTGCTCGACCCGGGAGCCGAGATTCCGCCGGAAGCGGTGTTTCACTTCCCCGGCGGCCTCAAGGACTATCTCGCTCAGGACATCGAAGGCAAAGAGCCGGTTCTCGAACACATCTTCGCCGGCAAAGTGGAGAAGCCGGGCGGCCACGGCTCGCTCGAATGGGCGATCGCCTGGCTCGCCGAGGACGACGGCTTTATTCATTCCTATTGCAACACCATTCCGACTGCCGACGGCGGCACGCACGAGACGGGACTGCGCGCCGCACTGGTGCGCGGCCTGAAGGATCATGCCGAGCGTATCGGCCAATCGAAACGCGCCGCCGCCCTGCAATGCGAAGACGTCATGGGCGGCTGCGCCGCGCTGATTTCGGTTTTTCTTCGCGATCCAGAGTTTCAAGGCCAGAACAAGAGTCGGCTGATGAGCCAGGAGGCGGCGCGCATCGTCGATGTGACGATCCGTGACGGTTTCGATCATTGGCTCGCCGCCGCGCCTTCCGTGGCTCTCAAGCTGCTCGATTTCGCCGTCGAGCGCGCCGTAGAGCGGCTGCGGCGGCGCGCCGAAAAGGACGTGGCGCGCAAGAACGTCGGCCGCAAGCTGCGCTTGCCGGGCAAACTGGCGGACTGCTCGAATAGCGGCGCGCACGGCTCGGAATTGTTTATCGTCGAGGGCGATTCCGCCGGCGGCTCGGCGAAACAGGCGCGCGACCGGGTAAACCAGGCCGTGCTGCCGATCCGCGGAAAGATCCTCAACGTCGCCAGCGCCACGCGCGACAAACTGGCCGCCAATCAGCAGGTCGGCGATTTGATCCAGGCGCTCGGCTGCGGTACCGGCGCGCATTACCGGGAAGAGGATCTGCGCTACGAGAAAATCATTGTCATGACCGACGCGGACGTCGACGGTGCGCACATCGCTTCGCTGCTGATCACCTTCTTTTATCGGCAAATGCCGAAACTCATCGAAGGCGGCCATCTCTATCTCGCCGTGCCGCCGCTCTATCGGCTGACCCAGGGCGTAACGCACGTCTATGCGCGCGACAACGCGCATCGCGACGAGTTGCTGCGTACCGTGCTTGTCGGTAAAGCCAAGGTGGAAGTCGGCCGTTTCAAGGGGCTCGGCGAAATGCAGGTGAATCAGCTCAAGGAAACGACCATGGATCCGCGCCGGCGCACCCTCCTACGCGTGGTGGTTCTCCCCGCGGAAACCGAGGAGACGGCCGAGTCGGTCGAACGGCTGATGGGCAACAAGCCCGAAGCCCGCTTCGCCTTCATTCAGGAACGCGCCGCGTTCGCGACCGAACTGGTCGTGGTCTAGCGGCGCGCGCGGCGCATTTTTGCTGGATTCGTCAACTTTCTCTTAACTCTAGCATCGCATCCTCAGACGGAGCAGCTGGGGAACGGAACGTCATGCGCCTGCGTACATTCCTGCGCAACGAGCGCGCGTCGAGCTTTGAAAGCATGGCACTGGCCATGTCCGTCATCGCCGTACTCTTTGTCGCGGCCGCCGACGTGCTTCATTACGCTTCGAAGAAAAACGGCGTGCTGGCGCGGCTTTATGAGCATACCGAAATGGCGCGCGCCGACCAATTGCGCGGCGACGTCGATTATACCCCCACCGGCGCGATCGCCGGCATCCGGCATCCGCCGCACCTCGACCCCTGCACCGGCACACAGAAATAATCCGATTTTCTGCGTCCGCGATCAGTCCGGATAGGACGACGTCGCTTCCAAGCGCGGTTCGCCTTCCGCCAGCGCCGGTAGGCAGACCGTCGCCTTTCGGTCGAGCTTGCCCCATCCGACAAACGGTCCGAGCAGCGCCGCGATCGCGGACTTGACGACTACGTAATAGAGAATCTGCCGGTAGCAGAATCGTTGCAGGCCGAGCCACAGCATCAGCCGCCAGTTCTCGTTGCGCTCGATGATGAAAGCAAGCGCGACGGCGGCAAAATCGGTCGCCATGAACGCCAGGAAATAGGCGAGAGTGATGATGAGGCTGTCCGGATTGAACTGCTCCCTGTGCTGCAGATAGTCGAGGCCGGTGCGGAGAATCTGCCAGACCAGCATGAAATCGACGAGCGGCGCGATGATCGCGAGACCCACCTGGAAGAGCCACACTTGCGGCACGCCGATCATGCCGAGCGTGCCGAAGCGCGGCCGGAAGGTGACGTCGCGGTGTTTCCACAAGCATTGCAAGGTGCCGTAGGCCCAGCGGAAACGCTGGGCGACGAGGCCCTGCACCGTATCGGGCGCCTCCGTCCAGGCGACCGCTTCGCTGTCAAAGACGATGCGATAGCCAGCCTTCTGCACGGCGAGCGTGAGGTCCTGGTCCTCGGCGAGCGTGTTGACGGGAAAATTGCCGACCCGTTCGATCGCGGCGCGCCGCCAAGCGCCGACCGCGCCGGGTACTACCGTGATGCACCCCAGGCTGACGAGCGCCCGGCGTTCGAGATTCTGGGCGCTGATATATTCGAGCGCCTGCCAGCGCGTGATGGTGTTGATGCGGTTGCCGACCTTGGCGTTGCCGGCGACGGCGCCCACCGTCGGGTCCTCGAACCAGCGCGCCAGATTGGCAATCGTGTCTCTCTCGAAAAGCGTGTCGGCGTCGAGGGCGACGATAATACTGCCCTTCGCCACGGCGAACCCAAGATTGATCGCGCTCGCCTTGCCGCCGTTTACGGTCGTGATCAGCTTG
The DNA here is from genome assembly GCA_030036945.1 of Methylovirgula sp. Taxonomy (GTDB): domain Bacteria; phylum Pseudomonadota; class Alphaproteobacteria; order Rhizobiales; family Beijerinckiaceae; genus Methylovirgula. The sequence continues at coordinate 3,697 of JASHSB010000041.1, read as the reverse complement.
ACGTTCGGCGTGGCGCCGAAGCGGCCGGCGACTACGGCGAACGTATCGTCAGCGGAGCCGTCGTCGACGACAATGACTTCGAGATCGGGATAATCGCTCGCCAGAATCCGTTCGACCGATCTGGTAATCACTTTCGCCTCGTTGTGGGCGGGAATGATGACGCTGACGTAGGGAACGGAGCCGCCGAGCGCCGGTTTTACGCCGCGCAATTCCCTCCAACGATGTACGAGACCGAGGCCGCTCAGGAACACGACGCGCGCCAGGCCGAGCCAGATCGCGCCGATAAACAGCGCCCGCAACAAGTGGCCGGAATAGCCGAGCGTATAGAATACCGAGCGATTGACCAGTGGCGCGAGCATCGCCGGCGGCAACGTCGGCATCGCCTGCTCGCGCGTAAGGCCCGCGAGTTCCGAAACCGGGATGAGCTCGTAGCCTCGGGCGCGCAGCGCGTCGATCAACTGCGGCAAAGCTTTCACCGTCTCGGAGCGGTCGCCGCCCGAGTCGTGCAGCAAGATGACGTTGCCGAAGTTGTCCGGATTCTGGTCGGCCACTTGTTTCAGGATGCGGTCAATAATGGTCTGCGCCAGCGGCTGCAGCCAGTCATCGGGGTCGATCCGAAGTCCGACCGTTACGAATCCTATCTGCTGGGCGACGGCCACCGGCTCCAACTCGTCGTAGGTAGTCGGATCCGAATCGCCCAGAAACGGCGCCCGGAAAAGGCGCATCGAATGGCCGGTGATTGCCTCGAACAGGCGGCGCGTCGCGTTGATCTCCAGTCGCGCCATACCGAGCGGCAGTTCGACCACGTTCGGATGCGTGAACGTGTGGTCGCCGATGTCGTGGCCTTCGTCGTATTCGCGCTGCACGATATCGGGAGAGGCGCCGGCATTTTCGCCAATGATGAAGAACGTCGCGTGGACGTGCTTCTCTCTCAGAATGTCCAGAATCTTCGGCGTCCAGGTCGGATCTGGGCCGTCGTCGAAGGTCAGCGCCAGTTTCCTTTTCTGCAGGCCGAACCTCTGAATCACGAAGCAAGTCGGCAGAACCATGTAGTTCTCGTCGACGATGTCGCCGGTTTCAGGATCCAGCTCGTCGACGCGCCGGCCGTCCGAGGGCTGCGCGGCAACGTGAAGAATTTCGCCCTGGTTCTCGAAATAGACTTCCTGGGTCGAAGGAATCGTCTTCAGCGCTTCCGGCGCGGGGGCGTTATAAGGCTGCCCCATCACGGACCAGATCGACGGGTCCTCCGAGCCGAGCCTCCAGAGCGCGTAGCCGACCGGCTGATAAATGTCGGCGGCGTGGATCTCGTTGAACGCGGTCACCGCATCGAGAAACCAGACCTCGTGCGCCGCGCCTTCAGCGCTCTTATATGCGAACCGCGGGTTCTCGGCGTCCGGATCGAAGTCGATCTCGGCATCGGTCGCATGCGCGAGCCGCGCCGTCTCCTGGAACGTCAGGTCGTCGGCCGGCTTGCCTGGCGCCCAGTCGTAGCCGTAGTTGCCAAGCGCGATGATCGTGTGATCGGGATCGAGATCCTTCATCCGTTCGTCGAGAAGGCGCTCGTACCAGCCCTGGCTGGCAATGCTTCCCGCGCTGCCTTCCTGCCAATGCTCGTCGTAAGCCATGAGGATCATGAAATCGACGAGATGCGAATAGGCGATATAGTCCCAAGAATCGTCGTCGAACGGTACGGCCAAGAGAATCTGCCAACCGCGCGGCTTGAACGCCGCCCGCATCTCATTCAGAAAGGTTTTGAGGTCCGCCTGCGCGCTGTCCGGCACCGATTCGAAGTCGACCGTTAAGCCCTGCAACTTGTTGAAGTCGAGAAAGGCGACGATCTCCTGCAAACGCTCGGCTCGCTTGGCGGGATCGGCAAGCCAGCGCGCCAGGCCCGCCCCATCCCATTGTCCTTCGACCGAGTTTTGCAGCAGCGGAAAGATCGGCTTGTTCGGATCGGCGTCGCGGATGGCTTCGAGGCCGCGATGGTCGAGATCGTTGCGAATGCCGATGTCGCTGCCTTGGACGCTGAGCCAAGTCGGAATGACCCAGTCGAGATGCGGCAGGTCCTTCTTCAGCGCGGAATAGGCGCTCTGGTCCCAGTTGGCGTAGAAGCCGATGCTCAATGCCCGGCCCGGCACACCGCCCCAGGCGCCGGCGGAACCGGCCGAGCGGCTCTGCGCGACGGGCTTGATGTGGGCGACGCGCCAGAGGTCGCGTTCTTTGCCGCGCAGCTCGGCGGCCACCCGTACCGTCGAGTTGGCCAGCGTATGGCGCGCGACCGCGGAGGGGGCCGGCGGCCCGAAAAGCGTCTCGGCGGAGCCTTCGAGGCCGTTGCCGGACGGCGGCGTGTTGCCCAGCAGCAGAACGACAAAGACGACGCCCACGACGGCGACCGCAGCGGTGCCAATCCGCATCGTCCAGGAGATCCAGGAGGCGCGCCTGCCGGTGGGATCGAAAAAGATCGGTTTTGTCCGCATAGCCGCGCAATAGAGACTGAATCAGGCTAGAACTTAGGGGTATTGCCTGAACGGCCGCTGAACACGGATCTTGCGGTGCTCTAGCGGATAACACGGCGCCTAAACCGTATTGCACGAGATCCTTGGCTTCGCGCGCCGCCCAATTCACGCCCCATGCCGCCAATTGAAAGCGATGGCCAGTTGGGCGATAAGGAGCGATCGGCCGCTGTTTCCCCTAGGACGGCAAGACCGCCGTCGCACGCCGGTCAAGCCGTCTATATTCGCAAAACGCAAGGAGATGAAGAGGATGGCCCGCATCAGCGCCCTCTTGGCAAGCCTCGCCATCGCACTTACCGCGTTTGGTTCGCCGCTCTTCGCCGATGAGTTCTCGGCCGCGCAGAAGAGCCAGATCGAAACGATCATCAAAGACTACATCTTGAAGAATCCGGAGGTGTTGCGCGACGCAATCAACGAGCTCGAGGCGCGCGACAAGGCGGCGGAGGCGCAGGCGCGCGACAAACTCGTCAAAGACCCGCAGAGTGCGCTCTTTACGTCACCCTACCAGGCGATCGTCGGCAATCCCGACGGCAAGCTGACACTCGTCGAATTCTTCGACTACAACTGCGGCTATTGCAAAAAGATGCTGCCCGACATCGCCCGGCTGATGAAGGACGAGCCCGATCTGCGCCTCATTCTGCGCGACTATCCGATTCTCTCGGACGCGTCCGTCGACGCGGCGCAAGTCGCCGCCGCGGTACGCAACCAGTTCAAAGGCGAGAAATTTTGGGAATTTCACCAGAAGCTGCTCGGCTCGCACGGCCCAGTCGGCAGGGATCAGGCGCTCGCCGTCGCGCAGGCGCTCGGCGCGGATATGGGAAAGATCGACAAGGACATGACCGCGCCGACCGTCAAGGAGGGGCTCGACGAATCGGACCGGCTCGGCCGCGATCTCGCGCTCAACGGTACGCCATCCTATATCGTCGGCGACGAGGTCGTGGTCGGCGCAATCGGCTATGACGCCTTGAAAGCCAAGCTCGATAACGTGCGGAAATGCGGAAAAGCCGTTTGTTCCTGACCTGTTCGCCGCTGCGCGCGGACTGACCGACATCAAGTCGCGGCGGCGTCGCCCATCGCGCGCTTTCTTTGCTGCCGGAAGCCGGCTAAGGAAGCGCGAGGGAATCCGGGCCCAATCCGATGTTCAAGGCCGTCCACGTCCTCAACGGGCCAAATCTCAATCTACT
>JASHSB010000040.1 GCA_030036945.1 Methylovirgula sp. | reverse complement strand
GGAGCATTAGCTTTCCCTGGAAATTGAGCTTCGCCGGCGCATGGGCTCGGCGATCATCGTTATGACGACAGACGAATCCGATTCGTGCTGCGGTTGCCGGCGCGTGACGCGCCCACCCGAGAATCACTAAAGCCATATGGTACTTCCAAAGTGACTGAAGCTCGGATTTCGCCGCTCCAAGGGCCGCTTCCCGCCATTCAGCGCCTCGTGCTCGCCGATTTCCGCAGCTACGCGGCGCTCGATCTTCGTCTCGACGCCGGCCTCGTCGTGCTCGCCGGCGAGAATGGCGCCGGCAAGACCAATCTCATCGAGGCGATTTCGCTGCTCGCTCCGGGGCGCGGGCTGCGGCGCGCCGACCTTGCCGAATGCGCCCGCATCGGCGGCTCCGGTGCGTTCGCGATCTCTGTCGACGTCGCAACCAAAGACGGGGTCATTCAGCTCGGCACCGGCATCGAGCCGCAGAACGATGCGATGCTGCGCCGCTATCGGCTGAACCGCGAGCCGATCGCCTCGATCCGGCGCTTTGCCGATTGCGTGCGCGTCGTCTGGCTCACCCCGGCGATAAACGGGCTTTTCGCCGGCCCGGCAAGCGAGCGGCGGCGTTTTCTCGATCGCCTCGTGCTGGCGCTCGACGCCGAGCACGGCGGCCGCGTCAACGCGCTCGAGCGGGCGCTGCGCAACCGCAACCGCATCTTCGAAGAGCGCGGTGCAAACGACCGCTGGCTCGATGCCGCGGAGCGCGAAGTCGCCGAGCTGGGTATCGCGGTCGCGGCGGCCCGCCAACAAGCGATCGCGCATCTCGCGGCCGTGATCGCCGCGGCGAAGGATTCGCCTTTTCCGTTCGCCGAGCTCAGCGTCAAGGGCGAGATCGACGATCTCGTCGCCAGCCGCCCGGCGCTCGAGGCCGAAGAGATCTATCGCCAGCTGCTGCGCGACAACCGCGCCCGCGACGCCGCCGCCGGACGCACGCTCGTCGGCCCACATACGAGCGATCTGCTCGTCCGTCACGGCCTCAAGCAGGCCGAGGCGGCGCGCTCCTCGACGGGTGAGCAGAAGGCGCTGCTGGTTGGATTGATATTGGCGCATGCGCGGCTCGTCGCCGATCTTTCCGGCATCGCGCCATTCATCCTGCTCGACGAAGTCGCCGCCCATCTCGACGCGGCGCGCCGCGCCGCGCTCTACGAACGGCTGCTGGCGCTCGATTCGCAAGTCTTTCTGACCGGCACCGACCGCACCGTCTTCGCCGCCCTCGAAGGCCGCGCGACGATGCTGAAGGTCGTGCCGGGAAAGGTGCTGAAGGACTAGCCTTATTTCTGGCACTTGCCGCAGAAGAACGTCGCACGCCCGGCCTGCACGATACGCCGCACGATGCCGCCGCAGCGCGGGCAGGCTTGCCCTTCACGGTCATAGACGCGAAACTTGTGCTGGAAATAGCCCAGTTCGCCGTTCGTCTGGCGATGATCGCGCAGCGAAGAGCCGCCCGCCGCGATCGCCTCTTCGAGGACTTCGCGGATGGCGCGTGCCAGGCGTTCGGCGCGCTCGGTCGCCGCACCGTCCTTGCGGGCGATCGAACCCGCCGCGCGGCGCGGCGAGAGCCCGGCGCGATGCAAAGCTTCGTTAACGTAGATGTTGCCGAGCCCGGCGATCAGTCGCTGATCGCCGAGCGCCGTCTTCAACGGCGCCGTCTTGCCGGCGAAGAGCCGCGCCAGGCTAGCGCCATTGAGCTCGTTGCCGAGCGGCTCGATGCCGACGCCCCGAAACAGCGGATCGGCATCGAGCTTGTCTGTTTCGACAATATTCATGAATCCGAACCGGCGCGGATCGTTGTAGATCACACGCTGGCCGGTCGAGAGACGGAAAACGACGTGGTCGTGCGCAATATCCTTCGCGTGCGCATGATAGAAACTGCCTGGCGTTCTCGCCTGCTTCTTGTCCTCGATACGGAACGAGCCGGACATGCCGAGATGCAGAACGAGAATATGGCCGTCGTCGAGCTCGACGAGAATATATTTGGCGCGGCGCCACAAGTTCCCGACTTTGCGCCCTGCCAGTCTTGCCGCAAAATTCTTTGGGAACGGGAAACGCAAGTCGCGGCGGCGCAGTTCGACGTTGACGATTCGCGCGCCGCGCATCGCCGCTTCGAGCCCGCGGCGGACGGTTTCAACTTCCGGCAGTTCGGGCATGCGGCAAGTTCTCCGGGAGCATTGCTTATAGCAGGAAGTGCGGCCGTTAAGCTTCGATTGCGGGTGCTGTCCTAAGTTCAGCCCGAGTGTCCTAAGTTGCGGAGAGGAATGTCCCTCTCTCGCGCGAGAAATTAGAAAGCCGGCAGTTGAGGGCTGCCGGCCGTTCCTCCTCCAAGCCGTGAGTGTTCAAATCAGGGGGTCGAGAAGACCAATATTTGGAGGCGAACCTTTTACGGCGCAAAAGCATCGAACTCGTAGTTAGGCCGCCGCGAAAGATCTCGCCCTTCGTTTGCCAGCTGTATCCGACTTGGCAGAAAGCCGAGGCCGGTCCGCAAGCGCCAGCTGCCTTACCCGGAACTTCGTTTGCGATTAGGGATGTGGACCCAAGATCATAATAAAGGCCCTCGATCTTGGCGGACTATTACCCAAGAAAGCCCATTCGATGCCTCCACCAGCCGTCCAGCCGACACGCGTCTCGGTAAAGCTCGTGGGATATTGTTGAGTTCCTCCGCCGGGTAAAAGTTGGTATTGGCCCGCGTAGCTCGCCTGCCGTAAGCCAAGCCCTCCGTCGTATGCACAAGCAAGCGGTCAATCGGCGCGAAGCCTGGGATGGCCAGAGTTATGGTGTTATGGCGTGAGCGGGAATCGGCTTAATCCGCACCTAGCGTGCACGGTCCTGGCTATAAGCTGATGTTTCCGGGCAGGTGCCTCCTGCTCCGCAGCGCTCGGTAGTAGCTGCAGGATAAGCACCGGCCCGCGTGGCGGCTGCATACCAGACGATTAGCGATCATGCACAATATCGGACGCCTTGGAGTGCGCGGCGCCATGCTCGAAACAAGCAACGGCCGGACCAGCGAAACCATTTTCCGCCGCCAAGGCCTGACGCGTGCCGTCCGCATCTTCGCAGGGCGATGCGTTGCACTTCGATACGTGGCATCCGATGCGATCAATTCGCGTCAGAAGCAACGCCATCACAGCTTGTACGAAACTTCCGGCCGGCAAAACGTTCGCATTTGACGCGATTAAGCCATAATGTGGGCATCATTAATACATCTCTCGTTCCACGGCTACGCCGCGCGAGCGTCGATCGAGATCGGAGGCGCCCGTACGAACCGCTTGTCTTTGTGCAGAGAGCAATAATGCGTACCGTACTCACTTCTGCGTTCGCGATATTAATGATCGGGTGCATCGCCGGTACATGCGACGCCGTGACGAGGGGGGATTATGCCGCGAGGCATGCGTCGTGGGAGCGGAGCCAAGAGATTAGCGACTACGAGCGCAATCGCGCGCGCATAAACGACAACGTTGTCACAATTCTTTCAGGTAATCGCGACGGGGATTCGCTTGGGGTCGTGTACGACCTGTCCGAGGTCCTGGACGACGGCGACAATTTACGCGTGCTTCCGGTTGTCGGAAAAGGAAGCGCACAAAACGTGCGGGATATTCTGCTCCTGCGCGGCGTAGACATGGGTATTACCCATTCCAATATCCTCAATCATTTCGCAAAGACCGGCGAACTCGGCGATGTGAAAAGTCAAATTGCCTATGTCACCAAGCTCTTCAATGAAGAGATGCACATCCTTGCCGGTCCCAACATAAAGAATCTGAACGACTTGCGCGGGCAAGTGGTCAACTTTGGCGAAGCAGGCGGCGGCACGCAATTGACTGCGCAACTCGTTTTCCAGGCGCTTGGCATCGACGTCAAAGAGGCCAACATGGGACAGGCCGACGCGGTAGCGGGGATCAAGGATGGGCGTATCGCGGCGACAATTCTGGTAACTGGGAAGCCGTCGAGTTTCATCGCGGCGCTGAAGCCGTCAGACGGCCTGAAGCTCATCCCTATCCCTTTCACGGCGCCGCTTTATAGCGACTATTACCCAGCAACGTTAGATCATTCGGACTATCCAAATCTCATCGGTGACGGCCAGCGGATCGACACGATTGCGAATTGCGCCGTTCTCGCCGTTTTCAACTGGCCGAAATACACCGACCGGTACAACAAAGTCGCGAAGTTCGTCGATGCGTTCTTCAATCGTTTCGATGATTTTCGAAAGCCGCCTCGACGTCCAAATTGGCGGGAGGTGAATTTCGCCGCGACTTTGGAGGGCTGGACGCGCTTTCCCGCTGCCCAGGCCTGGATTGACGCGGCGCGATCGAAAGAGGCGACGCAACAGGATTTCGATCGCTTTCTTGCGACCAGCGGAAAGGATCAAGAGCTTCAGACGGATGCGGAGCGTGAAGCGCTCTTTCGCGCTTTTGTGAAATGGAAGGCTTCACAAGCCCCGCACTGAATTGGAGAGGGATTAGAAAACTAAACTTTCGGTGGGTGTGGCGATGAACCGGTTTGAGAGAGTCTCGGAGCCGGATAAAGCGCGTAGGTCGCGTTCGCTCCTTCATCTGGCCCATTGGCTAAGTATGATTTGCTTCGTGGGCATTCTGCTGGCGTGCGCAACCGCTGCCGTCGCGGTTCTAAGCGATGGCAATGTCCCGGGCAGCGGAAAAATCGCACAGTCACTCAAAACGGCGGAAACTAACGCCGCGCCCGAGGCAGGAAGGACGATTGAAGCGAATACAACTGGGGCCAGTCTCGATCCTGCTGTATTCCGGCACCTCTCGGGAATGGAGCCTGTTCCAATTATCGAAACGGAGGCGTCTTTTCCGGTCGTAGAAACCACCCAGGTGAATAAAACCGAAGAGAGCGCGAAAAATCTGCAGGAGCCGAGCAGGCTGGCGGACGGAACACCCACATTGGCTCTCGATCAAGTGATCAATTGCGAGCCACGCCAGACCGTGCCCTTCACCCTGTCGATCAATGCCGACGGCGTGGTGCCAGATCAGAGCATGATTGCAATCCGCGGCCTTCCTGAAGGGACCATTTTCTCGGCGGGTCGCGCCGATGGTGCGGGCGGCTGGATTCTTGCGCCGGATGATCTGGGCGCCGGATTGTCAATTACCCCTGGTGACGATGCGACGGGATCGAGCGAGCTCGTCGTTCAACTCCTGACACCGGAAGGGCGTGTCGCCCGCGAATTGCACGCGACTCTGATTATTGCAGGCGGCACGAATGCGACGGCGAGCAACGAACTCACGCCCGAGGCGATTCAAGTGCTTATGAGCCATGGCCGAGATTTGCAACGGGTCGGCTATTTTGCTGGAGCACGGCTCTTCTTCGAGCGAGCAGCCGAGGCTGGCAGCGCAGAAGCGGCTCGTGCCATGGGCGAAACTTATGATCCCGTTGAATTTCAGAAGCTCGGCGTTCAGGGCCTTGTCCCGGACGAGGCCACGGCGCGCAAGTGGTACGATCGCGCACAGGAACTCGAGGAAAAACACCTGAAGCAGACTGGAACAGCGGAATAAAATTGCATGACCTGCCACTGAGTTTTTCCTCCACGGAGGATTAGCTGTTTAGTCCCGGCATTTGATGGATTGGATCGAGGATGAATCGATCATCTGGATATCACCGTCATAAGCCTTTGATATAGCTTCGAGAAGACGATCCCAGACGCCGGCCTTGCGCCACCGGTTGAAGCGATTGACGTAGGTCGTGTGGGGGCCGTAACGGGCCGGAATGTCGGCCCAAGGCGACGACGATCGCTTCCTCCTCGATCGACAGCACGGTTGAGGCAGGCTTACTCGGACCGGTCGGCAGACCGGTGACGGAGCTGCGCTTCTTCCACTTGGCCACCGTCTTAGGATTGATACCGTAACGCCGCGCCAAGCTTCTCAGGCTCGCTTGACTATGCTGTATCGCCTGACGGATCGCCTCTGTCGTTGTGGCGCTGCCGTGAAGAACCTGGCCCATAGTGCATCCCTCCATGCCGGAGAAAATAATGCACCATCAAACCCCGGGATCAAACACCTAGCGCGCGGAGCTTTGCTAGCCGCGTGGGATCTCAACTCTTGATCAATTGCCAAACGTCATCGCGCACAGCGAGGAAGTTGGGTGGCGAGATGATCGTAGCGGAATGTGCCGCTTCACCCGGCTGACTGATGCCTTCTCAAAAAAGATCGACAATCACTGCCATGCGCTGGGATCTATTTCATGTTCTACAATTTCGTGCGCATCCATACGTCGCTGAAAATTACGCCGGCGATGGCCGCAGGCATTTCAGATCGGCTTTGGTCAGTCGAAGACTTGGCGAAGCTTGTCGAAGATTACGAGAGCCGGAAACTGGCTTTCGCCGCCTAAGTAAAACGATCAATTCGGCAAATTGAGACACTACCCGATTGCGAGCCGGTTTGACGGCCATGGGCGAAACCGGGCAGGACGCCCCAAGGGAACCGTGCATGGCAATCGCGCAAGGCGCGCGCTATGCTCGCGGTCGGAGAAGGATCATGGGGAAATCTGCGTTCGGGGAGCATGCCGAAGACGCCGATTTCGGCTTTGCCTGCGTGCCTCTGGCCGAGAAGCAACGCCGCGTCGATCAGGTCTTTCATAACGTCGCGGCACACTACGATCTGATGAACGATCTGATGTCCGGCGGCCTGCACCGGCTGTGGAAGGACCGGCTCGTATCCATGCTGCACGTTCCCAAGATGTGGCCGTTCGCGCTGATCGACGTCGCCGGCGGAACGGGAGACGTGGCGTTGCGCGTCGCCAAGGCGGGCGGCGCGGAGACGTACATCAGCGTCCTCGACATCAATCCCGACATGCTGGAGATCGGCCGCCGCCGCACCGCGCAAAAGGGTTTTCGCCTCGCCTTTGTCGAAGGCAACGCCGAGTCCCTGCCCTTTCCGGATGCTTCGTTCGACGCCTATACGATCGCTTTCGGTATCCGCAACGTGCCGCGCATCGAGGCGGCGCTCGCGGAAGCCTATCGCGTGCTGCGCCACGGCGGCCGGTTTTTGTGCCTGGAGTTCTCGCAGGTGGATAGTACCGTTCTCGATCGGCTGTATGGCGCTTATTCGTTTCGCGCCATTCCCACGCTTGGCCGCATCGTGGCCGGCAACGCCGACGCCTATCACTATCTCGTCGAGTCGATCCGCCGGTTCGCTTCCGCCGACGCCTTCCGCGACACGATCGAGGCGGCCGGATTCGCGCGCGCCTCGTTCGCGAAGCTGAGCGGCGGAATCGTGGCGATCCATTCAGGCTGGAAGCTTTAGGCGTGCAGTTCGTCCTCGAGCATATACTGCGCATCGGCCGCGCCGGCTTCGTCCTCTCCCGCGCCGGGCTGTTCCGCGACATCGACATCGCAACCCTGCCGCTGACCGCGCGGCTGCCGTTCGCGGTGGCGAAGCTCATCGCCAAACGGCATAGCGACCAGAACCTCGATCTTTTGCCCGCGGCGATCAGCGAGCTCGGCCCGTCTTACGTGAAGCTCGGACAGTTTCTCGCCACCCGTCCGGACGTGGTCGGCCCCGAAGTGGCGCTGCGTCTCGAGCTTCTTCAGGACCACATGGCGCCGTTCTCGCGCGAACTCGCCGTGAAAGCGATCGAAACGGCCTTCCGGCGCCCGATCGGCGCTTTGTTCGTCAGCGTCGGCGAGCCGGTCGCCGCCGCCTCGATCGCCCAGGTGCATCACGCCCGCATACGCGACGAGCGCGGCGAGCGCGAGGTCGCGGTGAAAGTGCTGCGTCCCGGCGTCGAGCGGCGCTTCCGGCGCGACGTCTCCGACATGTACTTCGCGGCGCGGGTCGTCGAGCGCTGGTTTCCGGAGACCAGGCGGCTGAAGCCGGTCGAAGTGGTCGACACGCTGGCCCGCACCGTGAAGATCGAGATGGACTTCCGGCTCGAAGCCGCAGCGGCTTCCGAGTTCGCCGAGAATACCACCGGCGAAACTGACTTCCGCGTGCCGCGCGTCGATTGGGACCGCACCGAAAGGGAGGTCTTGACGACCGAATGGATCGACGCCATCGCACTGTCCGACACCGCCGCGCTCGCCGCGGCCGGTCTCGATCTGCCAGCGCTCGCCCGCACGATCATCCAATCCTTCCTGCGCCACGCGGTGCGCGACGGATTCTTTCACGCCGACATGCATCAGGGCAACCTGTTCGTCGATCGGCAAAGGCGGCTGATCGCGGTCGATTTCGGCATCATGGGCAGGCTCGGCATCAAGGAGCGCCGCTTTCTCGCCGAGATCATCTACGGGTTCATCACGCGCAATTATCGGCGGGTCGCCGAAGTGCATTTTGAGGCGGGCTACGTACCGCGCCGCTATAAGGTCGACGATTTCGCCCAGGCGATCCGCGCCATCGGCGAACCGATCCATGCGCGTACCGCGGATCAGATCTCGATGGCGCGCGTCTTGACGCTGCTCTTCGAGATCACCGCGCTCTTCGACATGAAGACGCGCACCGAGCTTGTGCTTCTGCAGAAAACAATGGTGGTCGTCGAAGGCGTCGCCCGCGGTCTCGATCCGAAGCTCGACATGTGGTCTACCGCCGAGCCCGTGGTGCACGGCTGGCTCGAGAAGAACCTCGGACCGATCGGCAAAATCGAGGATGCCGGCCGGGCGCTTGCCTCGCTCGGCCAGTTCGCCGCCAATCTTCCGGCCGCGTTGCTGCGCACCGAGAATATCGTCGCGCAAATCGAGCGCATGGCCGAAGAAGGGTTCGAGCTTTCCGAGACGGCGATCAGCAGGATCGGCGACGCGGAGGCGCGCGGCGCGCGGCTTGGCCATTTCGCACTTTGGATCATCGTCGCTATAATGCTTTTCTTCCTCTTGCATTGAACCGCGGCCTCGCGGAGAGGCGAATATCCTCCCGTCGGCGGGGCATTTGGAGAACGAGGCGTGAAAGGCAAACGCATTCTCCTCGTCATCGGTGGCGGCATCGCCGCCTACAAGGTCCTCGAGCTAATCCGCCGTCTGCGCGAGCAGGACGCGAGCGTCTGCCCGGTCATGACCAAAGCGGCGCGGGAATTCGTCACACTGCTGTCGGTCGCCGCCCTTTCCGACAGCCGGGTCTTCGACAACTTGTTTTCGCTCACCGACGAAACGGAGATCGGGCATATCGAACTGTCGCGCGCCGCCGATCTCGTCGTAGTCGCACCGGCGACCGCCGACCTTCTCGCCAAGCTCGCGCACGGACTCGCCGACGATCTGGCCTCGACGCTACTCCTTGCAACCGACAAGAAGATTCTCGTCGCGCCGGCGATGAACGTGCGGATGTGGGAAAACCCAGCGACGCGGCGCAATGTCGCCTCGTTACGCCACGATGGCGTTCTTTTCGTGGGGCCGGAAGTGGGCGATATGGCCTGCGGCGAATACGGCGCCGGCCGGATGAGCGAGCCCGCCGCAATTCTCGCGGCGATCGAAGACGCGCTGCGCGGCGATACGCGGATCGCTTTGCCCGGGCAACCGCTCGCCGGGCGCCGCGTGATCGTGACCTCGGGCCCGACGCGCGAGCCGATCGATCCATTGCGCTACCTCGGCAATGCCTCGTCCGGCAAACAGGGACACGCGATCGCGGCGGCGGCGGCAAGAGCCGGCGCCGAGGTCGTGCTGGTGAGCGGCCCGGTCGCTTTGCCGGATCCGGCGGGCGTCGTAACGCACCACGTTACGACGGCGGCGGAAATGCTTGCCGCCGTCGAAGCGGCGCTGCCCGCCGATCTGTTTGTCGCGGCGGCAGCGGTCGCGGATTGGCGTGGCGCCGAAGTTGCGCCGCAGAAACTCAAGAAGGGCGCGCAGGCGCCGGTTCTCCGGCTCGTCAAAAACCCCGATATTCTCGCGCGTGTGGCGCAAAGTCCGGCGCGTCCGCGCCTCGTCGTCGGATTTGCGGCGGAAACCGAAAACCTGATCGACAATGCCCGCGCGAAATTGGCTGCCAAAGGCTGCGACGTGATCGTCGCCAACGACGCGGGCGAAGCGGTGGGGCAAGACGAAAATCAGGTGACGATCGCGACGCGCGGCGGAACGGAAACCTGGCCGCGTATGCGCAAGGATCACGTGGCGTTGAAACTCGTCGCCTACCTCGGCAAGCTGATGGAGGCGGACCGTGCGCAATGAGGCCTTGCTCGTCATTGCCGTCCGCCAGCTGCCGCATGGCGAGGGGCTGCCTTTGCCGGCCTATCAGAGCAGCGGCGCGGCAGGCGCCGATCTTTTCGCGGCCATCGCGGCCGACGCGAAGATCGTGATCGAACCCAGCGCCCGCCTGTTGGTGCCGACTGGCATCGCGGTGCAGTTGCCGCAAGGTTTCGAGGCGCAGGTCCGGCCGCGTTCGGGATTGGCCCTGCACCACGGAGTGACGGTGCTCAACGCGCCGGGAACGATCGATTGCGATTACCGCGGCGAGATCGGCGTATTGCTCGTCAATCTCGGCGGCGAGCCGTTCGAGGTCACGCGCGGCGCGCGCATCGCGCAACTCGTCGTGGCGCGTGTGATGCACGCCGATTTTATGCGCGTCGCGGTTCTCGAGGAAACGCGGCGCGGCGCGGGCGGCTATGGATCGACGGACAAAATCTTGGAGAAGAAGGCATGATCCTTCTTTGCCGCCGCAGCATGCTGGCGCTCGCCGCCGTGGCCGACATCGCGCTTTATGCGCGCCCGCATCCGGTCGCAGCCAAAGCGCTCGCCGGCCGTCTCGATCTGCCACCCCGCCATCTCGAAACGCTCCTACAGGCGCTGGTGCGCGCCGAGATCCTGAAGGGCGTGCGCGGTCCGCGCGGCGGTTACGAATTGGCACGTGAACGCCGCCGCATCAGCGCCGCTGAGGTGGTCCGCGCCGTCATGGACGTCGACGGCGTCGCCGCCAAGTCGGAAAGCCGATTCGTCGCCGACGTGATCAATCCGGTCGTCAGACGCGCCGCCGGAGCATTTCTCGGCGAACTCGAACTGGTGACGATCGACGATATCTGCCGGCAAGCGGGAGAGGAAAAAATCTTTCATGACGCGAGCGCAAAACCTGATTTCACGATCTAGATGCGTATAAATATCTAATAACCTTGCCGGATATGGAAATATGGTGATATTATTCCGACTAGCATGGCTTTCGGCCGATTTCGGCGTTTCCAGCCTCTGGAAAAAATTGCGTCGGAAGCCGAAGTGTACGGCGGCGCACTTCCCCGGCGCCGCGAAGCGTTTCTGAGAGGTGGCACCATGGGACTGCAAATTGGCGACATCGCCCCTGATTTCGAGGCGCAGACGACCGAAGGCCCAATCAAATTCCACGACTACATCAATGGTTCCTGGGCCGTTTTGTTCTCGCACCCGAAGAATTTCACGCCGGTCTGCACCACGGAACTCGGCTACACTGCGAAGTTGAAACCGGAATTCGACAAACGCGGCGTAAAAGTCATCGGGCTCAGCGTCGACGCGCTGAATGCGCACGACAAATGGGCGCAGGACATCAAGGAGACGCAGGGCTACAGCCTCAACTTTCCGTTGATCGCCGACACCGACCGGAGGGTCGCAAATCTTTACGGGATGATCCATCCTAACGCGTCGGACACGCTGACGGTGCGTTCGGTGTTCGTCATCGGACCCGACAAAAAGATCAAGTTGACGCTGAACTATCCGGCGAGTACGGGCCGTAATTTCGATGAAATCCTGCGGGTGATCGATTCCTTGCAGCTCACCGCGAAACATCAAGTCGCAACGCCGGTCAATTGGCACTACGGTGAGGACGTAATCATCGTTCCCGCCGTCAGCGACGAAGATGCAAAAAAGAAATACCCGGCCGGATGGACCGCGCCGCGGCCTTATCTGCGCATCGTCACTCAGCCGCGAGGATGAGCGACGGTTCAGCCGTGGCGGGGCATGCTCCCGCCATGCGGCGTTGCCTGACGACAAGCTTACGAGTCTCTCGCGCATTTCGTTCGCGTCGCTTAAGATGGGCCCGCGACAAGGAGGAAGGTCATGCCGCAACCTGCAGTGAAGGAGGCCGGCAACGCGGCGCAAACCCCGGGGCGCGGGCGCATTTACGATTCGATCATCGATACGATCGGCGATACGCCGCTCGTGCGGCTGAAGAAGATCGCTGCCGAGAAAGGCGTCAAGGCCAACCTCCTCTCCAAACTCGAATTCTTCAACCCGATCGGCAGCGTGAAGGACCGCATCGGCGTGAGCATGGTCGCAGCCATGGAGGTGGCGGGCAAGATCGCGCCCGGCCGCTCCGTGCTGATCGAGCCGACGTCCGGCAACACCGGTATCGCGCTCGCCTTTGTCGCCGCGGCGCGTGGCTACCGGCTAATTCTCGTCATGCCCGAATCGATGTCGATCGAGCGGCGCAAGATGCTCGCTCTGCTGGGTGCCGAACTGGTGCTCACCCCCGC
>JASHSB010000039.1 GCA_030036945.1 Methylovirgula sp. | reverse complement strand
ACGATCGCCGCGATCGCCAGCGATATCCGCAAAATATGCGTCGCGAATTTATGCAACGCCTCGGTCAGCGGCGCCTCGTCCATCGTCACTTCGATGGCGTCGCCGCCCATCGGCGCTTCGCCCATCACGGTGATCACCCGGCCCTTCGACGTATAGGTTCGATATGCCGCCGCCAGCGCGTCGAAGAAATTCGAGTGCTGCAAATCGTAGAATTCGTCGACCCGCGGCGGCAGAGTCGTCGCGGCGAGGATCTGCCGCGCCCCATGGCTGTTCAGCACGATGATGCGGGCGCCGACGCTGTCCAATAGCTCGCGGGTCAACTGGTCCGACAGCATGGCGCGCGGCGCGGCTTCCAGAACGAGCGCCGCGGTATAGGCGGCGGCGAGACGGTTGCGCAGCCAATTTTCGCGGTAATTGGCGACGATCGGCACGTAAATGATGATTTCCGCCGCCATGATGAAGGCGACGACCGAAACGAGCGTGCGGGTCGCGAGCCCGAAATGCGGCCGACGCCCGGCGAAACCCTCCGAACCGCCGCCGGCGCGCTCCGGGCGCCGTTGCTCGATGGTGACGAAATCCCGCATGGGTCTCCTATCGGATGAGGCGCGAACGCAGCCCAGCTTTGCCGAGTTGCGGCGCCGATGCAAGCGCCGCCGTCCGGCACGCTTGGGTAAGGGCAGGGGAACTCGAAGCGATCGCTTCGAAGTCGGCCGCGGTGGCACGTTTTGCGATCGCCAAGCTGAATATCCCGATCAATTCCCGCGCTTGCGGCCCAACAATGCCGGCGCCGAGGATCAAACCACGCGAATCCGTCACGATCTTGACATGCCCTTCCGGGCCGAAAGCGGCTTGCGCGCGATCGTTTTCCGCAAACGGCGCGCGCAGCACGCGGATCGACTTGTGCTGGGCGCGGGCGGCCGCCTCGGAAAGCCCGACGACCGCCATCTCCGGGTCGGTCTCGAGGACCCGCGCGATGGGCGGCGCGACGTCGGACGGCCCTCCGAAAAGAACGAGGGCGACGCGCTCGCCCTGATGACGGGCCGTCATGGCCGAAGCGGGAGCGTGCGCCACGCCGCCGATGGCGCGGATGCGCGGATTGCCGGTCTTACCCTCGGCGTCGGTATCGATTCCGGCGCTGCCATAGGCGACGCGCGCGGCCTTCAGACCGAAGCCTTCGACGCAAGCCTGCGGCGTCGCCGCCACCATGACATGCGATCCCTCGACGCTTGTCGCGTTTGGGCCAAGGACGATGCACGCACCGGCTCGCTGCGGTTCGATCCGCAGGATCTCGGTGTTCTCGTGGATGGCCAATCCTTCCGCGGCGAGCCGGCGCAGCACCGGCACGATCAGTTCATCGTCTTCGTCCGGCAGAATCCGCCCCGGCGCGAAGAGCGCGACCCGCGAGCCGAAGCGCAGAAGCGCTTGCGCGAGCGCAAGCTCGTCGAAATTGGCGCCGATCAACAACAGACGTTTCGGCAGGGTTTCGCTCGTCAGTAATTCCTGTGGATCGGCGGGGCGAATGAGGTCGAGACCGGCGATCGCCGGAAATGCCGGTGCTGCGCCGGTCGCGATCACGAAATGTCGCGCATCGATCGCGAAACCGCCCGCTTCGAGCCGTGTCGGGCCGACAAAAGTGCCTGGCGCGTGAACGATCTCGATGTTCATCGCCGCGAGCCGCGGCGGCGCGATCTCGAGCGCATGGCGCGCCTCGATCTCCCGCAGGCGCGCGCGCAGCCGGCCAAGATCGGCGCGCGGCGCGGCGCCGAGCCGCGCGGCGCGGCTTACATCGGCCGCCGCGGCACAGAAGGCTTGCGCGGCTGTCGTCGGCCCGAGCGAGCCGAGCACGCGTTTTTCGACGACGACCACTTTGGCGCCCAGTGCGGCGGCGGCGGTTGCCGCCGCGAGTCCTGCGATGCCGCCGCCCAGGACGCAGAGATCGGGCCGTAATACTTCTGTCATCGATCTGTTCCGGTATAGGGCCTCTCGGAGGGTTTGCCCGGCGCTTTCGGCGCGTAGGCAGATCTCATTTTACATAGCTGGATCAATACCTTGTCTGGACGTTCCCAGGCGAATCGGCATTCTCCTCACAGTTCAGGAGTCGACTTGCGCGGCCGATCTGCCGATGTTTCCTATGCCGACATTGACTTGTCCATTCCGGCGATGCCACCGGCAAACGTGCCGCCGCGATCCCATTTCCGGAATGCGCGCGGCACTGGGGAGCGGAATATGCAAATTGCCATGGTCGGTTCCGGCTATGTCGGCCTTGTCTCCGGCGCGTGTTTCGCCGATTTCGGACATAAAGTGTGTTGCATCGATAAAGATGCCGCCCGAATCGCGGCGTTGAAAGCCGGAAAGATGCCGATCTACGAGCCGGGCCTTGCCGAGCTCGTGATCAACAACGTGCGGCAGAACCGGCTCTCGTTCGCCGACGACCTCGGCGCGGTCGCCGGGGCAGAGGCGGTGTTCATCGCGGTCGGCACGCCGTCGCGGCGCGGCGACGGCCATGCCGATCTCACTTACGTCTATCAGGCGGCGCGCGAGATTGCCGCGGCGATCGACGGGTTTACGGTGGTCGTCACCAAGTCCACAGTGCCGGTCGGCACCGGCGACGAAGTCGAGCGGATCATCCGCGAGACGCGCCCCGGCATCGACGTCGCCGTGGTTTCCAATCCGGAATTTTTGCGCGAAGGCGCGGCGATCTCCGACTTCAAGCGCCCGGATCGAATCCTGATCGGGCTCGAGGACAAGCGCGCCGAGATTGTGATGCGCGAGATCTACCGGCCGCTCTATCTCAACCAGGCGCCGATCCTCGTCACCAACCGGCGCACTTCGGAACTCACCAAATACGC
>JASHSB010000038.1 GCA_030036945.1 Methylovirgula sp. | reverse complement strand
CGTTCCGGCTCGAAGCGCTTGACCGCCTGCATCAGCCCGACGTTGCCTTCCGAAATCACTTCGCCGATCGGCAGGCCGTAGCCGCGATAGCCCATCGCGATCTTGGCGACGAGGCGCAGATGCGAAGTGACGAGCTTATGCGCCGCCTCGGGATCCTCGTGCTCGCGCCAGCGCTTGGCGAGCATGTATTCCTCTTGCGGTTCCAACATCGGGAACCGCCGAATTTCCCGGAGATAGCGGGATAGCCCGTTCTCCCCCGAGAGCACCGGGAGTGCTGCACTAGCCATTGTCCCTCCTATCGGCCCCGTTCCGGCGGCCCGGCGCAGCCACCAGCCCAGTCGGCTGCGCAGCCGTTAAATATAGGCGTCGCCCGACCGGCCTGGAAGAGCGGGGCAATCGGCAAGCCATTACAAATACGTAAGGCGGCTTGCGGCAAACTATACCGGGGCTTTCGGCGAATCGGCGGCGCGAACGATCCCCGCCCCATATCGCCCTAAATCATAACGAAACGATCGGTTCCAGGCGCAAATTGTCCCGAATGAACGGCAAATTCGGTACAATGGTTTATTCGCCGCGGTCGCGGTTTCGTTACGATGCGTCAGCGCGACGCGGAAAGCGCCGCATACAGCGCTTTCAGGTCTTCCGGCAGCCCGCTTTCGAAGAGATACGCTTTGCCGGTGACCGGATGTACGAAGCCGAGCCTCGTTGCGTGCAGCGCTTGGCGGCTGAGCGCGGCGAGCATGGCCTGCGCCTCCGTTCCCAGCAGCCCCGCTTTGGTTCGGAAACCGCGCCCATAGAGCGGATCGCCGAGTACCGGATGGCCGATATGGGCGAGATGCACGCGGATCTGGTGGGTACGTCCTGTCTCCAGCGAACAGACGAGCAGGCTCGCAACCGGCGCGCCGTCCGGCGCTACATAGATTTCGGCGCGCCGCCAATGGGTAATCGCTTCGCGGCCTTGGCGCGCGACCGCCATCTTCTCGCGGTCGGTCCTATGGCGCGCAAGCGCCGTGGCGATCGTACCTGCCGGCCGCTCCGGCACGCCCCAGACAAAGGCGAGATACTCGCGGGTCAGCGACAAGCTGCGCCCGTGGTCGGCGAACACCGCCGCAAGACCGCGGTGCGCCGCGTCGCTTTTGGCGACTACCAGCAGGCCTGAGGTATCCTTATCGAGCCGATGCACGATCCCCGGCCGGCGCACCCCGCCGATGCCCGACAATTCCGCTCCGCAATGGGCGATGAGCGCATTGACCAACGTCCCCGCCGCGTGGCCGGGCGCCGGATGGACGACCAGCCCGGCAGGCTTTTCGAGAACGATCAGATGCTTGTCCTCGAAGCGGATCGAAAGCGGCATCGGCTCGCCGCGCGGCGCCGCTTCCTCAGGCGGCGGGATGCGCAACACGATCTTCTGCCCGGCTTTGACTTTAAGCGCCGCTTCGCCGACCGGCCGACCGTCGATCGAAACCGCGCCCCTCTCGACCAGGCTCTTGAGCCGGGTGCGCGACAAGCCTTGCGTCTCGGCCCGGCCGGCGAGAAAGCGGTCGAGCCGCTGGCCCCCTTCCGCCGTCGCGACCTCCAACGACAGGCAGAGATCGGCGTCGTCCTCTTCGAAATCGTTTTCGAGATCGTTGCGCATCTTGGCCATGCTCCGCCCGCGCCGCTTCTCGTATATAATCACGGCGCTTTGATAGCGCCGCGCACGGCCGATATCACCTTGCCGCGCCGGGGGGATTTGTTCTAAGGCACTCCCGCGAAGCCGGGACGCAATCATGTCGCTGACCCGTATCTATTTTCGTTCGTTCCGGCTGATCGGCCCCGAGACGGCGCTCGCGGTATTCCTGGTCGTCGCCAACCTCGCCTTGGCGAGCGCGCAATTCGCCGAGCCGGTTCTCTTCGGGCGCATCGTCGACCGGATGGGCGGCGGCGATGCCATCCACCATCCTCCCGGTCTTTTGCAGCTTGCGCCGCTCATCGCGGCGTGGATCGGTTTCGCGCTGTTCTCGATCTTAGGCTCGGTATTCGTCGGCCTTCACGCCGACCGGCTCGCGCACCGCCGCCGCCTGGCGAGCATGGCGGCATATTTCGAGCACGTCCTGCGGCTTCCGATGAGCTTTCACGGGCAGGTGCATTCCGGGCGGCTGCTCAAAGGCATGCTCGACGGAACGAGCGGTCTCTTCTGGCTGTGGTTGTCCTTCTTCCGCGAGAAATGCGTCGCGTTTATCGCGCTCGTTTTCCTGCTGCCGTTGTCGCTCGTCATCAATTGGCGGCTGGGCTTTCTGCTCATCCTACTGGTGACGATCTTCGCGGCGCTCATCGTCTTCGTCGTGCGCCGCACGCACGTCCTGCAGGACGACGTCGAACGTCACAACGCGACGCTAACCGAGCGCGCCTCGGACGTGCTCGGCAATGTCGCTGTCGTCCAGAGCTTCACGCGCATCGAGAACGAAGCGCGCGCCCTCGGCTGGCTCATCGATACCGTGCTGAGAGCACAACTGCCGGTTCTCTCCTGGTGGGCGGTCGCCGTCGTCGCGGCGCGCGCCGCCGCGACCCTGACGCTGCTGGCGATCTTCCTGCTCGGCATTTGGCTGCATGCGCGCAACCTGGCGAGCATCGGCGAGATCGTCACCTTCATGGCGTTCTCCACCATGCTCATTGCCAAGCTCAGCGATGTCATCGGCTTCATCAACGGGCTTTTCATGCAGGCGCCGAAGATCCAGGAATTCTTCGGCGTCCTCGATACCGCTCCGCGGGTCACCGATCTTCCCGCGGCGCGCGATCCGGGCCGCCTAGCCGGGCGCGTCACGTTCGAAAACGTAAGCTTCTCGTACGATACGGAGCACGCCGCAGTGAGCGGCCTGAGTTTCGAGGTTGCGGCGGGCGAAACGATCGCGATGGTCGGCGCGACCGGCTCCGGCAAGACGACTACCATCAACCTGTTGCATCGCGTCTTCGATCCGCAGAAAGGGGCCGTCAAAATCGACGGAACGGACATCCACGAGATGACGCTCGCCGGTCTGCGCCGCAACATCGGCGTCGTCTTTCAGGAGCCGATGCTGTTTACCCGCTCGATCGAGGAGAACCTGAAAATCGGCAAGCCCGACGCGAGCCCGGCGGAAATTGCCCGGGCGTTGGAACGAGCGCAGGCGGACGATTTCGTTGCCCGGCAAAGCGACGGGCTGGCGACGATGATCAGCGAACGCGGCCGTTCGCTTTGCGGCGGCGAGCGCCAGCGGTTGACGATCGCCCGCGCGATCCTCAAGGATCCGCCGATCATGATCTTCGATGAGGCGAGTTCGGCGCTCGATGCCGAGACGGAGCGGCAATTGCAGCTCGCGCTGGAGACGGCCACGCACGGCCGCACGACCTTCATCATCGCGCATCGTTTGGCGACCATCCGCCATGCCAACCGGATCTTCGTCTTCGACCACGGCCGAATCGTCGAAACGGGCACGTTCGACGAACTCATCGCCAAACGCGGCCGCTTCGCCAAACTTGCCGGCGAGCAGCTCATTGCGGCGAAACCCGAGGCGCGCAGCGCCACGGTAACCGAGCTGCGTCCGGCCAAGCGGGCGTAGGTCTAGCGGAGTTGCGCCGACTCCTGCAAAGCGCCGCGCCTACGGCGCGTAGGCGATCCGCATGCCGACGAGGACGCAGGCATTGGCCCGCGTCGGGATCAGCATGATCTGGCCGCTCGAATCCTGCAGCAGCGGAAGCCCGACGAGTTCGGCGATCATTTTCCCGTGCGATGCGATCGTCTGGCGCAATTACGCTCAAGGCAACGGGCTGGGGATCACTTGCGGCGCCAAGGCGTCGCATTTCGCGTTCGGCACCGGCGACGCGAAGATGTCGGTGGCGCCATAAGGGACGGCCGCGGCGGCGAATTTCTGGGCGATGACGATGTTCACCGCGCGCTCGTTCGGCCTAGCCGATGCAGACTGAACTCGTGTGCCTCTTGATGCACACGCAGAGGGCAATGAATTCTGCGCCGATCTCGTCGAGCGGTAAGGAGGGGATCGGATTGGTTGCGGGGACAGGATTTGAACCTGTGACCTTCAGGTTATGAGCCTGACGAGCTACCGGGCTGCTCCACCCCGCGACAATCGGAGGACAGGGGACGGCAGACAGACGACGTAAGATCTTCCGTCGTCTGTCGTCCCTCTTCTGTCATTTGCAAGAGGCTTGCCCTTCGCAGGCCTGGCAACGACCTACTCTCCCAGGTCTTAAGACATAGTACCATCGGCGCTGAAGCGTTTGACGGCCGAGTTCGGGATGGGATCGGGTCTGATCACTTCGCAAGAGCCACCAGGCCGGCGAAAGGCAGGAAGCAAACCAGTCTTCAGGTATCAGCAAT
>JASHSB010000037.1 GCA_030036945.1 Methylovirgula sp. | reverse complement strand
GGTCGGTCGTCCCGCGCCGATATTGACGACGCGGAACGCGGCTTGCGGCGAGAGACTGTCGTCGGGCAACGGCCGCGGCTGGTCGGCCGGCATCGGCGGAACGACGCCGCTCAGCCGCAGCACCGCCTCGATCAAATCGTCGACGAACGTGAAGTCGCGGCGCATGTTGCCGTAGTTGTAGAGATCGATCGGCCGATTGGCGAACAGCGTAGCGACGAATTTGAAGAGCGCCATGTCGGGCCGCCCCCATGGTCCGTAAACCGTGAAGAAGCGCAGCATCGTCACCGGGATCTGGAAGAGGTGGCTGTAGGAATGCGCCATTTCCTCGGTGGCCTTCTTGGTCGCGGCATAGAGGCTGAGCGGATGATCGGTGCGGTCGGTTTCGAAGAACGGCACCTTGGCGTTGGCGCCGTAGACGGAGGAAGTCGAAGCGATGAGCGCGTGGCGCGGCGGATTTTGCCGCATCAGTTCGAGCAGGTTGTAAGTGCCGATGAGATTGGCGTCGATATAGGCGCGCGGCGCTTCGAGGCTGTAGCGCACGCCGGCCTGAGCGGCGAAATGATAGACAAGATCGAAGCCGTTTCCATACACTTTTTGCAGCGCGTCGAAATCCTCGAGCAACAGGCGATGCGGGAAATATCCGCTGTTGCGCGCGAGGATTTTTTGACGCGCTTCTTTCAACGCGGGATCGTAATAGGGTGTAAACCCGTCGATGCCGACCACCTCCTCGCCGCCTTCGAGCAAGCGTCGCGCCAGGTGAAAGCCGATGAACCCGGCCGCGCCGGTAACGAGAATGCGCATCGAAATGAATCCTGGGCGGGCTAAATAGCCTAGAAAGGCCTATGCCGTATCCTTGACTTGGCGCAAGGCGGGGCTGCAGGCGCGCCGTACGCTCCCCTTCGCAAGGCCTCGGGACAAATTGGAGAAGCGATCATGCAGCGCATCGCGAAAATCCTGGCAGCCCTGGCTTTCGCCTCCGGAATCCTGGGCGCGGATATGGCGTGGGCCCACGGGCCGGGCGGCGGCTGGCATGGAGGCTGGGGCGGCGGTTGGGGTTGGGGCGGTTGGGGTTGGGGCTATCCCTATGGTTACTGGCCCTACGACTATGGCTATGGCTACGATTATCCGTACGGTTACGGCTACCCCCCGCCGCAACAGCCGGCGATCAGCCCGTATTGCGCGACCAGGGCGCGTATTTGCACGCTAAGCCACGCCCATGCGGTCGGATCGCCCTGCTCCTGCCGAGGCGCCCATGGAATAATTTCGGGAGGACCGCCGCCGCAATAGCCGGGACGCCTGGTTAGGCCGACCTTAACCGTCGGTCGCCCTCGATTTCGGAGGCGCGAGGCCGCCCCTGAGACCATCTGGCACTTGCGAGCCCTTCTAAATTGGGCAAAAACCCTAAAGGGGAGAACGAGCGCGACACTGGTTTCCGGCGGGGCAGGCTCTAGTTTTAAATGCTTCTAGGGCATCTTCTACGGTCGATCAGTTCCAAGCAGGCGTCGAGGACCGGAATGGATTACCGAAAGTATTTCGAAGACGCCTTGCGCCGTCTCCAGGCCGAACGGCGCTATCGCGTTTTCGCCGACATCGAACGCGATCCCACCCGCTATCCTTACGCGAAACGGCATCTTCCGAACGGGACGGTCGAAGACGTCATCGTCTGGTGCTCGAATGATTATCTCGGCATGGCGCTCAATCCGGAAGTGATCGCCGCCATGTGCGCGGCGGCGAACCGGCACGGCGTCGGCGCCGGCGGCACCCGCAACATCGCCGGCAACAATCATCCGGTGGTCGCGCTTGAAGCGGAACTCGCCGATCTGCACGGCAAGGAGGGGGCGCTGGTCTTCACTTCCGGGTGGATTTCCAATCTCGCCGCCATCGGTACGATCGGTGCGCTGCTGCCCAACTGCCTCATCCTGTCCGACGCCTTCAACCACAATTCGATGATCGAAGGCATCAAACGCTCCGGGGCGAAGAAGCAGATCTTCCGCCACAACGATCTCGAGTATCTCGAAGCGCTGTTGAAGGCGGCGCCGCGCGACGAGCCGAAGCTCATCGTTTTCGAGAGCCTCTATTCGATGCACGGCGACATCGCGCCGATCAGCAAGATCGCCGATCTCGCCGAGCGTTACGGCGCCATGACCTATCTCGACGAAGTGCACGCGGTGGGGCTCTACGGGCCGCGCGGCGGCGGCATCGCCGAGCGCGACGGCGTCATGGACCGCATCGACGTGATCGAGGGGACGCTCGCCAAGGGCTTCGGCGCGCTCGGTGGCTATATCGCCGCGGACGCGACGATCGTCGATGCGGTGCGCTCGTACGCCGCTTCCTTCATCTTCACGACCGCGCTGCCGCCGGCGATCGCCACCGCCGCCGCCGCCGCCGTGCGGCTTTTGAAGGATCGCGACGATCTGCGCGCCTTGCATCAGCGCCAGGCGCTGCTCACCAAACACGCGCTTTCGGCGGCAGGCCTGCCGGTGATCCCCAATCCGTCGCACATCGTTCCGGTGCTGGTCGGCGACGCGGAACGCTGCAAACGCGCAACCGACATGCTGCTCGACCGCCACGGCATCTACATCCAGCCGATCAATTATCCGACCGTCGAACGCGGCGCCGAGCGGCTGCGCATCACGCCCTCGCCGCTGCATACCGACGCGCATATCGCCCATCTCGTCGAGGCACTCTCCGACGTCTGGAAGAGCTTGCAATTGCCGCTCGGCGAAGTTTCGAACGTCGTCGCCTTCCGCCGCGACGAGGACGAACGCTGCACGTTCCCGGACTTCAAGAAAGCCGCGGAATAGGCACGCCGATCACCCTTCCCCGCTTCAAGACGCACGCGGCACTTGCCTCTGGCATGGGCGCCGTAGAGGCAGTGCACTCATTCGCGACGCGCATGAGACGCTCTCGTCATTGCGAGGAGCCAACGGGGCCGGCGGCCGGCCCGACGTTCCGCGACGAAGCAATCCGCATCCGTCATTGCGAGGAGCGAAGCGACGAAGCAATCCAGAACAGACTTCGGATCCGAGGAGCTCTTGGGTTGCTTCGCGGAGTTTATCATTGAGCCGGCCGAAGGCCCCGTTAGCTCGCAATGACGGTCGCCGGATGATACACGGCAGCACGTACATTCGAACAACTCCAGAGTTTTGTGCTTTGGGACACATATCGGCTTGTCGAAGCCGCGACATAGTTGCGCGCGCGACGGAATCGATTGCGCAGCGCGGGAATTGTGGTATTTCGAGTACTTCTTCAAGAGGAATAGCCGCGTCGCATGAATCCTCAGCCAACCTCGATGATGCCAATCCCAACACCGCAAATCCGCCCGTTGCTGGAGCGCTACGGGCTGCGCGCCACGCGGCAGCGGCTTGGCTTGGCGAAACTGCTGTTCGGCAAAGGCGACCGGCACATCACCGCCGACGTGCTCGCCGCCGAGGCGCACGGTTCGCGCATCTTCGCTTCGCTCGCCACGGTCTATAACGTGCTGAACCTGTTCGCCGAGGTCGGCCTGGTGCGCAGTTTCACGGTCGAAGGCAAGACGGTATTCGATACCAACACGACCGAGCATTGCCATTTCTATTTCGAGGACACCGGCGCGATCCAAGATGTCCTGGACGGCAAGTTCGCCGGCCAGTTCGTGGCGCCGGAAGGCTACGAGATCGCCAAAGTGAACATCGTCGTGCGCCTGCAGCGCAAGCAGGACCCGCGCGCCTAATTCAGCGGGTTCTTGGCTCCCGCCTTTGTTTCAGCCGCATCGCGCTTCCCAACAACAACACAGCTTTGGCGTTTGAGCACCTTCACCTCGCCGCCGAAGCCGAACCAGCGGCGCGGGTTCTGGCGCTCGATTTCCAGGAGATGTTCGGCGACGGCGATCAGCGCTTCGGGCTTGGCCGCGGCGAGGCCCGGATAAAGCGTCTCGAGCGCCATCGGGCGGCGCGC
>JASHSB010000036.1 GCA_030036945.1 Methylovirgula sp. | reverse complement strand
AATCCCTCGCCGTGGGTCTTACTGCGTGACCGGCGGCGCTTTGATGTCGTTGTAATCGTAGTGCATCGTCAGGTGCTGATGGCGGATCTGGCCGCCGGGCTGCGGCAGCCCCATCATGTCCGTCTCGGAGCGCACCAAAACGCCGCGATCCGCCGCGACCCAGACTTTCGTGGTCACGATAACGTTGGGGGTCTTGGCGCTTCCCATATAAACTGCGAGACTCTTGCCGTCCGCGGTTTCGTCGGCGAGGCGTTGGCAGTCCTTGAAACTGTCGGCGCTGGCGCGCACCCGCGCCTTCACTTCGTCGAGCGGGGCATGGACGTTCTGCCATTGCCCAGAAGGAAGCTTCACGAAAATATCGGTGCCGGTGAAAATCGTCTCGCTGCTCGACGATTGAGGGGGATTCTTGGCGTCCGTTACTCCGCCCGACATGTCCAAGCTGATCGTGCCGACGCTGTGATACGGTGTCTGCGTATTTGCCAGCATGGCGTCCGCGATGCTCTTGCAAGCGGTATCGTCGGCGCGGGCGGGCGCGCCGAGCATTCCCAAAACGCCGATAGCTCCGCCCGACAGAACCGCCGCCCACCAAGGTGAATTAGGCATCGTCTACTCCCAAACGCGTTTCCGATTACTGCCCCGGAAAAGATCTGCTTCTGGTGCGGGCGGTCGGAGTCGAACCGACACTCCGTTTGAAGGGAACCGGATTTTGAGTCCGGCGCGTCTACCAGTTCCGCCACGCCCGCAAACCCGCTTTCCCAGCGGATCGGAGCGGTTGGCCTATAAGATTGTCGGCAGCGCCGCAACCCCGCCTGCGAAGCGTAAGGGAGCGCGACGGCCGCCATGACTGCCGCTCATAAAGTTGCGGCGTTGTGCGAACCGCGCGAGGTTCGCTTCGGAGGGGAACCATGCGGATCATCCTGATCGCGGCGGCGTCCGTCTTAGCCCATGCGGCCATGGCCCAGACAGCGCCGCCACCGACCGACCAGCCCGTTGGCGGCCATGCCGGCGGCGATTGGCGCAAGACCTGGAAGCTAGGGCCGGATCGATATGCCTTCGAAGGGATGGCGGGCGGCTGTCATTACAGCGGCACCGTCACTCCCTCCGGCTATCACTACGACCGCACCTGCTGACCGCGTCAACGCCACGTACGGATATCGACAAAATGGCCGGCGATGGCCGCCGCCGCCGCCATGGCCGGCGAGACCAGATGGGTCCGGCCTCTGTAGCCCTGCCGACCCTCGAAATTGCGGTTCGAGGTCGAGGCGCAACGCTCGCCGGGCGCGAGCTTGTCGGGATTCATGGCGAGGCACATCGAGCAGCCCGGTTCGCGCCATTCGAACCCCGCCGCCCGGAAGATCTTGTCGAGGCCTTCGGCTTCGGCCTGTGCCTTCACGAGCCCCGATCCCGGCACGACCATGGCGTTGACGCGCGCCGCGACCTTCCGGCCTTGCACCATCTTGGCGGCGATGCGCAGATCCTCGATGCGGCCGTTGGTACACGATCCGATGAACACACGGTCGATTTCAAGATCGGTGATCTTCTCGCCGCCGGCAAGCCCCATATATTCGAGCGCCCGGCGGATCGAGGCGCGTTTGGCGTCGTTCGCCGCCGCCTCCGGGGTGGGGACGGAGGCGTTCACCGAGACGACGTCCTCGGGACTCGTTCCCCAGGTGACGAGCGGCGGCAGGTCGGCGGCGTCGAGCCAGATCTCTTTGTCGAATTCGGCGCCGTCTTCCGAGCGCAGCGTATCCCAATGGCGGCGCGCCGCGTCCCAGGCGGCGCCCTTCGGCGTGCGCGGACGATCCTTCAAAAATGCATACGTCTTCTCGTCGGGTGCGATGAGCCCGGCGCGCGCCCCCGCCTCGATCGACATATTGCAGACTGTCATGCGGCCTTCCATCGACAGCCCGCGGATCGCTTCCCCGGCATATTCGATGACGTGGCCGGTGCCGCCCGCGGTGCCGATCTCTCCGATGATGGCCAGCACGATATCTTTCGCGAACACGCCGTCGCCCGGCTTGCCGTCGACGACGATGTGCATGTTCTTGGCTTTGGTTTGGATCAGCGTCTGGGTGGCGAGCACGTGTTCGACTTCCGAGGTGCCGATGCCGTGCGCGAGCGCGCCGAACGCGCCGTGCGTGGACGTGTGGCTGTCACCGCAAACGATGGTCGTGCCCGGCAACGTGAAGCCCTGCTCGGGACCGATGATGTGGACGATTCCTTGGCGGCGATCCTGGGCATGGAAATAGTCGATGCCAAAATCACGCGCGTTGGCGGCGAGCTGCTCGACTTGCACGCGGCTTTCCGGGTCGCTGATGCCTTGCGAGCGGTCCGTCGTCGGCACGTTGTGATCGACAACGGCCAACGTGCGCCCCGGGGCACGCACCTTGCGGCCGGCGAGGCGCAGGCCTTCGAAAGCCTGCGGGCTCGTCACTTCGTGCACCAAATGGCGATCGATGTAGATGAGACAGGTGCCGTCCTCCTGCCGATCCACCACGTGGTCGTCGAAGATCTTGTCATAGAGCGTGCGAAGCTTGGCCATGCGAAACTCGACGGATCGATTTACCCGGAACAAGTTTAATGAGAAGGTACCGGCGGGCGCGCCAACGCGGATATAAGGTCTCGAGCGACTTTTTTGCGATCCACGGAGAAGCGTATGCGTCCGCCCGTCGCGCCTTATCTTACCGTATCGCCGGCCATGGCCGCCATTGCCTTTTATACCGCGGTCTTCGACGCCAAGCAGCAAGCTTTGATGCCGGCGCTCGACGGAATGCGGGTCATGCATTGCGAACTCATCATCAACGGCGGCTCGGTCATGTTGGCCGACGCCTTTCCCGAATTCGGCAACACGCGCATTCCCGTTCCCGGCGAGCCGGTGACCGTTTCTGTCAGCCTCGAATTTGCCGAGGCAAAAGAGGTCGACGCGACGTTCGAACGCGCCACGAATCTCGGCGGCAAAGGCGAGACGAGCCCGACCAATTCCTTCTGGGGCACGCGGCTTGCGACCTTCCGCGACCCGTTCGGACACCGCTGGATTCTCAATGCGCCGCTCGGCTAGGGCCGCGCTTGCGGCCTATTTCTTGGTTTCTTTCTTGGCCGGCGCCTTGGCGGGCTTTGGCTCTTTCTTCGAGGCTCCCTTGGCGGGCTTCGCTTCCTTCTTGGCGGCTTCCTCGGCCGGTTTCGCCTGTTTGGCGGGTTTGGTGGGCTTGGCGCGCGTTGCCGGTTTGGTGGATTTTTCGGCTGGCGTCGCTTGCGGCTCTTGGCGCTTCGCTACCGGCTTGGCGACAGGCTGCGGCGCGGCAGGCACCTCGACGGGTGCCGGCTCCGGCGCCGCGACGAATTCCGCGCTTGGATTCGACGCCTGCTGCGCTTCCATCTTTTCGGCGATGCGCGCCGACTTGCCGCGCCGGTCGCGCAGATAGTAGAGCTTGGCGCGCCGCACTTTGCCGCGCCGCACCACCTTGATTGAATCGATCATCGGCGCATAGAGCGGAAAAACGCGCTCGACGCCTTCGCCATACGAGATCTTGCGGACCGTAAAACTCTCGTTGATACCGCCGCCGCTGCGCGCGATGCAGACGCCTTCATAGGCCTGAACGCGGGTGCGCTCGCCTTCCTTCACTTTGACGTTGACGATGACGGTATCACCCGCCTGGAATTCGGGAATTTCACGCAAACTGGCGAGTTTGGCGGCCTGAGCGCGCTCCAGCTCTTCGATGATGTTCATGTTGGAATTCCTGCCGTTTCGCCTTGGACTTGGGCCGCGGCGGGCGTTTCGGGACGCTGTTGTGAGTTGGTGCGCGCCTTACCACGAGAGGCGCGGCCTTGTCGAGACGGGCCGTTGATCTTGCGGCTCTAGTCTGAGAAAAACACCGGGGAAACGCGTGATTCCCCGGAAATAGGATCGGATATGACGGACGCCTGCGCACGCGGTCTCGATGTCGGATTTGTCGCACTAGGCTATGCCAAGGTCGGATTTCTCGGCATCGTCCAAGGCGTCACCGAGCTGCTGCCGATCTCCTCGACCGCGCATATCCGTGTCGTTCCGGCCTTGCTCGGCTGGCAGGACCCGGGTTCGGCCTTCTCGGCTTCGATGCAGGTGGCGGCGCTCGTCGCCGTCGTCGGCTATTTCTGGGCCGATGTCGAGGGCCTGCTGTTCGGTTCGCTGGCGGCGATCGGACGGCGCGATTTCGGTGATTGGAATCTGCGTTTCAGCATCTGGATCTTGATCGCGACTCTGCCGATCATCGTTTTCGGCGCGCTGCTCGCGCCGGTCCTCAACGCTTGCAATTCGCCGTTGCGGACGCTCGACGTCATCGGCATTTCCTGCATCGTGATGGCGGCGCTCCTGGCGCTTGCCGAAGTGTATTCGCGCCACAAACGCACGTTCGACCACATCAATCTCAAGGACGTGCTCATCGTCGGCTTCGCGCAGGCGGGCGCCTTGATCCCCGGCGTCTCGCGCTCCGGCTCGACGCTGACAGCGGCGCTGTTTCGCGACCTCATGCGGACCGAAGCGGCGCGATTTTCGTTCTTGCTCGGAATTCCCGCCATCGCCGCGGCGGGCTTCAAGGAGCTCTACGAGCTCCACAAAGCGCATCTGAGCATGCATGGCTGGTCGGTGCTGATCTTCGGGCTGGTCGTCGCCTCGCTTTCCTCATTCGTGGCGATCTGGGGCCTGCTGCGCATCCTCGAGCGGTTTTCCGCGTGGCCGTTCGTGGTCTATCGTTTTTTGCTTGGCGTCTTTCTGCTCATCGGCGTTTACGCCAATTGGTTTCCCAATTGATCGGCGTCCATGCATCGCGAAACCCGCTTTCTACCGGCCGGTGAATCGGCGCTCGTCGTCGAATTCGGAACGCGCATCGATCCGGCGCTGAACGATCAAGTCCGCGCCCTGGATCGCGCGCTCGCGGCAAACCCGGTTGCCGGCGTTATCGAGTCGGTTCCAACCTATCGCTCGCTGATGGTGCATTTCGATCCGCGGCTGCTCTCGATCGCCGCGCTCATCGAACGCATCGAAAGCCTCGAAGGCGCGACACCGGTCGAAGAAAAACCGCCGGGCCATTGGCGGATCCCTGCCTGCTACGAGCCTCCCTATGCCGAGGATCTTAGCGAAGTCGCGGCGGCGCTCGGCCTTTCCGCGCAGCGCGTCGCCGAGCTGCATGCCGGCGCGCGCTACCGCGTCTACATGTACGGATTTGCGCCGGGCTATATTTTCTTGGGCGGCCTGCCCGCGGAGCTTGCGATCTCGCGCCGGCCGAAGCCGCGCCCGCCTGTGCCGGCGGGTTCTTTGCTGATTGCCGGCGGCCAGGCGCTCATCGCCGGCACGCCGATGCCGACCGGCTGGTACAATCTCGGCTGCACGCCGGCGGTCCTCTTTGACTGGAAACAAAATCCACCTGCGTCGATTGAGGTCGGCGACACAGTGCATTTCGAGCGCATCGACGCGGCGCAGTTTGCGCGTTTGCGGCAAGCCGCCGCGGAAGACCGACGCATGGCGCGGTGGGAAGCGTGAGATGCCGGGGGCTCTACGGATTCTGCGCGCCGGATTCGGTGCGACGATCCAGGACGGCGGGCGCTACGGCCAGCGCCGCTACGGCGTAACGCCGGCCGGGCCGATGGATTGGCGTGCCTTCCGGACCGCCAATCTCGCCCTCGGCAACCATGCCGAGCGGGCCGCGGCGGTGGAAATCAGCGTCGGCGGGATCGAGATTTTCTGCGAGACGACGACGCCGGTCGGCATCGCATTTTGCGGCCGCGGCTTTTCCTGGCGACGCGACGGGCGCGAAGTCGGCTCCGCGGCGCGTCTGATCTTGCGCCCCGGGGAGAAATTGGCGGCGAGTCCCGGTACCGACGGAGTTTTCGCCTATTTTGCCGTCTCCGGCGGCTTCGCTACGCCCGTTGAACTCGGTAGCCGTGCCACCCATACGCGCTCCGGCATCGGCGGTATCGACGGCCGGATGTTGCGCGATGGTGATCTCTTGCCGTTGTCGGCAAGCGGATGGCCGTTCGGCGAGGCGCGCATCGCAGCTCCTTGGCTTGACCGCGATCCCGCGCCGTTGCGCGTCGTCCTCGGCCCACAGGACGATTATTTCGGCGCGGCGGCGCTGAGCGCCTTTTTCGGCGCTGAATTTCGGCTGGTGGCCGGCGACCGCATGGCATATCAGCTCGAAGGACCGGAAATTGCCCACGAGCGCGGCTTTAACATCGTTTCCGACGGTGTCGCGCTCGGCGCCATTCAGATTGCCGGCGACAGACAGCCGCTGATCCTCATGGCCGATCATCCTCCGACGGGCGGCTATCCGAAGCTTGCCCACGTCGTCCGCGCCGACATTGGCCGGCTCGCGCAGCTACGGCCGGGAGAGACCTGCCGTTTCCGGCCGGTCAGCGCCGAGGAAGCGCGTGCCGCGCTGCTTGCCTGCGAGAACGAGGTCGCCGCGACGGCGCGCCATCTATATGCGCTGCAGTCGGCGCCGCACGTTGGCGGGCGGCCGTCTTAGCCGGGATCAAGCAGTTGGCAGCGCAAAGAAGACGCGTTGACTAGCTTCCGGTAAACCGGCTACACCGCGCCGTCTATTGCAATCTATTGACATAGATTGTGATTTGCTCGTCTCAAGCGTTCTAACTTATTGACTTTCGGCAACTTCGATGGGGAAATCGGTGCTGGCTGGCGCAATGCATCAAGCAAGTCCCGAATTGCGGATGACGCTGTTCACGCCGCTGCAAAGGGCTTGGCATTTTCGCGAGCTGATCCGCGCCGTGGTACGACGCGAACTGGCGGCACGGTTTCGCGGCTCGATCCTTGGCTGGCTGTGGGCGATCTTCGGGCCGCTTCTGATGCTGACGATCTATACTTTCGTGTTTTCCAACGCGATCGGTATTCGCACCGCGGCTTCCGCGCAAGGCATCAGCAATTATTCGCTGACGATTTTTGTCGGGCTGATTGTTTTCAATCTATTCAGCGAAGTTGCCTATCGTGCCCCGGCGCTTTTGCTCGAAAACGCAAACTTCATCAAGAAGTCGATCTTCCCAAGCGAGACGCTCGCCTGGACGGCGACCATCCGCGCCATTGTCTACGCTGGGATCAGTTTCGGCGTGCTGCTCGTCTTTGAGCTTATATTGGCGCACTGGCTGCCGCTGACGTTTTTTCTCCTACCGTTCGTGGTCATTCCGTTTGTGCTTTTCCTGCTTGGCGTAAGCTGGTTCCTCATGGCGCTGGGATCGTTTACCCGCGACGTGACGCACCTGATGGCATCGATCGTGCCGGTGTTCATGTTTGCGACGCCGATTTTCTACTCGGTCAGTGATGCGCCGCAGGGGATGCGCATTTTCTTGCGGTGCAATATTATCGGCAACTACGTCGAGATGGTGCGCGATGTGGTGCTTTACGATATTCTGCCGAGCCCCGGCCTTTACACAGGTACCGTCCTTGTTTCGCTTCTTATCTTCCGCGCCAGCTATCGCTTCTTCATGCGCTACAAGAACGTATTCGTCGATGTCATCTGACCTGGCGATCAGCTGTCGGAGCGTCGGCAAGGCGTTCCAGCTCTACACGCATCGCAACGACCAGTTGATGCAGACGCTGTTCGGCCGGTGGAAGCAGTTTTATCATCCGCATTGGGTGTTGCGGGACATCAGCTTCGACGTTCGCCGCGGCGAGTGTTGGGGGATTATCGGCCGCAACGGCACCGGCAAGACGACGCTTCTTCAGCTTATCTGCGGGATCAGCAATCCGACCCACGGAAGTATCGAGGTATCCGGTCGCGTCGCGCCGATCCTGGCGCTCGGTGCCGGGTTCGATCTGGAGCTTACCGGCCGCGAGAACGTATTGATCGGCGGCGCCATTCTTGGTCTTAAGCGCGCCGACATCATAAAACGGCTCGATTCGATCGTAGCGTTCGCCGACATCGGTGAGTTCTTCACCCAGCCCTTGAAAATGTATTCGAGCGGCATGACCGCGCGGCTCGCCTTCGCAATCTGCGCGCATGCCGACGCCGAAATCATGATCGTCGACGAAGCGCTCGCGGTCGGCGACGCGACGTTCGCCCAAAAGTGCGACGACTTCATCCGACGATTCGCCTCGCGCGGCACGATTCTTGTCGTCTCGCACGACTTGAAGACGCTGGAGACGCTCTGCGACCGGGTCCTGTGGATCGAGGACGGCAGAATCGCCGCTTGCGGACGCCCCTTTGAGGTGACGGCCGCTTACCGGCGCGCCTTCAACATTCCGCTCAACGCCAGTCGCGTGGCAATTTCAGTCTAAAGGCGATCGCCGCAAAAGCGCTACGCAGCGGGGCGGCCTGGCGGTCCCGTTTCGCGCGCTGGAACGGCAGAGAAATTCGCTTGCTGGCGCGAGAGGAGAACGAACGCCACGAGGAATTCCACGGCGACCGCTATAGCGACGAGGGCCACGAGGCGAGGATCGCGGCGCACCAGGCTCTCCATGCCGATCAGAATGCCAATGTGCACCAAGGGAATGACGACGAGCGCGGCAATTGTCGTCGCATTGCGTCCGGTGGCATTCGCGAGGGTAAGTACCAGCCCCATCGCGAGCAACGCATGCGCCAGGGCAAGGATCGGGATGGTAAATCTCTTTGCCGCCTCGCTCATCCAGTCGACAATCAGATAATGCGCCGCGTTCGGTCCCGGAGCGGCTTCCAGGAATTTTCGCAACGGCAGTTCGAACACGCCCACCCAATTGCGCTTCGGCATGCCGTTAGTCCCTTGCATATCGAGTTCGATGACGTATTCGTCGAAATCGGCGGTGCGCATTTGCGTCGAGCCGATGGGACGGCTCTGGAACGATCCGTGGCTCATGACGAGCAGTACGCCGTGCGCGTTGCGACGGAACTCGGTTTGCCGCGCGGTAATGATTTCCTCTTCGTTCTTTTCAGTGTTGAACTGGTGGATGAATATGTTGCTGACGACGTCTGGTGACCGCCAGCGTTGGAAATAGAGTGTCCGCGTGCCGTTATCGAACGTATAGAACCGCGCCGGCTCGAGCAGCCGGTGATTGAGCGAATTGCGGATGACGTAAATCACGTCGTGCATCTCGCCCACGTAAGCGGGCGCGACGTAGCAGGAAATCCAATAACCGAAGCCGACCGCCACGCCGGCGACGACCGCGGCCGGCAGACAGATCGACATGACGGAGAGCCGCAGCGAATAGAGAACGGCGATCATTCCGTCCGCCGCCATGCGCGAGAATTCGAGCGCCACGGCAACCCCGATCGCCATCGGCAGGGCGATATAGACAGCAGTCGGCAATGTGCCGAGGATGGCCGGCAGCAGAAGGCCGCTGCGCAAAGCCGCCGTCGGCAGGTAGTGAAAGAGTGAGGTCATCACCACCGGCACGCATAGGCCGATCTCGATCAGCAGCGCCGTGAACAGGATTCGCCGGGCGAGGTAGAAATAGAGAAGACGGGGTATGATCATTCTAGCCGTTACCGTTCGGTCGCCTGCAGCGTCTGGCAGAACAAGAACTTGACGCGTGCTTCATGGGGCCGCGATTCTTGATTGACGGGACGCGGGACAATTCTCGACCTGACCTGCAAAGACGGATATGCTACATCGGGCTGAAAGATCTAGGCAATTTCCCGAGGGACGGTTTTGTCCTAGTAAGGCTCGACGACGTCAGCATGTTTGATTTGTTATAGCAACGCCGAGGTTTGGATCAAGCGAGGGTTTGGATCGTGCACGGGGCGGCAAGATGGCGGCTAATTTCAAGCTAATTTTGTTGCATGAGGATCGCGCTGCGCCGTCCGGCCGCGCGCTTATGCAAGGTGCCGCGCGCTGCGTAGCTCGACGTCAAGCCGCCGGCCGGGGGGCGGCGCCAGGGGACGCGCTGTGAACATCTCGGACTCGACGGACAGTTTTGCGAGCCAGGCGATCGCGCTGGACCGAGCCTTTCGGCTGCCTTTGGTCAGCGTCGTCATTGTCAATTACAATTACGGCCGCTTTCTCGATCAGGCTGTGGACAGCGTCTTTCAGCAGACCTATCCGCAGCTCGAATGTATCATCGTCGACAACGGCTCGAACGACGGAAGCCCCGTCGTACTTGCCGGGATCGCGGCGCGCTATCCGCAGGCGATCCTCATTCGGCGCTCCAGCAACGATGGCCAGACTGCGGCGTCGCTCGACGGATTGGCGGCGGCCTCCGGCGCCTACGTGATCTTCATGGATGCCGACGACGTGTTGCTTGCCCACGCCATCGAGACGCACGTCTTCGTGCACCTTTCGATGCGCGTTCACGTAGGCTTTACCTCCGGCGATATGCTGCAGGTAATCGGCGACCAGATCGTCTTGGGCACCAGCGAGGAGCTCAATCGCTACGTGCGCAGCGGCAAGGGACTAAGGCGTAACATTGTACGATCCTATCGGCATCGCCTCGATCCGCCTTGGCCATCGGCGTCGATCGCCAAATCGCTGGTCAACAAGATCCATTTCGTCGCGCCGCTGTCGAGCAAATGGGTTTGGTCGCCGACTTCCGGAATTTGCTATCGACGCGATGCGTTGCGCCTGTTCTCCGACAATCCCGGGCTCGCGCACTTGCGGACCGGCACCGACATGTACTTCGGATGCGGAATCAGCGCGCTCTGCGGCAGCGTAATTATCGATGAGCCGCTGTTCATTTATCGTATTCACGGGGAAAATGTGTACTCGCGCCAGCCGCAACTAAACCATTTCATTGCTTTCGAAGCGGGCGGAGCCGGCGACAGCAATCACAAGAGCCAGCTTCTGCTCATCGATCATCTGATTGCCAAGGCAGAACGGTTCTGCCGTAGCGGCCGGCTGCGTTTGCACTATGCTGCGCTCCTCATCCGCATCGATCAGCGTGACGGCGATTCGCGATTGCCACGTTGGCAACGGCGTTCGCGAACGGCGCGGCGACTGGCGGAATCCCACGAAATCGTCGCCACGGCGCTCGGCACCGGGTTGACGATTCTGCTGATGTGCTGGTTTCGTATTCCGATCCGCGTGATCGCTACGATGATCCGTGAACACAATGAGAAACGCGCGTCGTGATGAGTGATCGCAGCGTGAACTATGTCGGCGCGGGGCTGGCCGCCGCTCATCCGGCAAGCCCGGTGTACCCGGCCGCGCCATTGCACGGAAAAACCGTTGTCCTCGTCCATCCGGCCTGGCATTCTTGCGGCAGCCATAAGGTCTTCGTCACGCAGGCACAGGCCTACCGCGCTCTAGGGGCAAGACTGCTGGCGTTGGCGATCGCCGATTTCCCTGGGCACGTACGGGGATCACAGGCCCATTCCGCCTATCTCGATGGAAGCCAAGACCTGCAGGCCGACCGGCGCTATTTCGCCGGCATGCCGCGCGGCGCGGTCTTCACGCCGACTTTCCTGCGGTCTTTCAAGGACTGGCTGCATGGTGATTACGCGACGATCCTGGTTGAAACGGTCAAACTTGCCGCGCTGCCCATCGAACTGATGGAATTACCGGAGATCGATCTCATTCACTGCAACCACTTTTTCTGTATGGGTGCGGCGCTGAAACTGCGCGGCGATCGAGCCTGCCCGATCCTGCTCGACACCCACGATTTGCAGGCACGCCAATACGTCTTGCGACAACCTGGTTTCTGGACGTTTCCGCCAGCCGCCACGTATGAGGCGATGCTCGCCCTCGAACTCGCCAACATGGACGCCGCGGATGTGTTGGTCCATCTGAATGCCGAGGAAGCGGCGTCCTTCGATCGATTGCTGCCGCATAAGCGGCACGTCCTCGTCTATCCTGCCGTCGAACCGGTTTCGGTGGGATGCGGAGGCCCAGACATCGTTATTGTGGCGAGCGCGAATTACCCAAATTTTCTCGGCATCTTCTGGTTCTTGCGCGAAGTCGTACCGCTTATTCCGGATGTGCCGATCAGGATCGTCGGCAACATCGATGCCGAGTTTCGCCGCCGCGCCCCTGGCGTATTTCGGGCGCATGCCGCGATGTTCGAGGGTCGTGTCCGGGACTTGCACAGAATCTACGCGGACGCCGCCGCGGTTCTACTGCCGATTACGGACGGATCCGGCATATCGATTAAAACGATCGAGGCGCTTTCCAGCGGTGCCCCATTGGTGGCCACGCCGTCGGCGTTTCGCGGCATGGGCGCCGATCCGGCGCAATTGGCGAACGTCAGCTTCGCCTGCGATGCGCCGAGCTTTGCGGCGGCGATCCGGCGGATCAAACGGGTTCCGACAACGCCGGAGGAACGGATGAACAGCGATACATACCGGCTTTACGAGCGGATGTTCAGTCCGCGGGCGTACCGGCATGCGCTCGCCGAGCTCGTGACGCCGCTCGTAGAATGTAAACAACCGGTGCAACGTGGCGGGAAAAACGAGCATCTCGGGCCATGTTAGCGTGCGTCGGGACCCCCGCCTCCCGCTGTCGGTTTGATCGTTTTAGAGCAAACACCAATGTCTGAAACAGAATTTGCCATGCGGCTTGGCGCTTGGTTTGTCGATTTTGTCGATCACCTTGTGCCCAAGCGCCTGTTGCGGCTTTTGGCCCATCCGAAGTTTCATGCCTTGATCGGCGCCGAAAGGATCGAGGCGATCGGCGGGTGGATCGACAACACGTTTATGCTAAAACGCCGCCAGAAGCGCTGTCGCGAGCAGCAGAACGACCAAAGCACCAAAGATTATTTGGAGTCGCGCTTCTGCGCCAATCCGTTCCGGATGATCGAGACTACGCCGACTGGTCTGGCCTACGTGTGCTGTCCGATCTGGCTTCCGACGCCGATCGGAAGACTCGATACCGAGCCGGAGCGGCTTTGGAACGGCGACGCGGCGACGCGCATCCGCGAGTCGATCCTCGACGGTTCGTTCCGATATTGCAGCCACCTTCACTGCCCGGCGATTACCGGCCGCACGCTGCCGTCGCGCGACGCGCCTGAATCGCGGGCGATCGTCGAGCGGTACGAGACCGGCTTGGCAAGGCTGCCCGAGCACCTCGTCCTGTCGCACGACAAATCGTGCAATCTCTCCTGCCCGTCCTGCCGAAGCAGCGTCTATATGGCCGATTCGCGCAAGCAAGAGCGATTGGACGAACTTTCCGAACGCACGCTTCTTCCTCTCATGCGCGAGGCAAAGTCGGCGATGATCACGGGATCCGGCGACCCGTTTGGCAGCAAGCATTTCCGCAACTTGATCAAACGCCTCAACGGCGGCGATTTTCCGCAATTGAGATTGGAATTGATCAGTAACGGCCAGCTTCTCGACAGACGCGGCTGGGGCGAGCTCAATCTTCGCAATCGAGTGCGCTATGTGCAGATCTCCATCGATGCCGCGCAGGCTTCAACCTACGCCGTCGTTCGCCGCGGCGGCGACTTCAGGCGCCTGCGCCGGAACCTCGCATTCCTCCGCGAGCTGCGCACATCCGGCGAAATCGGAAGGCTCGAATTCTCGATGGTCGTACAGACCTTGAACTACCGGGAGATGCCGGCGTTCGTGAAGCTCGGGGAAGAATTCGCCGCTGACTCGATCATCTTCAACATGATCCGGCAGCGCGACATTTTCAGCCGCGAGGAATATCTTGAGGCTTTCATCGGCAGCCCCGACCACCCGCAATACGATGCGTTCGTCGAGACGTTGAAGGCGCCGGAACTCTCGCAGCCCAACGTACAGATCGGCAACGTGCTGGAATACGTAAAGCGTGCACAGGCCGGCGTCGCCGTGTAACCTTCCGTCAGATGCTCCCCGCCGCCTTTACACGTGCCGCGGCTTGGCGGGCATAATCGCGCCAAAGGCCGTCGAAGATCCGCCCGCGCGGCAATCCAAGGATACCCGGCCAATGGCAGAAATAGAGCCGGTTGCCATGGGCGTCCAGGGGTCCTTCCGGCGCGAAAACCACTTTCTCGATCTTGTAGAAGCTACCGCCGGAAGCGCCCGGCACGCATTCGGGTAATGCGGAAACTTTCAACCCGCGTCGATGTACGACGAAGTTCGTGAGCGGTTGCGCAAACAATCCGCCGCGCTGACGTACCGCGTGGAAGATCTTTCCGTCCTCGGCGATGACGTCGTAGAAATCTTGCAGCGACAGCTTATAGCGCGAAGTCACGAAGAAGCCGTCGTTGAACGAAAAGGCGCCGCGCAGAAAATCGTAATTTTTGTGCTTGGCGTTGTAGATATAGTCGTCGCAGCAGCAGGCGACCAAGAAATCCGTCTTGCCGGACTCGACGTGACCGAGCGTATCGCCGAAATCGCGCAGCATGATCGTATCGACGTCGAGGTAGACGACCTCGTCGAGCGGCAATGTCAGAGCCAAAAGTTTGCGCAGCCGGTGGCGATGGCCGGGATTGAAGGGATAGAGGCGCTTGGCGAACGCGTCGAGTCCGGCGCTGTCGAGTTCGGCGATTTCGACCCCGAAGACTTGCGCGACCCGGCGCATGCGCGCGATGTTATCGTTGTAGGGGATGAGGTAGAGCGAAATTGCGGCGTTCGTCGCAAGGTAGCTCTCCAGAAACGGCATCAGCCAATCGATCACGCGATCGTTGGCGACAACGGCTATTCCGTACGTCTTCGCGGCGGGTGCGGTTTCCGGCATTTAGTCCACGATCGGCGCTAGAGCTTGCCAAGGCGCATGGTTCAGTGGGACTGCTTCCGCCGATCGGCATCGCGGGATTGCGCGCAGATACGGAAAGGAAAAGGCCGAAATACCGAGAGCTCTTGAATTCACCGGGAACTGACGAGATTTCTGGGGCGCCAGGCGGCCGCTTGTAGCGAGCGGCTCGGCGCGGATCAAGGACAAAAATGCGCGCGCCTCGCGCGGCCGGCCTTGGCAGCCGAGCGACCCGCTGAGGCCCGATCAGCCGGCGATGCGCAATCCCGGCGACGCCGTGTCGCGGCGTCGCAATTCGGCCTCGCGGCGCAGGATGTAGTCGCGGCTCAGCGGCACCGTATCGACTCGCTTGGCGAGCTGAATTTGGAACACGACGTGGCTCAGGAACCGGAAGCCGCATTCGGCGCCGGCCAGATAATATTCCCACATCCGGCAGAAGCGCTCGTCGTAGAGCGTCGCCGCCTCGTCGCGGCGCGCGAGGAAACGCTCGCGCCAGTGGCGCAGCGTCTCGGCGTAATGCAGCCGCAGCACTTCGATGTCGGTGACGAAAAGGCCGGCCCGTTCGATGGCCGGCAACACTTCCGACAGCGAAGGAATATAACCGCCCGGGAAAATGTATTTCGCGACCCACGGATCGGTCGGCTGCGGCGGGCGTTCCGAACCGATCGTATGGATGAGCGCGACGCCATCGGCAGCGAGCAGCTTTGCGATCTGCCGGAAGAACGTATCGTAATACGGCTGACCGACGTGCTCGAACATGCCGACCGACACGATTCGGTCGAACCGCTCGTCGATCTCGCGATAATCCTGAAGGCGGAAATCGACCGCGTTCGCCTGCGCGGCGTCGACGGCGCGCTGATTGGCGAGCGCCTGCTGCTCGCGCGACAGCGTGATGCCCGTCACCCTCGCCGCGCAGATGCGGGCGAGATAGAGCGCCATGCCGCCCCAGCCGCAGCCGATATCGAGCACGCGGTTGCCCGGCTCGATCAGCAGCTTCGCGGCGATATGGCGCTTTTTGGCGAGTTGTGCTTCGTCGAGGCCGGCTGAAGGATTTTCGAAATAGGCGCAGGAATATTGCCGGTCGGCGTCGAGAAAGAGCCCGTAAAGCCGGCCGTCCAGATCGTAGTGATGTGCGACATTCCGCCTGGCGCGCAGCCGCGTGTTGCGCATGCTGAGGCGGCGCAAGGCAGAACGCAGCTTTTCGGCGGCGCGCAGCCAGGAGAATTGCGAAAACCGGTCGGCGTTACGCGCCGCGATGGTCAGCGCGTCGTAGATCGTCCCGCGCTCGAGCTTGATGCGCCCGTCCATGTAGAGTTCGCCGAAGCGCAGCG
The DNA here is from genome assembly GCA_030036945.1 of Methylovirgula sp. Taxonomy (GTDB): domain Bacteria; phylum Pseudomonadota; class Alphaproteobacteria; order Rhizobiales; family Beijerinckiaceae; genus Methylovirgula. The sequence goes on along the minus strand of JASHSB010000036.1, from coordinate 1,382 downwards.
CCGGATCGCGCAGCAACGCCCATTGCGCGGCTCGATCGACGAAGCGGATTTTGACTTCCTCGCCGGAGCCGTCGCCGAGGCGGAATCGTTCACCGGAGGCGGTCTCGACTTCGACCGATCCGTAGGCGATCAGGCCGGAAAGAAAACTGCGAAAGATCCTGTCCATTGTGCCTCTCGATGCCGCGCAGAATAGCGCGCCTTCGCGAAAGTGGAACCCCTCGTCTGCCGGCGAAACCGCCGCTGTCGCGGATTCAACCTTCGATAGCGAAGGGGCAGACGCGGAACCTTCATCGGTTTCGTGACTTTCCGGGGAATGGAACCGCGCGTTTCCGTAATGGCTGCGATTACGTCGCGTTCATGGGAACCGCGGAAATCGATCTGGAGAAAAGCGATGCAGCATTATCTCTTACGGGCGACGGTTTGTGCCGCGTGCCCCCTCATGGGAGGAGCGGCTTTCGCGCAAGGGGTGAATTATTCCACGCCGCGGGCGACGCGAGTCGCCGTGCACGGCACGGCGATCGGCGGCGTCGGCGGCATGCATGGCAACGCTGCCGCGGGCGCAGTGTATGGAAATTTCTCCAGCGGAGTACGCGGCAACGCATCGCCCGGCATACGCGGCAATTTTGCCATCAATGGCATGCACGGATGGCGCAGGCATCATTGGGGTCACGGCTACGGCGGCTACGGCGGGGGACCCGGTTACGCCTACGGCTATCCAGATTATTATGACTACGGGTTGGATTACGACGATCCGGGCTACGCGTACGACTACGGCTACCCGAATGACACCTACGCCGAAGGCGCTTATTGCCAGACTCCGGAGACGAGCTGTCCGCTCGACCGGCCGGTCGTCGCCGGCCAGGCTTGCCAGTGCCGCAACGGTGTCGACGAGATTCCGGGCATAGCCCAACCCTGACGGCGTTTAGCGGTCGCGGCAGCGGGTTCCATTCAAAGCGTGGGATCGGGGCGATCCCGCGCCTAGAGCCCGAAATATTCTCGGTACCATGCAACGAAGGCGGGGACGCCTTCGCTCACCGCGGTCGCGGGACGATAGCCGGTCAGCCGGAACAAGAGATCGGTATTGGCGAACGTGACCGGCACGTCGCCCTGTTGCATCGGCATGAAATTGCGCCGCGCCTTGCGTCCCACCGCGGCCTCGATCGCGGCGACGAAATCCTCGAGATCGGTCGGTCGTCCCGCGCCGATATTGACGACGCGGAACGCGGCTTGCGGCGAGAGACTGTCGTCGGGCAACGGCCGCGGCTGGTCGGCCGGCATCGGCGGAACGACGCCGCTCAGCCGCAGCACCGCCTCGATCAAATCGTCGACGAACGTGAAGTCGCGGCGCATGTTGCCGTAGTTGTAGAGATCGATCGGCCGAT
>JASHSB010000035.1 GCA_030036945.1 Methylovirgula sp. | reverse complement strand
CCGCCCGCCGGCAGCGCGAAGGCGGCATCGGCGATCGCTTTGTCGGCAAGGCCCGCCTTCGTCACCATGCCAAGATTGACGTCCTTTGGCGCCAGCTTGCGCTCCGCGACGAGCGCGTCGAAGCTTTCGCCGCCGGAGAGTTTGGCCGACGCGGCCTTCGCCGAGGCCTCGTCCGAAAAGATGATTTGCTCTACATCGCGATGTTCGGGCTGCGTATAACGCGTTGCCTTCACTTCGTCGTAGCGCTTGGCAATCTCCGCGTCGCTGAACGGATGGATCTTGAGAAACCGATCGGCGAGTGTCGCGGGTGTCACGACCAAGACGCTGATCTTGCGATATTCGGGGGTGCGGTAGGCGTTGCGATGCGCCCCGTAATAGGCCTTGAGATCGGCGTCGCTCGGAGCCGGAATCGCGCCGGCCGCCGTCTTCGGAAGCACAAAATAATCGATGCTCCGGGTCTCGTTGTAGTAGCGATTGATGAGGTCGAGCATCGCTTTGGGCGCAGCGAGATTGGTGTCGAGAACGGCGATGATTTCGCTGCGCAGATAGGAGGCGCGCTGCTCGGCGACAAAACGGCTCTCGCTGATGCCTGCATCGCGCAGCCGCTCCTCGAAGAGGCCGCGATCGAATTGACCGTTGGCTCCCTTAAAGGCCTCGTCGAGGAAGACCCGGTCGGCGAGCGCCTGGTCGGACATGGCAAGGCCGAGCCGATGCGCTTCCTGATCGAGCACCGCGTCGCTGAGAAGCCGCCCCAAAACTTGCCGGTCGAGCCCCATTTGATGCGCTTCGTTGGCGCTGATCGCCCGCCGCTGCTGCTCTTGAATGCGCAGCAATTCGTTTTGGTAGGCGTTGCGATAGGCCTCGGTCGTGATCTCGATCGAACCCACGCGCGCCAGCCGGTTTGCGCCGAAACCGCGGAAAATGACGGCGATCCCCCAAAAGCCGAAAGCGATGATAAGGAAACCCATCACGATGGTCATGATGGTGCGCCCGATCCAAGTCTGAGTGGAGGCGCGCAAAGCGTCGAGCATCTTGAAAAATCTCCGCTGCCGGGGGCGTTTGGCGCGGCGGACTATAGGGAGCGGGCCAAAGGCTTGCAACGGCTTGGCCGGCCTGCAAAGAATCTAAACCATTCCTTGCGGTGGAGCGTCGCCGCCGGGATCTTTGGTGCGCCGATCGAGGTTTCGCATGCCGGATAGACGAACGCCATTGGTTGCCGGGAACTGGAAGATGAACGGGCGTGCTGCCGATCTCATCGAGATTGCCGCGATCCGCACGGCCGTCCTGGGCGGAGAAGGCGGGGATGCCGAGATCGTCGTCTGTCCACCCGTCACCTTGCTCATGGACGCGGGGCGCGTCTGCGCCGGCTCGCCGGTCGAGCTCGGCGCGCAAGATTGCGACCCGTCCGAAGAGGGAGCCCATACCGGCGATATTTCCGCCGCGATGCTCAAGGACGCTGGCGCATCCTATGTGATCGTCGGCCATTCCGAGCGGCGCGCCAGCCATGTGGAGAGCGACGCTCTGGTACGCGCCAAGGCCCGCGCGGCGCTGCGCGCCGGCCTCGGCGTAATTCTCTGTGTCGGGGAGACGCAGGCCGAGCGCGCCAGCGGCGCGGCTTTGGAGCGTGTCGCCGCGCAGCTCGCGGCGTCGCTGCCGAACGACGCGGCGCATCTCGTCGTCGCCTACGAGCCGGTCTGGGCGATCGGCACGGGAGTGACGCCGATGGCCGGCGATATCGCCTTGATGCATGGCTTCTTGCGCGGCGAACTGGAGCGGCATTTCCCGGACCGCGGCAAAAAGGTGCGGATCCTCTACGGCGGCTCGGTGAAGCCCGAGAACGCCGCCGAACTGCTGGCCGTCGACGAAGTGGACGGAGCGCTGGTCGGCGGGGCAAGCCTGAAGGCCGGCGAATTCATGGCGATCGCCGGCGTCTACCGCGCCTGAAGGCGCCCTAGTCAGGCGGCATTCGCCAGTGTAAGAGGCCGCCGGAGGTTTCGATGCAGACCGTTTTGATCGTCATCCACATCATGGCCATTATCGCGCTCGTCGCGACGGTGCTGCTGCAGCGCTCCGAAGGTGGCGCTTTCCTGGGCACGGGCGGCGGCGGTTTCATGACCGGACGTGGCCAAGCCAATGCGCTGACCCGCGCCACCGCCATTCTCGCCGCCGTGTTCTTTGCGACGAGCCTCGCTTTGACTATTTTGGCCAATATCACGCGGGCGCCGAGATCGATTTTGGAGGGAGCGCCGCCGCCCGCGAGCAGTGCGCCGGCGGGACCGGCTGTTCCGGCGGGGCAGGGCAGCTTGATGGAGCAGCTGCAAAAGCTCCAGCAACAGCGCCAGCAGCAGCAACATGGCGAATCGGGCGCTCCGGCTGCGCCGCAAGCGCCGCGTTCGCAATAAGCGTTCTCAACAGAAAATCACGCCAGGCTTTCGCTCGGACGGCCGCCGTTTTCCCGAAAAAGGCGGATATTTGGGCTCCCCAAGCCAACCGAAACAGGATAAACGCGAAGGCCCATGGCGCGGTATATTTTCATCACCGGCGGCGTGGTTTCCTCTCTCGGCAAGGGGCTTTCCTCGGCGGCGCTCGGCGCGCTTCTCCAGGCGCGCGGCTACACGGTCCGGTTGCGTAAGCTCGACCCTTATCTCAACGTCGATCCGGGGACGATGTCCCCCTATCAGCACGGCGAGGTCTTCGTCACCGACGACGGCGCGGAAACCGATCTCGACCTCGGCCATTACGAGCGGTTCACCGGACGTCCGGCGACGCGCGACGACAACATTACGACCGGGCGCATTTACCAAGAAATCATCGGCAAGGAGCGGCGTGGCGATTACCTCGGCGCGACCGTGCAGGTGATTCCGCATGTGACGAACGAGATCAAGGAATTCATTCTGCGCGGCAACGAAGGCTTCGATTTCGTCCTCGTCGAGATCGGCGGAACGGTCGGCGACATCGAAGGCCTGCCGTTTCTCGAGGCGATCCGCCAGCTCGGCAACGACCTGCCGCGCGGCCACGCGGTCTATGTCCACTTGACCTTGATGCCGTATATTCCGAGCGCCGGCGAGCTGAAGACCAAGCCTACCCAGCATTCGGTCAAGGAGTTGCGCTCGATCGGCGTCCAGCCGCAGGTCATCCTTTGCCGCAGCGACCGCGAGATCTCCCGCGACGAACGCCGCAAGATCGCGTTGTTTTGCAACGTGCGCGAAAGCGCGGTGATCGAGGCGCGCGACGTAGCCTCGGTTTACGACGTGCCGCGCGCCTACCATGCCGCAGGGCTCGATCAGGAGGTGCTCGCCGCCTTCGGCATCGAACCGGCGCCGAAGCCCGACATGGGCCGCTGGAACGCCATCACCGAGCGCATGCGCAATTCGGAAGGCGAGGTGACGATTGCCGTCGTCGGCAAATATACGGGCATGAAGGATGCCTATAAGTCGCTGATCGAGGCGTTGGCGCACGGAGGCATGGCCAATCGCGTCAAGGTGCGGCTCGATTGGATCGAGTCCGAGGCCTTCGAGGACAGCGATCCGGCGCCGCGGCTCGAGGGGGTCGACGGAATTCTCGTGCCGGGCGGCTTCGGGCAGCGCGGCGCGGAAGGCAAGATTCTCGCGGCCCGCTTCGCGCGCGAACGCAACGTGCCGTACTTCGGCATTTGCTTCGGCATGCAGATGGCGGTGATCGAGGCAAGCCGTTCGCTGGCCGGAATCGCCGACGCCAGTTCGACCGAGTTCGGGCCGACCAAAAATCCCGTCGTCGGCCTGATGACCGAATGGATGCGCGACAACGAGCTGCAGGTGCGCGCCGCGGAAGGCGATCTCGGTGGCACGATGCGGCTCGGCGCCTATGCCGCGCACCTGAAGGAAGGCTCGAAAATCGCCGGCATCTACAACGCCACCGAGATTTCCGAGCGCCACCGGCATCGCTACGAGGTCAACATGACCTATCGCGAGCAACTCGAAGACAAGGGACTGATCTTCGCCGGCCTGTCGCCGGACGGGCTGCTGCCGGAGACGATCGAGCTTGCTGACCATCCGTGGTTCATCGGCGTGCAATATCATCCGGAATTGAAATCGCGGCCGTTCGAGCCGCATCCGCTGTTTGCGAGCTTCATCGCCGCGGCGGTCGAGCAGAGCCGGCTGGTGTAGCGGCCAGCTTGCAAAATGGAGGGCTTACGACCACATCAGGCGGTGCGGCGGACCTGAACTCCGCTGGGAGACTTCGCTGCCAAGATGCCGAGAAACGGTGCTAGGAACGTTTCAGCCAGGCATCGTTCTGCGGGTGAACGGAGGTAATTCGATGAAATTTTTCATTACATTGGCGTCCGCCGTCGCGCTCGGATCCCTCTTGGCTTTGCCGGCCGAAGCAGCGCACCGACATGTCGTGCATCTGCACCATCATTACCACCACCATTACGCTTACCGTCATCGTCACTATGCCTATGGCGGTCCTTACGGCTATCCGCCCGGGCCCTATTATTACGCGCCTCCGGCGCCGTTCTACGGCTATGCCAATCCGCCGGTCTATAATTCGGGGCCGCAATACGGGCCCTATCCTTGGTCTTGGGGATATCGCAATACGTTGAACTTGATGCTCAACCTCGAAGGCGACCGGCCGTTCGCGGACTGAGCTTCAGCCGCGGCCGCGATAGTGCCGGACGCCCTGGTCCGGCGCCCAGCATCCGGCTGGCAACTTGCCGGTCTGCCAGAAAACGTCGATCGGCATGCCGCCGCGCGGATTGAAATACCCACCGATCCGGAGCCAGCGCGGCTTCAAAAGCGCCGCCAAATCCTCGCCGATACGCAAGGTGCAATCCTCATGGAAAGCGCCGTGGTTGCGGAACGAGCCGAGATAAAGTTTGAGCGACTTCGATTCGACGAGCCAGCGATTAGGCACGTAATCGATCACGAGGTGAGCGAAGTCCGGCTGCCCGGTCACCGGGCAGAGGCAGGTAAACTCTGGCGCCGTGAAGCGGGCAATGTAGTTCGCATCGGCGTGCGGGTTGGGCATGCGGTCGAGCCGCGCCTCGTCGGGCGAAGCGGGCAGCTCGACCGGGCGCCCGAGGCTCGGCGCATCTTTCGGCTTCTTTGCCATGCGGCGCTTATAGCAGGCTCAACGGCCTTCGGCGGAAAGGCGCGTACTCCCAGTCTAAGGGCATTGCGGGTCTAATGCTCACGGCATCTCGCTTCGTCCGACGATACCATGCCGTTTAAGTGGAAGTTGATTGTTCCGAAAGGCATTTTCCACAGATTGGAAGAGAATGTGACATTTAGGCAACAAAACGATTTCCGAAACCAAGTCGCCGCTCCGATGCAACCGTGGCGAGAAATATCCGAACAAATGAGAGATCAGTTTTCTCACGG
>JASHSB010000034.1 GCA_030036945.1 Methylovirgula sp. | reverse complement strand
TCGACACCTCCTTCTTCGACGACATGAAGAAGCACTACGGCGGCGGCGGCGATTTTGCCGACGCCTACGTGATCGCCCATGAGGTCGGCCACCATATTCAGGACCAGCTCGGTCTTTTGGGCGAAGCGGAAGCTGCCGAACAAAGAGCAGCGACGAGCGCCGAACGCAACGCCCTTTCGGTGCGCATCGAATTGATGGCCGATTGCCTCGCCGGCGTCTGGGCGGCCAATGCGCAGAGCAAGTACCATAATTTCGATCAGACCGACGTCGAAAAGGCCGTCGCGACCGCGCAGGCGATCGGCGACGACCGTCTCGAACAAGCTTCGCAGGGCTATGTTGTCCCCGATTCCCTCACCCACGGCACCGCGGCGCAGCGCGTGCAGTGGCTGAACACAGGGTTGAAGTCGGGCCAAATCGATTCCTGCGATACGTTCGCCCGCTGAAGCGGGCGTCAGAGGACCCTGCGCAGAGGAAAATGCAGCGCGGCGCGCGCCCGCGTGGCCTTGCGAAGATTTCCGAAACTCGGGGCTTGCACATCGGCGCAGGGCTCGCGCGGGGCGATGAACCCGAGCGCCGGAGCGAGTCTTGGAAAGACACGTGCGACGGCGCTACCGGGGGCGCGCAGCAGCCAGCCGCGTCGCGCCGACCGGGCCGAGGTGGCGAGATTGCCGATCGCTTCCGGCGAAGCAATTTCCGGGACGTAGCCCGCGCGAAGAATGAACAGATCCGCGCCGCGGGCGAGGTCGATCGCTCGCCGAAGCGCAGCGGCTTCCTCCTCCGCCTCGGCCACCGCGCAGCCGGCATGTTCGGCAATAAGGGCGAGTTCATCCTGCGCGGGGCCCGCCAAGATGGCGTCACGCAGCAAACCGTTCACCGAAGCCGCAACGAAGGCCGAAAGGGTGCGCACGACCGCTTCGGCGCCCGCATCGCCGTGCCCGCCGCAAAGCAGAATCAAAGATAGGGAAGCCAAGCAGGCCGGCCCTTCAAAGGGAAAGCCGTTGACAGCGCACGTTTTGTTCTATATATGTTCCATTCATGTTCCAATCCCTCGAGAAAGTTCCTGGGAGAGTTCCCGATGTCCGCTACAGCCTATGCCGAGGCCTTCCGCGTCTCGCGCCGCGCGCCGGATGCGGAGCAGGAGGTGCGGATTCGCTTGTGGCGCGGCCGTAGCGCCCAATCCAACGACAGCGGCAGGTTCGAGCTGCATGCGTATATCCCCCTCGACGACGGATGGGGCAATAATGAAGAGCCGGCGCCGCTTGCCACGACCGTTACGCTTGAGCGGCCGAAGACCATCATCACCCGCAACGATTCGCCCGACATTTCTTTTGATCGTTCGATCAATCCGTATCGGGGCTGCGAGCACGGCTGCATTTATTGTTTCGCCCGCCCGACCCACGCCTATATGGGATTGTCGCCGGGGCTCGACTTCGAGAGCAAGCTGTTCGCCAAGCCGGACGCCGCGAGCCTGCTTGAGCGCGAACTCGCCGCCAAGAACTATACGCCGCGCACCATCGCCATCGGCACCAACACCGACCCTTATCAGCCGATTGAACGCCAGCATAGGGTGATGCGCCAGGTTCTCGAGGTTCTGGCGCGCACCCAACATCCGGTCGGCATCGTCACCAAATCGGCGCTCGTGCTGCGCGATCTCGATCTCCTCGTGCCAATGGCGGAGAAGGGGCTTGTCAAAGTCGCGCTGTCGGTGACGACGCTCGATCCGGCTCTGGCGCGCAAGATGGAGCCGCGCGCCGCGACGCCTGAAAAGCGGCTCGCCACTTTGAAGGCGCTGGCCGAGGCGGGTGTGCCGACTTGCGTGATGGTCGCGCCGATCATTCCGGCGCTGAACGACTCGGAAATCGAGACCATTCTGGCGCGCGCCAAGGCGATCGGCGTGCGCGAGGCTGGCTACGTCATGCTGCGCCTGCCGCTCGAGCTCCATGCTCTCTTCAGCGAATGGTTGACTGCGCATTACCCGGACAAGGCGCGCCATATCCTGTCGCTCATCCGCTCGACGCGCGATGGCAAGAAATACGATTCGACGTTCGGCAAGAGGATGACCGGCAGCGGCCCCTATGCCTGGATAATCGGCCGGCGTTTCGAGGCGGCGGCGGCGAAACTCGGCTTCGGCCGCACACGGCTCAAATTGCGCCACGATCTGTTCATTCCGCCGCCGCGCGCCGACGAGCAATTGCAGTTGTTGTGAGGTGCCCCCGTCCGGCCATCCGCACCGAGGAACGCCCTCTCCCTCGGAATTTCCATGAAATGCGTGGATGGCCGGACAGCTGGCATATGACGATCGTTAAGTTTGAGGAAAGGAAGCCAAACCAGGCTTGACAGAACTCTCCGGCAGGCTGCGATAAACGCCGCGCAGATGGGCGAATCTCTTGCTTTATGTGCGCCCGAAGAGTCCAGGCCATGCAGCAGGCGCTACCTCATTTTCGGCGCGAGCGGAAACTGACCAAAAGCGACGTCTGGCCGGTTGCCGGCATGGACGAGGTCGGGCGCGGCCCGCTCGCCGGCCCCGTCGCCGCCGCGGCGGTCATTCTCGATCCGCAGCACCTGCCGAAAGGCCTCAACGATTCGAAAATGCTCGAACGCGAAGAGCGCGAAGCGCTTTACGAAGCAATTCTGGAGCGCTCGATTGCCGTCGCGGTTGCCTTCGCCAGCGCGGCGGAGATCGACCGCATCAATATCAGGCAGGCGAGCCTCCTGGCGATGCGCCGAGCGCTTGCCGCCCTCGCCATTCGCCCGCGCTATGCGCTTGTCGACGGCAACGACCTGCCGGCCTCGCTCTGCTGCGAAGGCGAGACGATCATCGACGGCGACGCCAAGTCGATGTCGATCGCCGCCGCCTCGATCGTCGCCAAGGTGACGCGCGATCGGCTGATGCGGCGGCTCTGCGGGCTCTACCCCCTCTATGGATTCAGCCGCCACGTCGGCTATTCGACCGAGGAACATCTCGCGGCGATCGCCAAATACGGGCCTTGCCCGTACCATCGGCTGAGCTTCTCTCCCTTTCGGGCCGCGGCCGAATAAAATCCATTCTTAATCAAATCGTTCTGAAAAGGGACATTGCCCCCGCGCCGGCCTAAACGCCGATTTTACCGGAGCGCGCGCAGAGTGGCGCCGTTCGTCGCGTATCCGGTGGTGTTTATGCGTAACGCACGTGCCGGGAGGGGCCGCTCGAAGTCTCAGCTTCAGGTCACGCGTAGTGAGACCTCACGGGCGCGACTCCCGGCCGTGCCTGTTCCGTTCGATCAGGTCCTGGTCGGCGACTGCGTCGAAAAACTGGCGCGACTTCCGGCCGAAAGCGTTGATCTCGTCTTCGCCGATCCACCCTACAATCTGCAGCTCGAAGGCAGCCTGTCGCGGCCGGACCAAAGCCGCGTCGATGCAGTCGACGACGATTGGGACAAGTTTTCGAGCTTCGCGGAGTACGATTCCTTCACCCGCGCCTGGCTTTCCGCCGTGCGCCGCGCGATGAAGGACAACGCGACGATCTTCGTGATCGGCTCCTATCACAACATCTTTCGCGTCGGCGCCATTCTTCAAGACCTCGGCTTCTGGATCTTGAACGACATCGTCTGGCGCAAGGCCAATCCGATGCCGAATTTCCGCGGCCGGCGGTTCACCAACGCGCACGAGACATTGATTTGGGCGGCAAAAAGCGCCGCGGCTAAGTCCTACACGTTCAACTATGAAGCGCTGAAGGCCGGCAACGAGGACTACCAGATGCGTTCCGACTGGTTCTTGCCGCTCTGTACCGGCGCCGAGCGGCTGAAGAATAAGTCGGGCGGCAAGGCGCACCCGACGCAGAAGCCCGAGGCATTGCTGGCGCGCGCACTCTTCGCCGCGTCCAATCCCGGCGATCTGGTGCTCGATCCATTTTTCGGCTCGGGAACGACCGGCGCCGTCGCCAAACGGCTTGGCCGCAAGTTCTTCGGCATCGAACGCGACGCGGCTTATGCCGCGGCGGCGCGGGCCCGCATCGCCGCGGTTACCCCATTGCCCGAGGCAGCGGTTGCCGCCGCGCCGAGCAAACGCTCGCAGCCGCGCGTCGCTTTCGCCTCGGTCGTCGAGGCGGGCCTCGTCGAAGCCGGCGAAATTCTCGTCGACGAACGCAAACGGCATCGCGCGTTGGTGCGCGCCGATGGAACATTGGCGCTCGCCGGCTCGCTCTCGATCGTCGGTTCGATCCATAAGATCGGCGCGCTGGCGCAAGGCCTGCCGGCCTGCAACGGCTGGACGTTCTGGCATACCGAGCGCGGCGGGACACTGGCGCCCATCGACGTTCTGCGTGCGAGCGTCAGAGAAAACTTGAAGACGGCGGCGGAATAGACTTGATTCTGCCCGTGCGTTCCAGACCCGACATCAGCGAAACCGTCGTCTCCGCTTGGTGCGACGCGATGGCGGATTTGCTCGATCTGCCGATCGAATTGGGCGATCGCGCCGAGATCATCGCCAACCTGCGCGTGCTGGCGCAACTGATGCGGCTCGTTGACGATTTTCCGCTCGCCGACCGCGCCGAGCCGGCGCCTGTCTTCAAGGCTTGAACGATGATCAATCCGCGCCGCGCGACGGCCTGCGAAATCGCGGCAGCAATTGCTTCAGGCGAAACCACCGCGCGCGAAGTAACCGAAACCACGCTCGCCCATATCGCGGCGCTCAACCCGAAGCTCACTGCTTTTACACATGCCACGCGCGAGCGCGCTCACGCCAAAGCGGCGGCGATTGACGCGGCGTATCGGGAAGGGCGAACGATCGGTCCGCTCGCCGGAGCGCCCTTCGCGGTCAAGAATCTCTACGACGTCGCTGGCGTGACGACGCGCGCCGGCGCGAAGATTACCCGCGACGCTCCGCTCGCCGAAGCCGATGCGTTCGTCATCCGGCAACTGGATGCGGCCGGCGCCGTACTTCTCGGCGCGCTCAACATGGACGAATATGCCTACGGATTTACCGGCGAGAATGTACATGACGGCAATTCGCGGAACCCGCACGACCCGCGCCATATGACCGGCGGCTCCTCCGGCGGTTCGGCCGCGGCCGTGGCTTCGGGCATGGCTTCGTTCGCGCTCGGCACCGACACAAACGGATCGATCCGTGTGCCGGCTTCGCTCTGCGGACTCTTCGGATTGAAGCCGACGTACGGGCGCCTGTCGCGGAACGGTGTCTATCCGTTTTGCGCGAGCCTCGATCATGTCGGCATACTGGCGCGTTCGGTCGCCGATCTCGCCGCGATCTACGACGCGATGCAGGGCGGGGACCCGGCCGACGCGGTTTGCGCGCAGCGCGCGATCGAGCTTGTCACGCCGCGCATTGAAGACGGCGTAAAGGACCTGCGCATCGCCGTTGCCGGCGATTATTTTCGCCGCGACGGCAGGCCGGAAACATTCGCGGCGGTCGATCGGATCGCCGCGGCGCTCGGCGCGAGCCGCGAAATGGTCCTGCCGGGCGCCAAGGAGGCGCGCGCCGCCGCCTTTCTCATCACCGCCGCGGAAGGCGCGGCGTTTCATCTCGAGCGGCTACGCCGCCGACCGGCCGATTTCGATCCCGCCGTGCGCGACCGACTCTTGGCCGGCACGATGATTCCCGCCGAAGCAATCGCCAAAGCGCAGAAATTGCGCACTTGGTTTCGGGACCTCGCTGCGGAGATCTTCGCAGGGATCGACATTCTTCTCGCGCCGGCGACGCCTTGCCGCGCGCCACTCTCCGGGCAGAAGCTCATGAATCTCGGCGGCGGCGACGTGTCGGTTCGCGCCAATCTCGGCATTTATACGCAGCCGATCTCGTTTATCGGCCTGCCGGTCGCGGCGGTTCCCACGTTCAGCGAAGGCGAACGCCTGCCGATCGGCGTGCAAATCATCGGGTCGCCGTGGCGCGAAGATCTCGTGCTGCGCGTCGCGCGGGAGCTGGAAAGACGCGGCATCGTACAAGCACCTGCAGCGCGGAACGTCGCGTGACGTTTGCGCTCACCAGATCGCCAGGATGCAGGTCGAGATCGGGTAGGCGAGAAGCACGCCGAGAGCGGCGCCGGCGACGATATCGCTCGGATAGTGATGGCCGGTGGCGATGCGCGACCAAGCCATCAGCACCATGAGCATTGCCGCGGAGATCGCCGTCGCCGGCCAGACGAGAACCACCGGCACTAGCACGCCGGAGAGCGTCATGGCGTGTCCGCTCGGAAACGAATGTTCGTCGAGGACCGCCAGCAGAGAGGGCAGGCGCGGATCGACGCGGAAGGGCCGCGGCCGGCCGATCCAGCGTTTGATGTAGGGAAACATGCAATGCAACAGGCCGACGTTCAACGCCCCGACAAAGATGACGCGAAAGCCGGTGCGGCCCAGGCCTTCGAAGACGATCGAGATGATGATCAGATAGAGCCAGCTATTGCCGAGCTTGCTGATCGCAATCGCCGACGCGCGCCCGACTTTAGGGCGCGCCGAACGCGATATGACGCGGACGGCGGCGAGATCGGCGCGCCGCAATCGTTCTTTCCACAAACTTCGCGGGGCTGTCTCGGGAAGTCCTTCAGGTTCCGAATTTGGCAAAAGGTCGAGCATGCGTCCGTTTGGCTTCGGCTGCTGGACACCGACGGACCGGCGATCGCTCGCGCATAGATCCATCGAGTGACCGGCGTGTGACGGGGGAAGAGAAGCATGCTGCCGAGCCCGGAAGCTCACCGTTCGAAACGCTGGCAAGTCTCGTGGACTTGGAAGGCTCTTCCCACCATGCGCCGCTAGTATGGCCCTCCCGATAGTGCGGCGCAAGTCACGCTTTCGTCGCAGCGTTGCGAAACGACAGGATCGCGATCAAAATGTCAGCCGATGCGTTTGGCGAGCGTAACGTGCGGCTCGCTTTCCGTCTGCCAGCCGAGCGAGATCTCGCGCTCCAGCCTTTGCCGCATGACTTCCGTCAGGAGATCGGCGAACGCCGCGGCTTCGGCGTCGGCGGCCGTCGCCTCCCGATATTTGATTGCCTGCCGCCACGATTCGTCGGCGATATCGAGCGCGAAGGCCATGAGGGCATTCGCTAAAAAGCTTTCGGCCGTGATGCCGCGATGCGCGACCACGGCACGAATCTCGTCGGAAAGGTTGGGATCGAGCCGGGCAAGAACGGTCGCGGCGACGATCTCGCCGGAAAGAAGACCGAGGATCAAGTCGCGCAGCCGCGGCGTGGCGGCATTGCCGCGGGACGATTCGGTATCTGCGATAAGATAGCCAAAAAAGGAAAAAGACATTTTCGGCCTCGTGCAGTTTCGGCCTCGTGCAGTTCGCAAATCCATTATAGGGAACTCGGCGATAATTTCTTGTTTCGTCTTTTCATCAACTTGGGCTTGGCTGCGGCTCGGAGACTGGGACGCTCACGGTGTCCTCCCGAATGTTTGGCGCCTTCGACGGTTTAAAGCCCGAGATCGCTCAAAGAGGCGTGATCATCGGGCCGCTGCCCGAGCGGCCAATGGTATTTGCGCTCGCTCTCGGCAATCGGGAGATCGTTGATGCTGGCAATTCTCCTGCGCATCAGCCCATCCGCGTCGAACTCCCAATTCTCGTTGCCGTAGCTACGGAACCAGTTGCCGGCATCGTCGTGCCATTCGTAGGCAAAACGCACCGCGATCCGGTTCTCGTGAAAAGCCCAGACCTCCTTGATCAGCCGGTAGTCGAGTTCGCGCCGCCACTTGCGCGTGAGAAACGCGACGATGGCCGCACGGCCTTCGACAATCTCGGCGCGGTTACGCCAACGGCTGTCGGGCGTATAGGCCTGCGCAACCCGCTCCGGATCGCGGCTGTTCCAGGCATCTTCCGCGCCGCGCGCCTTCTGGGCGGCGGTTTCCGCGGTGAAAGGCGGAAGCGGCGGTCGGCTCATTTCTCAACCAAACATCCTCTTGGCGATTTTCGCAACATGGCGTCCTTGGAAACGCGCGCCGTCGAGTTCGTTCCGGCTGGGCTTTCTCGATCCGTCGCCGGCGGCGATCGTCGTAATCCCGTAGGGAGAGCCGCCGGTAATCTCGTCCTGCCGCATTTGACCTTGAAAACTATAGGGAAGGCCGACGATCACCATCCCGAAATGGAGAAGATTGGTGATGATCGAAAAGAGCGTGACCTCTTGACCGCCGTGTTGGGTGGCGGTGGAAGTGAACGCGCTGCCGACTTTGCCGACGAGCGCGCCGCTCATCCAAAGGCCGCCGGCCTGATCGAGAAAATTGGCCATTTGCGATGCCATTCGGCCGAACCGCGTGCCGACGCCGACGACGATCGCATCGTAATTGGCAAGGTCGCCGATGGTTGCGATCGGCGCGGCTTGATCGAGCTTGAAATGCGCGGTCTTGGCAACATCGATGGGCACAAGTTCGGGTACCCGCTTGATATCGGCCTGCGCACCCGCTTCGCGGGCCCCCGCGGCGACGGCTTCGGCCATCGCCTCGACATGACCGTAGGCGGAATAATAAAGCACCAGTACTTTGGCCATGGTCGCCTCGACGAGTTGAAGTTGGTCCTGAAAAACGCGGCCCGTAAATTGGGGCCGCGTTTCCTTTAGGCTGCGTCGACGAGCACGATTTCGGAATCTTCGAGCGCTTTGACGCGCAGCGTCCTCTCGCCGTATGCCGCCGCGCCGTCGCGGGCGTCGAGCTTTACGTCGTTGACCTCGATGCTTCCCTTGGCGGGAACGAGATAGCCGTGACGGTTCTCGCCGAGCGGATAATCCGCGGTCTCGCCGGCCTTCAGCGTCGCGCCGAGCACGCGGGCGTCGGCGCGGATCGGCAGCGCGTCGTTGTCGTTCGCAAAGCCGCTCGCCAACGTCACGAATTTCCCCGACCGGTCGCCCTTCGGAAACGGCTTGGCGCCCCACGACGGGCTGACGCCGTGCTCGTTCGGCATGATCCAAATCTGGAAAAGCCGAGTTGTCCCGGGCTCGAGATTATATTCGGCATGACGGATGCCGGTTCCCGCGCTCATCACTTGAACGTCGCCCGCCTCGGTGCGGCCGCGGTTGCCGAGACTGTCCTGGTGGGTGATCGCGCCTTCGCGGACATAGGTGACGATTTCCATGTCCGCATGCGGGTGCGGCGGGAAGCCGGTCTGCGGCGCGATCGCGTCGTCGTTCCAGACGCGGATTGCACCCCAGCCCATGCGTTTGGGGTCGATATATTCGCCAAAGGAAAAATGGTGCTTGGTGTCGAGCCAGCCGTGGTTGGCGCCGCCCAAACTCGCAAGCGGTCTGCATTCGATCATGATTCAATCCTCCTCGGGCGTAAGCGCCCGTTTCCGGAGATATTGAACCTGACGATTAAATCTGAAATAGAAATGATGGAAATGAACCGTTTCTGATTCTACTATGGCTAAGCTCCCCGACTTCGAAGCTTGGGCAATATTCGCGAAGGTCACGGAACTCGGCTCCTTTGCCCGCGCCGCGGCGGAGCTTGGGCTTTCCAAGGCCACCGTCTCCAAGGCGGTCGGGCGGCTCGAGGCGAAGCTGGGTTCCAGTTTGTTTCACCGCACCTCGCGGCGGCTCTCGCTCACCGAGAGCGGCCGGGCGGCGCTGCAGCGCGCTACGCTCATTCTCGCCGAAGGCGAGACCCTCGAAGCCGAGGCGACTGCGCAATCCGCCGCGCCGCGCGGACTCGTCCGCGTCGCCGCGCCGATGTCCTTCGGCATCGTCCATCTGGCGCCGCTGCTGCCCGAATTCTTGAACCTCTATCCGGAGGTCTCGATCGAACTGAGTCTCAGCGACCAGATCGTCGATTTGGTCAGCGAAGGGTTCGATTTGGGGCTGAGGATCGCCAACCTCGCCGACTCGAGCTTGCTGGCGCGCCGGCTTTGCAGCGTGCGCATACTGCTCGTCGGCGCACCAGCCTATTTCGAGCGTCACGGCCGGCCGCGCCATCCGAAGGATCTCACGCAGCATAGCGTGCTTTTCTACACTTATTCGCGTAGCCAGGAGGTCTGGCGCTTCGTGCATAAGCAGCACGGCGAATATAGCGTGCGCGTGCGCGCGCCGTTGCGCGCCAACAATGCCGACGTCCTGCAGCCGGCGCTTTGTGAGGGTCTCGGCGTCGCACTGCAGCCCGAATTTCTCGTCTGGCGCGACATTGCCGAAGGCCGGCTCGAAGCGGTGATGAAAGATTGGGCCGCGCCGGCCGCGGCGCTGCATCTTGTTACGCCGCCTAGCGACATGCGTCCGGCGCGGGTGCGCATGCTCATGGATTTCTTGGCGCAACGCTTCGTCAAAGCGCCTTGGGCGGCGCCTTAGCCGTTGCCACTGCGTCACTCGTCGTTGCTGGCGTTGAGGTCTTTGACCGGAACAACGACGGCCGGCGGCTTGATCTGCACGCCCGGTTGCCCACCATTCAAGAATTCGACTCCCGCGGCCTCGAGCACGCGGCGCATCGCGTCCAATTCCTTCTCGGGAATCTCCAAGCCGTCCTCCGTCTCGTAGCGTTTGAGGCTGCGCAACGGCAGATCGGCCGCCTTGGCAAGACGCGCCGCCGACCATCCGAGAAGACCTCTCGCGGCGCGCAACTGAGCAATCGAGATCACGACGTTTTCACCATCGGCGGAAGGTGCGCAACCTAGCAGCGCCGCACAGCAGGAACAATCGGCCGCGGGTCTTGGCCTGTGGCCAAGAGATTATGCTATCCTCGCCGCGAGCACGGCAACGCCGGCTCGCGATGTGGTATTGCGCCTGGGGAGACGCATGGACAGAAAGGAAGTTCGCGACCATGGACTCGCTCGACGCCCTCCTTTCCAGGGCAGCGACATCCGTCCGCAATGTCAACCCGGCGCAACGAGAAATCCTTGAGAGACTGAACAAGTTAAAAGCTCGACTTGAGGAAGGTCTGCTCCGCGTCGCGGTGCTGGGTCAGTTCAAACGCGGCAAAAGCACGCTGGTCAACGCGTTGCTCGGAACGGCGGTGCTGCCGACCGGCATCACGCCGATCACCGCGATCCCGACCTTCATCCGGGCGGCCGCGCGGACCAGCGCGCGCATCTCCTTTGCCGGCGGCAAAGAGCCTTTCGTGTGCTCGGTGCCGGAGGAAATTCCTCGCGTGCTCCAGCACTACGTCTCGGAAGCGGAAAATCCGCGCAACCGGCTCAACGTCGAGCGCGTCGAAATCGGCGTGCATTCGGATCTCCTCAATCAAGGAATCATGCTTGTCGACACGCCGGGGATCGGTTCGACGTTCCTGCACAACACCAAGACTGCTGAGGCGGCGCTGAGCGAATGCGACACGGCGATCTTTGTCGTCTCCGCCGACCCTCCCATCACCGAGGCGGAGGTCAATTATCTCGGCAAGGTGCGCGGGCTGCTCCCCAAGATATTTTTTGCATTGAACAAGATCGATCTTCTCGACGCGCGCGAACGCGACGTTTCGCTGCGCTTCCTCGCGGACGTGCTTGCCCAACAGCCGAGCGCGTTGCCCGATCGGATTTTTTGCATTTCGGCGCGCCAGGCGCTCAAGGCAAAACGGGAAGGGGATTCGAAATTGCTCGCCGAAAGCGGCCTCGCGGACCTCGAGCAGGTTCTCGCCGGAGATCTTGCCCGTCAGAAACGCGGCCTTGTCGAAGCGGCGGGCCGCCTGCGCGCCGCCGCGTTGGTCGGCGAATTGCTGTTCCAAAGCGAGCTCGAACACAAAGCTCTGCTGCTTCCCGAAGAGGATTTACAACGCAAAGCCGACGTTTTCGAGCAAAGCGTCGAGCGGTTCGAATCAGAACGCCGGACGCTCGCCGATTCGATGTCGCTTGATCGAACGCGCCTCATGAAGGAGCTTGATGCCGATACGAACCGATTGTGGAATGACGCGCAGGGCGTAATCGGCACCCTGATCGATTCCATCGAACGCCGCTCGGAAAACGAAAAGGATGCGCGGCGGGAAATTGCGGTGGCGCTGTCCGATCATTTCGAGCGCGCGCTTGACGAGTTCACGCGGGCGTTTCGGGAGAAGTCGGGCGAACGGCTCGCCAATTATCAAAAGCGCGCCGGCGAGCTCATCAATCGGGTGCGCCAGACTGCGGCCGATCTCATGGAGATCTCCGTAAAGCTGCCGCAATCCGAGGAGGCTTTCGAGCTCAGGCGCGAGCCCTATTGGGTCGCCCCCGAGCCCGCCGTCTCGCTGCTCGGGATTTCGGCGGGCGCCCTGGCGCGCCTGTTACCGAAAGCGGTGTGCGACAAGCGAAGGCGACGGCGGTTGCGGGCCGATTGCGAGGCGGCCGTGCTCCGCAACGTCGCAAACCTCGACTGGGCGATACGCCAGAACGTCGACGACGCATTCCGGCGCTTCGAAACGTCGCTCGACGAGCAACTAGGCCGCGCCCTCGAGGCGACTCGCCAAGCGTTGCATATCGCACTCGAACGGCGCGGCGCGTGGGCGGAAAAAATGGATGCCGACATCGAGGAATTGACCCGCGGCATCGCGGCGCTTTCCTCGATTCTGGAAGAAATCCAACAGGCCGGAGCGGACGGCCACCCGCGGAGTCGGGTCGAGCCGAGATGATCAATCTTAACCGATCACTTGCAGGCAAAATATCGAGAGCGCGTATTGACGCCCGGCCGCGACGCCACCATTGTCCGAATGGGGATGGAGTTCCCCCCTTGATGCCTTTGGCTGATGACTCCTGCTTTCATTAACCAAAGGCGGGGTCTCGTTGTGCCCAAAACATCCGAAAATAGCCGCGCGCTCACCGAGCTGCTGGCCGATCCGATCTTGCAAATGGTGATGAAGGCCGATCGCGTCACCGAGCAGGAGCTGGTTTCGCTGATCGGCGCGACGTTGAGCAGGCTCGGGGCGGGATCGACGGACCGCAGCGCGTTGAAGGGCGCGCGTTCGGCGCGGGACTATCGCGCCAGCGTCGGCATCATGCTTCTCAACAAGACGAATGAGGTGTTCGTCGGGCGGCGGCGCAAAACGAATGGCGATGCATGGCAAATGCCACAAGGCGGCATCGAAGAAGGGGAAGACGCCCGCGTCGCGGCGTTTCGCGAGCTCGTGGAAGAGATCGGCACGGACAAAGCCGAAGTTCTCGCGGAGAGCAAGAATTGGCTCTATTACGATTTCCCGAGATCCTTGATCGGCAAAGGACGGCACAAAGGTTGGCGCGGCCAACGCCAGAAATGGCTTGTGATGCGCTTCACCGGCAAGGATTCCGACATCGACATCAACACCGCCGAGGCGGAATTCTCGGAATGGAAGTGGGTGGGCCTCGCCGAACTCGCCGATCTCGCGGTACCGTTCAAGCGTCTCGTTTATCTGAGCGTACTCGATGAGTTCCACGATGCCGTCGAGCCGTTCGACGTCTGAGCGGCTATTTCGGATGAGACTTCGCGTTGGCGCGAGCCTCGGCACGCGCTTGGATGCGCTGTAGGGCGAACCGCGTCCGTTTCCGTAAAGGATGCTCGTCCGGCGCAGCTTCGCGCAGCGTGGTCTCAATCGCCTCGCGGGCTTCCGCGAAATAGGTCGTCAGGCAATCTTCGATTTCCGGGAGCAGCAGCCAGTCGGCGTTGTCCACGGACCCGAGCAGCTGACGGACGGCCTTGGCCTTTTCCATCCGTGGCGCGGCCGCAAGACAAAGCCGACAGGCAAGCACCCGAAGCGTCGGGTCGCGATCGGTCATAACATGCCGCAACACGGGCCACGCTTGCGGCTCTATTCCGATCTCCGCCAGCAGACGCAGCGCGCTGCGCCGCTGCCTGAGCCGCGAATCGCTTTCACGTTCCTCCGCCGCGGGAAACGTCGCGGCCGTCGTCAATGCCTGGGATGCCGCCGCGCCCAAATTCCGCAGCGCCGTTTCCGCCGCGGCGCGGGCATCGTCGTCGGCCAGCGCCGCGATGAAATAGGGGAGCGCCTCGATGCGGCGGAACGCGCCGAGCGCCTCGATGACGCCCGGCCTGAGGCGCGCTTCGGCAAGCGACAGCAATAGATCGAAAACCCGTTCGCCGCGTTGCTCGGCAAGCGCGCGCGCCGCGGCGTTGATCACCGCATCGTCGCCCAGCTGCTCGACCGGATCGGCACGCGTACGCAAGGCGCTCAAATATTCGATCAGCACATCATGGGCTTTGAGCGCCGCCAATGCGGCGACCGCTAGGCAGCGCGGCTGGAAAAGTCCATCGGGCTCACGTTCGAACAGCAGCGCGCGCAAGGCCGGAATCGCGCCGCTGCCGCAGGCGACCACCTCGACGAGGGCACGATGCCCATCCTCAAGCGAACGCAGCTTCTCGACCGCGTGCGTGGCACGATTGGCCATTGCCTCTCCTCCGGCGGCATTTGGAGGAGTTATCAGCCCGCGGGCGCTTAACGGCGAACTCCATCGCCAAAGCATTAAGGTTGGAAAGCCGGACCGTTTCGTCAATACCACCCAGGCCGCCGAGCGCAGTCGCGAGGCGCGCCCGCATGGGAACCTCCCCGCCTCCGCAACCGCGCCCATCGGCTCCCAAACCTGCGCAAAGCGTCTCGGGTCACGCCAACTTGGCTTGACCGATGCGCGACGGATCGTCTCAACTCCTAACAATTCGAGTCGCTCAACGACCGAAGGAGGAGATTACATGCATCGCTCGGCTTGGCCATGGGCCGCGTTAACGCTGGCGCTGTGCGGCTGCAACCAGGATGCGCCGGTTGCCGCTGCGCCGCCACCACCGCAGGCGGCGGGGGATTTCTCCAACCTGCCGCCCGGTGCGGCGTGCACCGACAAGATCAATCGCTACCAGTTCGTGCTCTCTACCGATCACCGGACCGGCAACGTAAACGATTCGGTTTTCGCAGCCATCGAGCATGAGCTGACGGAAGCGGCCGCCGCCTGTTCGGCCGGCCACGATCAAGCGGCTCTCAATCTCGTGCGCGCCTCGGAAGACCGGCACGGATACCACGTTTAAATTCCGGCGCTTCGTAACGACGCAAGGCTAACCGGCAGAGCGTGGCGGAGATAGGCTCGAATGAAATCGGGCATGCGGTTCTTGTCGAGATCGCCGATGCCGGAGACCGCGATCAGGCGGGCGAGCTCCGGTTGTTTCTCGCCGGCGATGAACGCCGCCGCACGCGCCGCGAGGTCCTTCGCCGAGTAAGCCGAACGCGCCGTCTTCATGCAGGCTATGTGCTGCTCTTGGAAGCACGGCGCGCCAATCTGTGTCGAAGCTGACCTCGTCCACGCCGATTCCCGTTTCTTCCCGCAGCTCACGCCGCACGCATGCCTCGAGATCGATTCGGCCGCCGACGAGATCGTCCGGTTCCGGCGTTCCGGCGGGAAAGTAAATTTGCCCTGCGTTGGCGGTCGTCGGGCCCATTTCGCCGAGCAGAAAAGCGCCCTCGGCGGAGCGCAGCGCCGCCATGGCGAAGACATTGCTGACCGACGCGTCGGGAAAGCCGAAGTCGCGCCAGGCGAGAAACGCCTTGTATTCGGCAACGAAGCAACGGCCTTCGAGTCTGCGCCCGCTTGCCGTCGCGACGACGTTGACGTCGCGCATCAAAAGGACGCGGCCGTTATAGTGATGCGGGTTGCGGCGCACGAGCCGCGCCCAATGCGCGTCGATCTCTTGGGCGCGGTTGCTTGCGAACGGCCAGGGCGCCGGCGCCAGCCGGAACTCGATCGTCGCGATCTCCTCGATGCGCGGCGCGGCGAAATTCATACGTCGAGAAATCCTTCCGCCACGATCACCGTGTTGCCGCCGACCGAGGCCTCGCGCAAGGTGCCGCGCTCGACCTCGAGGCTAAGAACGATCCGGCTCGGCCGGCCGATCTCGTAGCCTTGCTCGATGGTCAGCGCGTGACTGCCGTCCGGCGTGTCTTCGAACGCCATCAGCACGCCGGCAAACGCGGCGGCTGCGGAGCCGGTCGCCGGATCTTCCGCGACGCCGAGCGACGGCGCAAACATGCGGGTATGAAAATCGTGCTCAGCATCGATCGTCTCGCGCGTGTAGAGAAACGCGGCTTTTGCGGGCGCCAGCACCGCCTCGAAAAGTGCGGCCTGCGGTTGCGCCCGCGTCGCCGCGGCAAGACTTGCGATAGGAATGAAGGCGAATGGGATGCCGGCCGAATAGATCGTCGGCAGGTGCCGTTCAAAGCCGACCTCGCTTGGCGCAATCCCCAAACCGGCGGCAAGCCGGTCATTGCTCTGCGGCAGGCCGGCTTCGACCGGCAGTTTCGGCAAGGTGAAATGCGCCTGCCTGCTCTTGCCGGGGCGTTGGCGCACGACGCACACGATATTGCCGATGTTTTCTTCGAGCACGACGCGGATATCCTGCGTGCGCAACAATTCGCGGCCGCGCAATTCGCCGAGCAGAACGGCGGCGCCGACCGTCGGATGGCCAGCGAAGGCGAGCTCGGCCTTGGGAGTAAAGATGCGCAGCAGCGCGGTGTTGACCGGATCGCGCGGTTCGAAGACGAAAACCGTCTCCGAAAGATTGAACTCGGCCGCGATCTTCTGCATCGTCGCGCTATCGAGGCCGTCGCAATCGATCACCGCGGCGAGCGGATTGCCGGCCAGCGGCCGGTCGGCAAATACGTCCAGCAGGTAGTATTTGCGACGCAAGCTTGATTCTCCGGTACGCGTAGCGCTTGTTCCTTGCGCCGGTGGGCGCGTCAAGGACGGCTAATCCAACCCTTGCCGCGCCGCGTGGGGACGCTTATTCTCCTGCAATCAGCCGATGATTGGATAGATTCACGGGAACCATGAGTGGAATTCTCGGCGAAGTCCGGCGGGAAGGGAGGCAAGAGCATGCCGATCGTCGAAAACGTGACGCTCGCAGAATTGAAGCAAGGCCTTGCGGACGGCTCGATCGTTCTCATCGACGTGCGCGAGCCGCATGAATATGTGGCGGGCCATATTCCGGGCTCCGATCTCAATCCGCTGCAGAGTTTCGATCCGGCGGCGCTGCCGGAACCCGCGCCGGGTAGGCGGATCGTGCTTTCTTGCCGCTCCGGCAATCGCTCGGTCACCGCACTCGGTCTTGCGCAGGCGGCGGGACGGGACGATATCCGCGCGCATTTCGGAGGCGGCATGCTCGCTTGGCAAAAGGCGGGCGAGCCGGTCGAATATTAAGACCCAAGGTCCAAGCAGCGTTTTGCCGCCGCATAGGCAATGCGCATGCGGGAATCGTCGGGCGCAGGCCAGCCGATTGACTGCCGGCGCGGCATTCGCGCTGACGATGGCCGCGAATCTCGCCGCCGCCGGTGCGGTCGTCAAAAACGCCGATGGATCTTCGGTCGAGACGCTCGACGACGGCAGCAAGATCGTCATCAATGCCGACAGATCTTCCGTCGAAACGCGCCCAGATGGTACCGAGATCGTCACCAATGCCGACAAATCTTCCGTCGAGACGAGGCAGGACGGCACGAAGATCGTCGTCAACGCCGACAAGTCCTCGATTACCGATAAGCCCGACGGCACCAAGATCATCAAGAACGTGGACGGCCCGTCGATCGAGATCGATCCGGACGGCTCGAAGATCGTCACCAATGCGGACGGCACGCGCGAAGTCGAAAAGCCGAAGAAATAGGCTTTCGATTTTGCCGGCATCCGCAGCCGAACGGTTTTCGGCTCAGCGCTCCTGAAGCGCCACCCAGAACCGGCGCTTTTCCGAACGCCGCAAGATGTCGAGCGGGATGGTGCGGCCGATCTTGCCGGCGTCGAGCAGGCGGACGAGATCGTCGGCGCCGCTCACTGGCGCGCCGTCTACGGCGAGCACGATGTCGCCCGTCAAAATTCCCGCCTCACCGGCCGGCCCGTCCTGATCGACGTTGGTCACGACCGCGCCGGTCGCCTGGTCGAGGCCGAGGCGCAGCGCGATTCGGCGCGGCAGAGCGACCGTGCCGCCGCCGATCCCCAGCCAGGCGCGGCGCACGCGCCCATGCCGGATGATCTCGCCGAGCACGAAACGCGCGGTATTGGCGGCGACCGCGAAACAAATGCCCTGCGCGCCGGCGATCATCGCCGTGTTGATGCCGACGACCTCGCCGCGCGAAGAGACGAGCGGTCCGCCCGAATTGCCGGGGTTCAGCGCCGCGTCGGTCTGGATCACGTCGTCGATGACGCGGCCGGACTTGGCGCGCAGCGACCGTCCGAGCGCCGAGACGATGCCAGCGGTGACGCTCGCCTCGAAGCCGAGCGGGTTGCCGATGGCGATCGCGATCTCGCCGGGCCGAAGCAGCTTCGAATCGCCGACGCGGGCGGCGGGGAGCGTCGTATTTTCGTCAACGCGCACCAGCGCCAGATCGGTATCCGGATCGTCGCCGAGCACGCGCGCCGAGAGCGTGCGGCCGTCGAGCGTCGAGACCTCGGCGCGTTTGGCGCCTTGCACGACATGGCTGTTGGTGAGGATCAGCCCGTCCGGGGAGACGATGACGCCGGAACCCGCGCCGCCATGCCGGCCGTCGCCATGCCGAATGTCGAGGCGCACGACGCTTGGCGAAACGCGTTCTACGACTTTCGTCACGGTGCGCGAATAGGCGTCGAGCAGCGCCGCGTCTTCGGAAGCCGTGGGCATGCCGGCCGCCGTTCGCTCGCCGGAGCCGTCCAGCAGGAAAGTCGGTTCGAGATCGAGTTCGGGATGAAGCATACGCATCATATGGGAAGCAAAACGCGGCAGCGGAAGGCCTGTGCGGCGTCGCCGCGGGCCGCGGCTTGATTTCGCAAAGCCGCGGCGCAGACTGCGCATTCCTCTGATTCGGATGGAGAAATGATCGCACCGCCGGAGGGGATGAGCGAAGCCGATTACGAGGCGATCGAAGCCGCGGTCATGGAAACCGTGCGCGGGCGCTGGTTCCTGGCCGAATTCGCGCGCCGCGGAAGGGCCGAGGAAATGCGGCACATGCTCGATGCCATCGTCAAGCTCGAGCAAACGGTCCGCGATCAACAGGCCATGCCGGCCGACCCGTCGATCCGCCTTCTCGTGCAGCGGCTGAAAGAGATTGCGCAGAGCCTCGGCCGGACAAGCGAGGAAATGCGCCAAGATGGCCTCGACGAGCGGTTCTGCGCCGAAATCGAAACGCAGGCGCGCGCCGTCTCCGGACTGCTGCGTGCGAACCAAACGCCGGCGGTATCCGAACCGGTGCGCCCGAAGGCGCTCCCCGAGCCGACGCCGGCCGCCGAATTGCCGGAACACGCGCCGGCCTGCGCCGCGCCGCCTATTTCGCAGGAACCGGTTTCCGCCCTGGTGCGGCTCGACCGGCTCTCGACCGTCGAAAAGCTCGCCCTTTTTGGTTGAAACGCCGGGAAGGCCTCTCGCCCTTGCTCGTTAGGGCGCCAAGTTCCCTTAGGCTATAAGGCCAATTTTGCGCGCCGCGTTAAGCCGGGCGGCGGGGCGAAAGGAGAGGGGCGATGCGTGTGTTTTTGGGATTCATCCTCGGCATTTTGCTGACGATTCTCGTGGCCTATGTGGCGGACGAAGGCCGCGCGCCGGTCTGCCCGGCGGGAGGCGTCGGCTGCCCGCTCGTCAATTGGGATGAAGCCAATTCGCGGTTCCGGAAAATAGAAGCCGGGCTGCAATCGGCTTGGTATCATCTGACCGGACACCGAGATTAGGCGGTCGGCACCCCAACCCCTCCGGTACCGGATGAGCGATACGAGCGACGAAGCGGCGCGCTACCGCGCCAAAATGGAAAAACGCAAAGCCTTGCAGGACGCGGCGGTCGCCAGCCGGACGATCGCCGAGAAGAGCCTGCTCATCGTCCATACCGGCGCCGGCAAAGGCAAATCGACGGCGGCGTTCGGGCTGCTCATGCGGGGGCTCGGCCACGGCTGGCATGTCGGCGTCGTGCAGTTCATCAAAGGGAGTTGGGAGACGGGCGAACGTGCCGCAGTCGCGAAATTCGGCGATCTCGTCACCTGGCATGTGATGGGCGAGGGCTTCACCTGGGAGACGCAGGACCGCGCCCGCGATATCCGCGCCGCCGAGGCCGGTTGGGCGAAAGCCCGCGAACTGATGGACGATCCGAAGATCCGCCTGTTGCTGCTCGACGAATTGAACATCGCGCTGCGCTACAACTATCTGTCGCTCGACGAAGTGATTGCCACGCTCAAAGCGCGCCGCGCGGATCTGCATGTCGTGGTCACCGGCCGCAACGCCAAGCCGGAATTGATCGAGGCGGCCGACCTCGTCACCGAGATGACGCTCGTCAAGCATCCCTATCAGGCCGGGGTGCGAGCGCAGGCGGGGATCGAATTTTGAGCGCCAAGGCGCTGATGTTCCAAGGCACCGGCTCGGATGTCGGCAAATCGTTGATCGTCTCCGGCCTTTGCCGCGCCTTTACCCGGCGCGGGCTCGATGTGCGCCCGTTCAAGCCGCAGAACATGTCGAACAACGCGGCGGTGACAAAAGATGGCGGCGAGATCGGCCGCGCCCAGGCGTTGCAGGCGCAGGCCTGCAACGCGCCGCCTGTTTCCGACATGAACCCGGTACTGTTGAAGCCGCAAGGCGGCAGCGCGCAAATCGTCGTCAAAGGCCGTCTATGGGGACAAGCGGCGGCGGCCGATTTCCAGACATACAAGCCGAAGCTGCTCGGCGTGGTGCTGGAAAGTTACGGTCGGCTGAAAGCCGAAGCCGATCTGGTGCTGGTCGAAGGGGCGGGCAGCGCGGCCGAGGTCAATCTGCGCGCCAACGACATCGCCAACATGGGATTTGCGCGTGCCGCCGGCGTGCCGGTGATTCTCATCGGCGACATCGACCGCGGTGGCGTCATCGCCCAAATCGTCGGCACGAAAGAGGTCATTGCGGCGGAGGATGCGGCGATGATCCAAGGCTTTCTTGTCAACAAGTTCCGCGGCGATCCTGCGCTCTTTGTCGAAGGCATGAAATTCATCGAACGCCGTACGTCCTGGCCGGCGCTCGGGCTCATTCCGCTCTGTCTCAATGCCTTCGTTCTGCCGGCCGAAGATTCGTTGGCGCTCGTCGGCAGGCCGCTTGTTGGCCGAGGCGCGCAGAGTACGATCAAGATCGCCGTGCCCGTCCTGCCGGGCATCGCCAATTTCGACGATCTCGATCCGCTGCGCATCGAGCCGTCCGTCACGCTCGTTTTGGTGCGCGGCGGGCAATGTCTGCCGGCCGACGCCGACCTCATTCTGCTGATCGGCTCGAAGACCACCATCGCCGATCTCGCCGCGTTTCGCGCCCAAGGCTGGGACATCGATCTCGCCGCGCACCTGCGGCGGGGCGGGCGTGTCTTCGGCCTCTGCGGCGGCTATCAAATGCTCGGCAAGCGCGTGACGGATCCACTCGGAGTCGAGGGGCCGACCGCTGCGACGCCGGGGCTCGGTTTACTCGACGTCGAAACCGAGATGACGGCAGAGAAAGTTCTCGCGCCGGCATCCGGCACGACCGTCGTCGATAGCGTCGCCTTCGCCGGCTACGAGATCCATTGCGGGCGCACATCCGGGCCCGATTGCGCCCGGCCGCTGCTGCGTTTTGCCGATGGGCGTGCGGACGGGGCGAGTTCCGCCAACGGGCGGATTGCCGGCTGCTACGTGCACGGTTTCTTCACGGGCGACGCCCAACGGCGTGCCTTCCTGGCACGGCTCGGCGCGCCGGCATCCGAGGTTTCCTATGCTGCGAAGATCGAGGCGGCGCTCGATGCCGCCGCCGCGCATCTCGAAGCGCATGTCGATCTCGACCGGTTGCTCAAGCTGGCACGATGAGGAACACAAGCGCCGCGCCCGGCAAATGTCGCACGCCCTGAGATCGGCGCGATGTTCGACCGCCTGGGCCGGGCCGGCATTTGGGTGCGACGGTTTGCCAAGAAGCCGGAGTGGCGAAGGTTTTCGATTCCGGGGGATACGGCTGGGTTGAATCGCTTCGCCGGGGCCTGTTGAGGATAGAAACCCCAACTTCGTTCGATATTCCAAACGAAATCGGCTACTATCCGGGACATCAACCCCGGAGTCGGCATGGGCATCGAAGGTCGCGACAAGGCCAAGGCGCTGGAGGCGGGCGCGCTCGCCGTGGCCGGGCAGCTCGGCAAGACCGTGCAGCGGCTGCGCAAGGCCAACAACCTGTCGCTTTCCGAACTCTCCGAACATTCGGGCGTCGCCAAGTCGATCATCAGCCAGATCGAGCGCAACGAGACCAATCCGACGCTTGCCACGATCTGGCGGCTTTCGCAGGCGCTCGACGTGCCGATCGAAGGCGTGCTGCAGGTGAGCGAGGACGAGCCGTTCCTCGAAAAGGCCTCGAAAGGCGACACGCCGATCCTCGTCTCCGACGACGGCAAATGCCGTCTCGCCATCATCGGCTGGATCAAGACCGTCGAATGGCTGCAATGGTACGGGTTTTCAGCCGAGCCGGGCGGCGTACTCGCCTCCGATCCGCATCAGCGCGGCTCCGTCGAATGTCTTTCGACCATCGAAGGAGAGCTTGAAGTGGAAGTCGCGGGCGTCGTCGAACATGCCAAAGCGGGCGAGACGCTGCGCTATCGCTGTGACCGGCCGCACGTGATCCGCAACCGTTCCGACAAACTGTCCTCGGCGATGATGGTCTGCATCCTGAGAGCGGCGGCGATGGAATAGCCGGCGCGTCATTGCGAGGAGCCCCAAGGGCGACGAAGCAGTCCGGCGTCTAGGTTCGCCCTGGATTGCTTCGCGGAGTTGATCATCGGGCCGGCCGAAGGCCGGACCCATTGGCTCGCAATGACGAAACTTATCCCCACAAAGTCGATTCCGGCGGGTGGACGAGCGAGCCTTCGTATAGAAGCCCGTCTGGCCGATCCTCGACGAGCAACAGCGGCCCGTCGAGATCGACGAATTTCGCTTTGCCGGTCAGCAGCAATGCAGGGGCGATCCCGAGCGAGGTGCCGACCATACTGCCGATCATCACTTGGAACCCGCGCCGCTCCGCCGCGGCGACGAGCGCCAGCGCCTCGGTCAATCCGCCGGCCTTGTCGAGCTTGACGTTGACGGCGTCGTAGCGGCCGCCGAGCGCATCGAGATCGGCGCGGTCACGGCAGCTTTCGTCGGCACAGATCGGCACACGATGAGCGATGCTCGAAAGAATCGCGTCTGCGCCCGCCGGCAGCGGCTGTTCGATCAGCGCGACCCCGTATTGCGCGCAGGCTTCGAGGTTGGGCCGAAGATTATCCGCCGACCAGGTTTCGTTCGCATCGGCGACGAGCCGCGCGCCGGGCGTGGCGGTACGAACCGCCGCGAGTCTCTGCGGATCGCCAGCGCCGCCGAGTTTCAGTTTGAGAAGCGGGCGGTCGCGCGCCGCCTTCGCCGCCGCCGCCATCGCCTTGGGCGCGCCGAGCGAGATTGTAAATGCCGTGATCGTCGGCTGAGGCGCGGGAAGGCCGGCGAGCGCGTAGGCGCGAACCCCGCATCGTTTGGCTTCGAGATCCCAAAGCGCGCAATCGAGCGCGTTGCGGGTCGCGCCGCGCGGCAGCAAGCTTTGCAAATCGATCCGGTTGGCGCCGGCTTCGACGGCGGGGCGCACTGATTCGATCGCAGCGAGGACGGATTCGACGCTTTCGCCGTAGCGGCCGTAAGGCACACACTCGCCGCGGCCGCGAAAT
>JASHSB010000033.1 GCA_030036945.1 Methylovirgula sp. | reverse complement strand
CGCTTCTTTGAATTGCGCCGAGGTCGGCGCCGCGGGGCGCACATAGTCCGGTCCGACGGTGCAGGCACTCAAGGAAATTCCGGCAAGGATGGCGAGCGCCGCAAACGGCAATATTCCGGACGGGAAAGGATTCTGCGACGGCAAATCCACGGAACAAGACCCGTTTACACGGCGCCAGACGCCGAAACGCAGCCTTTCGATCGGCGGCAATCCTCCTTCGCATTCCCGGGAACGAGTTGGCAAGATTGGCTCCGCGCGGAAAATTTGCGCACCAGCCTAACAGAGGGATTATCCAAGTATTTCAAAACCCTGTGATTGTTCTGTTTTTGCCACTCGCAACGAACTTGTGAATCGGTCGAACGCGGCGCTCGGAACGGCAACGCAGGCCGACGTATCCCCGCTATTCTCGTTGCGGCAAGCGCGCGAGGTGCGCAGCCTGGGCGTCATGCGAGGTGGCAGAAAGTCTCGACATTGTTTCCGCCGGGTCGATGACGAACGCCGCGGTAATAATCGGGACAACAGCCGAGCGCAGACCGGGCTTGCCGTCCCGACTTCCCGCGCATCGGCATGTCCGAGAAAAAATAGCTGAAAATTGGCGATAGCCGGGAACTGCAAAGCGGAAAGGAGAAACCCATGGACGCGCATGTGAAGGATGTCATGCATGAGGTGAGCAGGGCGTCGGAAGAGGAGAGGATCTCCTTTCCCAACGTGGTGAAAGCCCTCACGGAAGTCGGGATCGAGCGATGTCGACTCCCGGCGCGCCCTGCAGCTTGCTGGCAGCGTCGAAATTGGCGATGCCGAAGCGATGTTGCAGATAACGCTTCACCAGGAGCGTCGCGACAAAGCCAAGATCGTTGCTGAGATTGCCAAGTGCGGATTTGATGCCGGTCAGATAGGCGAGCCAGCCATGTGCGTCGATGTCCGCAGGAAATACGTTGGTATTCAAGAATCGTCGTAGGGACCGATCCTTATCCCGAATAGCGTCGCAGAACTCCGCAGTGGTCAATGACGCTTCGACGTTCTCGCTTTCGGTATCGTTCATTCCGCGTTGCCCTTTTTTTGCCTGCGTCAATCCAAATTGTCCGTTATCGTCGTCGTGCCGTGCTGGCTTCGAAGCCACTTTATCTGCGGAGCAAGTCCAAAGGATCGAATAGTCCTCGGTGGCAAAAATCTGACCAATACGGGCGCGGCGCGCTCGCGTATTTCTATGCTCACACCGATTGGCAACGGAGCATAGCGCAGTCCGGCAGCACGGAAGTTTCGGGAACTTCAGGTCGCAGGTTCAAATCCTGCTGCCCCGACCATCGCTCAATCGAAGAGGCCGGGCTGATCGGGATCAGTTCTTGGCGTATCGTCTGGCCGTTCCTCTGCCGGCTTCGGTTCGCCCTTCAGCGCGGCAACCGCCTGGAAATATCCCTCAGCAAAAGCTTCAAGCATCTCTTTTTTTCGTGCTTCGGCGACGCGCGGAATGTCCCTCGCGTCCACCACGGTCAAACTGCGCGGCGATTTGGAGTCGGGACAGCTGAAATCCAGAATCTCGAAGCGGGCGGTTTCGAGATCAGGGTCGTCCATCAACACTTCATCGACGAGCGTGACGAAGAGCGAAAGCCGCTCGTCCGCAAGCGGATTGCTCCGCCAAAGGCTGAACCACGGAAAATAAAGCTGACCGCCTACGCCGTAGATCATTGGCGGATCGAAGGGCACCATAAGGTCACGGCCGACCGAATAGTAATGCTTGTCGATTGTCTGATAGAAATCTGGCGAACGCCTGCGAAATGATCGCGGATCAGCGGGAGAACGCCCAAGAGATTTTCACGAACGCTTGCGCGCCGGATACGCCTTATGCCCTCGACGACTTGGTCGTAGGGCACGCCCAGCACCAGCAGATCGCGTACGGCTCCACAAAGAGGATTGTAGTTGAACCGTTGGGACGTGCAATTCCGACATTCGGGTATTCCATCATTGGATTGAGAACGGACGCGGTGCTTTCGAATAAAATTGCACAATCTTGCTGTCGTCGATCTTCATGCCCGGATTGACCGCGCCGCGGTGATTCCACACCACGGACCTCCCGGCGCATGACCCAATTCGACAAGATCGCCCATTCTGAGACGACTATAGAAGCCCACAATCCTGTGGAGAAGCGAATCTGTTTCCGAGTCGAAATTATATTCGACTACGCGGTAATTGCCACTTGACGGGGTCGAGCCGTGCCGCCCTGCCTACTATCGGCGAGCGGTCGTAATTTTTGAATTCCCGGTACAGGTAGGGGAGGACGGGGTCGAGTTCCCAGGCCTCGAACTTTTGGCGGATGATAGGTCGTCTAAGTTCGGTAAGGGACCAGACGTGGCAGAAATAGACGATTTTTCTGCAAGGCCAAATTGGTAACGATCCGGCTACCGCCTTCGCAGAAGTCGAGCACGAAATTGGGCAACCGCCCGTCCTTCATATCCCATCGTCAATCTTAGCCCATGCGTTCTCTTTATGTTCTTAGCCGCGTCCTGCGGGCTTGCAAGCTGCTTCCTGCGATTGGTTCATAAACTGATTCGGCCCTGATGAGGCTAAATTATAATATAAATTCATCTTACGCACTTGTTTACCTTCCTATTCCAGATGATTCTATATATCATTCTAGCCCTTCGAAGGCCAAAAACAGATGGATTCCAATCTCCGCACATTGGGACCTGCCGAGTCCCGCGTCGTTCTGACCTTCAGAGAGCAGGGCCGGACAGTCGTGTCCGCGGCGGACGTACTTAATCTTCTTGGTTCGGAAAATTCGGCCCGCAAGGTCATCAGAAACCTTCTCCGCAAGGGGTGGCTGTCCCGGATCGTCGGCGGCCGATATATGTTGCTCCCGCCCGAATACGGTCCCGAAAATCTTGGCGAGAACAACATTCTCGCCCTCGCCGCTGCTGCCGTCGAGCCTTCCTATATCGGATGGTGGTCGGCGTCGGCATATCACGGCTTCACGACGCAAGCGCCGGCAACCGTCTTCGTCGCGGTTCTGCGACAGACCCCATCCCGGACGATTGAGGGCAGTGAGGTCCGCTTCGTAAGGCTCTCCGGACATAAGTTCTTCGGCCAAAAGACCTACAAGGTTTATGACCGGTTCGTCTCTATTTCCACGCCGGAAAAGACCCTAGTCGATTGTCTTGACCGGCCGGACCTCGCCGGGGGTCCCGCCGAACTCACGCGAATCACGCACAAAGCGCTTGCCGAAGTCAGTCCGCAGGGCTTGCTTGCGGCGGCCCTGTCCATGAAATCGAAGGCGTTGCTTCAGCGCCTTGGCTTCCTTTCTGATCTCGTCGAAAGGCCGTTGCCCGACGGGGTCCGCAATTCCTTGCGTGACGCCATCCCTAAAAGCTTTCGCTCGCATTTCGGGCGGTCTGAGCGCCGCGAGGGCGATGTTGGCTATGTCGCCGCCTGGGGGCTTTATGTGCATGCGCGGCGCGACGACCTGCTCGCGGAAGTACCCCGCATCAAGCCGCGGGAGTGGCAGTGATGCTGAGCGCGAACGATCTGCGCCGCATTGCCGTTCGGTCTGGCGCCAGGGATATGGGCAAGATCGAAATCGATGTCATCCTCACGCATCTGCTGCAGCTGTTTGTCGAGAAAGGGATTGCCGAGCACCTGGCCTTTAAGGGCGGCACCATGCTGCGCAAAATGGTGTTCGGTCCGCGCGGCCGGCTGTCGACCGATCTCGACTTTACGCTCCGGAGCGACATTGAACGCGATGATCTCATGGTGATGGTCCTCGACGCCCTCAGCCAGCCCTATCGGGGGATCGGCTTTCATCTTGACGACAACGATTGGTACCAGACCGACGAAGGCTGCGCCGCCAATCCGGTTTGCTCTCACGCTGGCAACGAACATGGTGTTGCCATCAAGTTACAATTCAGCCTGCGCGAGGAACCTGTTCTTCCCGTCGCGGCATTACTTCAGATCGAGCAGCAATATTTTGAGCTCCTTGACTTCGTTCCGGCGACCATTCCTTCGCTCGCCTTCGAGGAGGCAGTGTCGGAGAAAATCCGCGCCGCCAGCCAACGTCGAAAATCCGCGACTTGCACGATCTCTCGGAGATCGCCGGACGGCCGTTCAACCGAGACCTCGTTCGTTCGCTGGCGGTGCTGAAGCTCTGGAGCGGCGGTGGCGCCCTCGACTATGCTCGCTTCTGTGAGCGGGTACGCGGCGCCGCCGATTACGATATCGCTGACCTTACGAATCTCCTGCGTAAGGACCAGAAGCCCGATCTCCGAAGCATGATTTCCCGTGTGACGGAAGGATTTCGCTTTCTGTCTGATCTGACGGACCAGGAGAGAATCCTGGCGGCGGGTACCGGCTCCAAACGACACAAGGAAGCGGAAGCGCTGACAGCCGCGATTCGCGCAGGCCGAATCTAGCCAACGCCACATCCAGCTTACACCTGCGCGATCCCAACTGGAGGAGCGCGCCATGTGCCAATCCAACTCAGCCGACGGAATGTGCCGCGACTTGCGGCTCGACTCGCCGCATTGCGCGGCAAGCTCACCGATGCTGAGGGCCGGCTCGGGCGACTTTATCAGGCGATTGAAAACGGCGTTGCCGACGCCAATGACCCGACGCTGAAAGATCGTATCGCTGCCGCAAAAACCGAGCGCGACATTGCGCAGGCCGCCTTCGACCGGGCGGTCGGCGAAATGCGCCCGGAGGCCCGGATCACCGCCGATAGGATCGCATCGTTCGTGGCGACGATGCGAGAGAATGTGCTGTCGGGAGACACCGCTTTCCGTCGCGCCTATTTGCGCGCCGTGAGCGATAAGGTGAAGATCGACGACAGGGAAATCCGCATTTACGGACGCCGGGGCCGTCCTCGAACGCCTCGTGATGGGCGAAGGGCCGTTCCGGCCGGAGTGCCCAGTGTTCGTGATTGGCGCGCCCGGAGGGATTCGAACCCCCGGCCCCTAGATTCGTAGTCTAGTGCTCTATCCAGCTGAGCTACGGGCGCGCGCCGTTCCGGCTGCCGAATCAAACCGTTCTTCAGGACCGCCGGAAGGGATTGGCCCCGTTTAGCGGCTCGCCGCGAGGCTGGCAACCGGATCAGGCTTTGCCGCTCGCCGGGCGCTGCGGCAGGATGATCCGGAACCGCGCGCCTTCGTCTTCGCTGTCCGGTTCGAGGCCGATTTTGCCGCCGTTGGCGCGGACCAGATCGGCGGCGATCGCCAGACCTAGGCCGGACCCGCCGGGCCGCGCCGAATCCGAGAACGGCGTGAAAATCTGCGCGCGAACGCTGGGCGGCACGCCCGGGCCGGTGTCGGCGAGTTCGATCACCGAACCCGCGGCGCGCTGCGCGGCGCTGATCGTCACGCATGCCGGGCGGCCGCGCGCCGGGCCGGCTCGGTCCAAAGCCTCGACGCCGTTGCGGATCAGGTTCATGAGCACCCGGAACATCTGCTCGGGATCGACCCAGACTTCGAAATCCTCGGCGACTTCGTTGACGATCTCGACGCGCGCTGGGCCGCCGAGCGCGACCGATTCGGCCGCCTCCGCGACGATGGCGCGCAAACCGACGAGACGCGGCTTCGGCGCTTCGTCGGCCGCCCGTCCATAAGTCAGGATCGCCTGGCAGAAACGGATGGCGCGGTCGAGCGTCGCCACGAGCTTCGGCGCCAAGCGCTGCGCCAGCGGATCGGTGACGTTGGCAAGCCGGTCGGAAAGCAATTGCGCCGAGGCCAGCATGTTGCGCAGATCGTGATTGATCTTGGCGACGGCGAGGCCGAGCGCCGCCAGGTGTTTCTTCTGGTTAAGCTCGCGCACCAGCGTATCCTGCATCGTCGCCAAGGCCTCCTCGGCGCAGCCGATCTCGTGGCGGCTGCCGGAAGGCACGATAATGCGCGCCGCGTTCTCGGGATCGGCGCCGAACTCGGTGATGTTGGTTGTGAGCCGGCGCATCGGGCGAAGCACCATGAAATTGAGCGATCCGACCGCCAGCGTGGCGACGATCGCCGCGATCGCCAGCGATATCCGCAAAATATGCGTCGCGAATTTATGCAACGCCTCGGTCAGCGGCGCCTCGTCCATCGTCACTTCGATGGCGTCGCCGCCCATCGGCGCTTCGCCCATCACGGTGATCAC
>JASHSB010000032.1 GCA_030036945.1 Methylovirgula sp. | reverse complement strand
CCGGATCCGTATCCGAACTGGGGCGGCACGCTCAATACGGATGGCGGTCTGGTGTTCTACGGCAGCCTTGGCGGCGACTTCCGCGCCGTCGATCGCGACAGCGGCAAGATCCTCTGGCAGCGCAAGCTTGGCTCGGGCATCATCGGCAACCCGATCACCTGGAAGGTGAACGGCGTGCAGTACGTGTCCGTTCTGTCGGGCATTGGCGGCTGGATCGGTCTGCCCGTCACCGCTGGCCTCGATCTCAACGACAAGTTCGGTGCGATCGGCGCGACGGCGATGACCAAGGCGGCTGGCCTGTCTTTGATCCCGCAAGGCGGAATGCTTTCCACCTTCCGCGTCTACCAGTAAGGGTGTAATCTACTGAATGCCCTGTTGACGCCCGAGCCTCCGGCTCGGGCGTCAATTAGTTTTTCCAAGTAAGGCTGCGTTCAGGCCTCGGATCGCATCACGCAAATGAGTTTCTTCCCGCTAAGGAGCGTCAAACCGGCGCTCGAATTTCTCGTAATCGCCGCAGCGGGCCTCCTGGCTATTCCATGCTCGGCGCAAGAAGCTACGTCGCAACAGGATGCGGCACAGCGGAGCGCGATCCAGCAACGCAACATGGCCAGGCAAGACAAAGCGCTCGCAAACGCGCTGCGCAAGATCGATTCCTACCAGCCTCTCAACTCCGGCGATCGTGCCGCCCTCAAGGCCGCGGCGCAGCGCGAGACCTTATCCGAATTGCGGGTCTGCGCCGATCCCGGCAACTTGCCGCTCTCCAATATGCGCGGCGAAGGCTATGAAAATAAGATCGTCGAGATCTTGGCGGCCGCGATGAATACGCACGTCAGCTACTATTGGCTCCCCTACATCGAGCGTGGGTTCATCAGGCAGACCTTCGGAACCGAACCGGGAAGTGACAACTGCGATGTGCTCTTGGATCTGCCGGTCGGCTATGAGGGCGCGCTGTTGTCCGAGCCGATCTACAAGACTACCTACGTTTTCGTGTATCGCGCCGATCACGATTATAACATCAAGAGCTTGGACGATCCGCGTCTCAAGAAGCTGAAGATCGGCGTTTACGAGACCTCTGGAATTCGCGAAGTGTTGAAGGAGCACGGCATCGAGAACAATCTCGTGGTGCATCCGCTGAGCCACGACGCCGATCTCAATCCGAAGCATCAGCCGTCCTATCAGGTTCAGGAGGTCATCGACGGCAAGCTCGACATGGCGGCGGTGTGGGGCCCGTTCGCGGGTTATTACAAGGCGGTCAAAAAGGTGCCCATCGTCATTCAGCCGGTCAACCTGATGGAAAACCAAATCCCGCTGGAATTCGAGCTCGGCCTGGGCGTTCAGCCGTCCGATTACGTTCTCAAGTACAAGATCGACCTGACTCTCGAAGCGAAAAAGGCGGAGATCGAGAAAGTCCTTCGCGATTACGGCGTTCCGCTCGTGCAATGCAGCGATTGCACGGTCGCGGGCGATCTGCCGGCGCATGGCATCTATACGCAGGCGCCGCCGCCGCCGCCTTCCAGCGACAAGCCCGAGGTGACCCTGGATCAGCTTAAGACTTGGCTCGCCGCCGGTGCCGACGTCGATGAGGAACTCGATAACGCGCTCCTTGCGTCGGACATGCGGCGCGTCGAGTTCCTGCTCGACAAAGGTGCCGACGTAAACAAGCCGAACGTGCAAGGCGACCGGCCTCTAAACATTGCGTCCTTGCAGAGGGATCCAGACCTCGTCAAAGTTCTTCTCGATCATCATGCCGACGTGAACGGGCACGGCGGCCAGGGTATGACGCCCTTGCTCGAGGCCGTCATGCAGGACGACGTAGGTACGCTGAAAGTGCTGCTGGCGCATGGCGCCGACCGGGAAGCGCAGACTTCGGAAGGAGCGACACCACTGGCGTTCGCAATTGCCGAGGACAACATGAAGGCCGCCCTGGCACTCATCGACGCTGGCGTTCCCATCAATACGAAGAGCACCAAACTCGGATTGACGCCGCTGATGGTCGCTGCCGGCAGGGAGCCATACGAAGTCTCGATCTCCGGCCAACGCCACGAGCTGGAGAACTTGGAGCTCGACCCGCATTATCCCGACGCTTTGCAAGTGGTGCGTGCCTTGATCGCGCACGGCGCCGACGTGAACGCCGTAAGCGATTCGGGCGTGACCGCATTGATGTTGGCCGCCGCGCATAACAATACGCCGACCGTCGGGCTTCTCTTGCAATCGGGTGCCGATCCGAACAAGAAGTCGCCGGACGGCAAAACGGCGCTCGACATGGCAGTCCAAAACGGCAATGATACCGTCGTCAGCCTCATTCGGCTGATGCAGCAAGCCAATAGCAACGGCAAATGAGACATTCCCTAATGTTCCGACGCGCTATGCAGATGAACAGTGGCGTGTAATTTCCGTTGCAGAATCAACAAGTTAACAAAGTAAGTCGCGACGCGGCTGAAAACGCCCCCGGGAGGCGTTGTCGCAGGCATGACCTGCAACAGGATGGAGGAGGGTTTATGGTTCCGCACGCACGCAAAATTACCTTCGGTTTGGGGCTCGCGATTGGTGCGATGTTCGCGACCTGCGCCGTGGCCCAGAACGCGGCGCCGGCCGCTGCGCCGAATGCGGCGGCGCCTGTCGCCGCCGGCGCGAGTACGTCGCTGCTCGAGACCGCGCAAAAGGCACCGAAGGGGTCGCTCAAGAACCCTTATGCCGCGCAGGAAGACAGCCACGATCAGAAGGCGGCCGACGCAGGTCATCAGGTGTTTTTGAGCGCCGCCTGTCCCGGCTGCCACGGCGGAGGCGGAGGCGGAGGGATGTGCCCGCCGATCACCAACGGCGTGTGGATCTACGGCGATTCCGACGATACGTTGTTCCGTCTCATCGCGTTGGGCTCCGTCGATCTGCAGAAGCAAGGCTATTCGCGTCAGGCGATCGAAAACATCGTCGCGCCGATGCCTGCATTCGGCGACATTCTCAAGAGCAACGACGATCTTTGGAAGATCATCACCTGGATCAAAATCCAGGCATATCAGAACACCCATCAGAAATAGTGAGTGTTGCCGATGATTGCCCGCGCGACCAGATAGCGGGCGGTCTGAAGCGGAGGCACTGGTGAATGTGAGAAAGGCCGTGCGTCGGCGGGGAGGATGGGTGTTCGGGAGCTTGCCGGCGCGTAAGTGGGCAAGCGGGCTTGTGCTGCTGGCGCTGGGCGGATTGCTGCTGTTTGTTGCAGGCACCGTTTCGGGCGCCGCGCAGCAGCCGGCCGCTGCGCCCGCGGCAGCGCCCGCCGCGCCCGCGCCGCTGCAGGTGAACATCCTTTATCTCAGCCGCCAGTACATGGAACCGCCGCCGCTTTCGCTGGTGGAAAAGATCGTCACCGATAAGGGCATCCAAGGCGCCAGGATCGGGACTGAGGACACCAATCGGACGGGCCGGTTCCTCAACCAAAATTACCATCTTTCCGAGATGGTCCTGAGCCTCGACGATGATTTCAAGGCGAAGGCCAAAGCGGCACTTGCCTCGGGTCAAAAGTTCATCCTCGCCGATCTCGAGAAGCCCGATCTCCTGGCGCTCGCCGACATGCCGGAGGCGAAGGACGCACTCATCTTCGACGTCCGCACCAGCGATGACAGTTTGCGCCAGGAAGATTGCCGCGCGAACGTCTTCCACATCCTGCCGAGCTGGGCGATGCGTACCGACGCGCTCGGACAATATCTCGTCTGGAAGAAATGGACGCGCTGGCTGCTGGTGACCGGCAAGAACCCCGACGATCTCGGCTATGCGGCGGCGGTGAAGCGCGCCGCAACGCGGCTCGGCGCCAAGATCGTGGACGAGCGCTCCTACACCTATGCGGCGGGTTCGCGGCGGACCGATACGGGCCACCAACAGGTCCAGCAGCAGATGCCGCTGCTCACGCAGAGCGCTCCGCCTTACGATGTCGTTGTCGTCGCGGACGAGAGCGAAACGTTCGGCGATTATCTGCCGTATCGCACCTGGGACCCGCGGCCGGTCGTGGGAACCCAGGGACTCTTTGCCGTTGCCTGGGCGAGGCCGTTTGAGGAATATGGCGGAACCCAATTGCAACACCGTTTCGAGCGGGAGGTCGGCCGGATCATGACGGAGCGCGATTATTCGGCCTGGCTCGGGGTTCGTTCCATCGGCGAAACCATCATACATATCAACTCTGTAAAGCCCATCGACGTGCGCGCTTATCTGCTCTCGGATCGATTTGGCGTCGACGGCTACAAAGGCGAACCGATGAACTTCAGGAACTGGGATCTGCAGTTGCGGCAGCCTGTCCTGCTCGTCGATCCGACCGAACTCGTCTCGATCTCGCCGCAAGAGGGATTCCTGCACCCAAAATATCTGACTGACTCGCTGGGCTACGACCAGCCTGAGACGAAATGCCGGCTGAACAAATGATTCGATAGAGCTGAGCGATGCACATCACGCGCCGGACTGTTCTACTTTTCGCGTCGGCCTCTTTGGTTCCGGCGTTTATCGGAGTCTCGTTCGGGCAGGCGAAAGATTTTTTGATCTTCGTCACCAACGAAAAGGACGACACGGTTACCGTCGTCGACGGCGCGAGTCTGAAGCCGGTAAAAACGATTCCGGTCGGGCATCGGCCGCGCGGTATCATCATTACGCCCGATAAGAAGGACATCGTCGTCTGCCTCGGAGACGACGCACAGCTCGCGGTAATCGACGCCAACGCGCTGAAGGTGACGCGCCTGCTCGATTCCGGGCCGGATCCCGAGCTTCTCAACATCTCTCCCGACGGCAAAATTCTGTACATCGCCAACGAAGACGACAGTCTCGTCACCATCATGGATTACAAAACCGGCGAGGTAACGCAGGAGGTGCCGATCGGCGTCGAGCCGGAAG
This sequence comes from Methylovirgula sp., assembly GCA_030036945.1. Lineage (GTDB taxonomy): Bacteria > Pseudomonadota > Alphaproteobacteria > Rhizobiales > Beijerinckiaceae > Methylovirgula. The sequence goes on along the minus strand of JASHSB010000032.1, from coordinate 10,438 downwards.
GAATGGGCGTGAGTCCCGACGGAGGCATGGTCGTCGCGACGTCGGAATCGACCAGCATGGCGCATTTCATCGATACGAAGACCTACAAGGTCGTGGCGAACATTCTGGTCGACTCGCGCCCCAGATATTCGGAGTTTACCGCCGACGGCTCGCAAGTTTGGGTATCGTCCGAGGTCGGCGGAACAGTCACGGTGATCGACACCAAGACTCGCAAGATCGTCAAAATCATCAGTTTCGAGATCCCCGGCGTGCGCCCCGAATTGATCGGACCGGTGGGCATCAACTTCACCAAGGACGGCAAGCGCGCCTTCGTCTGTCTCGGCAAGGCGAACCGATTGGGCGTGGTCGACACCGCCAGCTACAAAGTGATCGATTACGTCCTTGTCGGCCAGCGTCCGTGGCACGCGACGCTGAGCCCGGACGGTTCGAAGCTCTATTCCGCCAACGGTCTCACCAACGACATTACCGTCGTCGACGTAGCCTCGTTAAAAGCGGAAAAATCCGTGCCGGTCGGCCGTCTGCCTTGGGGTCTCGTCGTGCGGCCCTAGGCAATCAAAGATTTGCCGTAAGTGCTTGGGAGTGTCGCGTATGTTTTACGGAACGTCGTCGAAAGTCGCGCCGCTGCTGTGTTGCGGCCTCCTCACGATCTTTGGCGCTTCCGGCGCCGCGGCCGCCGCGCAGACGAAGTTTTGGAACATTACCGGCGATACGATCGTGAAGTTCGAGCTGGCGCCGGCGGGGACCACGAAGTGGGGCCCCGATCAATGCAAAAACGACAAAGACGACTCCGTCGACGACGACGAGCGTCTGGCGATCAAAGACGTGCCGACGGGTTCTTACGACGCGCGGATGACCTTTCAGGGCGGCCGCGTCTGTTTCGCCAAGGCGCTCCATGTCGAGGAAGGCAAGGTCTTCTCCGTCGAGCGCAACCAGCTAAAGGATTGCAGCACTCCGCAGTAACGGCAACCGCGCGGGCCCGGCGGCGCGAGCCAAAGGTCCGAACCCAGTCCTCGAACGCGGAAGGACTCAATAACAAACGCAGAAGGATCAAGAAGATGAAAAGCATCTTCCTTCGCGGTGATCGGCAATCGGCAGGACGCGGACGGTCGCGCGCGGCTTTGTTCTATGGGGCGCTTGCCCTGACGGTATTTGCAATCTTACCGCTCGCCGTGACCGGCGCGCGGGGCGGCACGGAAACGGCGCGGTTCGTCACGCTTTCCGGGCATACTTCCGATCTCACCGACGCCGAGTTCAGTCCCGACGGGAAACTCGTCATCACCGCGTCGAGCGATAAGACCGCCAAGATCTGGGACGCGCGTTCGGGGGCGCTCCTGCAAACCCTGGCGGGCCACAAGGAGGCGATCAAGACCGCCCGGTTCAGCCCGGACGGAAGCCGCGCGTTGACCGCCGCGCAGGATAACACGGCCAAGATTTGGGACGTGAAGGCCGGCAAGGTTCTGTTGACGCTCAGCGGGCATACCGACCCGTTGGAAGACGCCGAGTTCAGCCCCGACGGGAGATTTATCGTCACCGCGGCGCGCGATTCGACGGCGCGAATTTGGGACGCCAATAGCGGCGCTTCGATCGCGGTATTGAACGGCCACACAGGGCCGGTCATGCACGCCGTTTTCAGTCCCAACGGCAGGCGCGTTTTAACCGGGTCCAGCGATCACACTGCGAAAGTCTGGGATGCCGCGACTGGCAATCTGGTTTTCACGCTTGCAGGCCATAATGGGCTGATTTCGGGAGTTGCGTTCAGCCCCGACGGACATCGGATCGCGACTTCATCGACCGACAAGACGGCGCGCATCTGGGACGCGGATACCGGCAACCTGGTGGCGGCGCTCCTCGGCCACACGCGCGCCGTCGAGTTCGCGGTCTATAGCCCGGACGGAAAAAAGATTCTCACCGGCTCCAGCGACAAGCTGGGCATTCTGTGGGACGCCAATACGGGCGCGCGACTCATGACGCTGTCGGGCCACAGCAGGGCGGTGATGTTCGCGAGCTTCAGTCCGGACGGCAAACATGTCGCGACGGCGTCCTACGACAGCACGGCGCGAATCTGGGATGCCACGACGGGCGCACCGCTCATGGTCCTTGCCGGGCATGGGCGGGAAGTCAACCACGTCCGCTACAGCCCGGACGGCATTCACGTCGTCGATGCCTCGTTCGACTTGACGGCCCGTATCTGGGATGTGTCGCACCCCGTGCCGGCGATGGTCGCCGCTCCCGCCGCGCCGTCTGCCGCCGCTTCGGCCGCCCCGGGGGCGGCGATGCGGGGAGCTCCTTCGCCGATGGCGCCGGCGGGCAAATAGGCCGCGGTAGCCGGGGGCGGCGCGCGGCGCTAGATTGCGCCGCATCCGCCCGCCGCGGCCTGAAACCGGCGTGCGCCTTGCTCGAGCATCCTGGGCCTATGCAGCAGAAACGCGATCAATTGCTCGCCTTGATCGGCACGCGATCGGTGATCATGGGAATTTTGAACGTCACGCCGGATTCGTTTTCCGATGGCGGCAAGTTCCAAACGCGCGAGGCGGCTTTGGCGCAGGCGCGCAAACTCGCTTCCGAGGGCGCCGATATCATCGACATCGGCGCCGAATCGACGCGTCCCGGCCATGTTCCGGTGGCGCAAGAGGTGGAGCTTGCCAGGCTCGAACCCTTGCTTGCCGAGGTCATCGGCGCGACCGACAAGCCGATATCGATCGACACGTACAAGGCCGCCGTGGCGCGGCACGCGTTGCAGCAGGGGGCGGTCGTCGTCAACGACGTCTGGGGGCTGCAGCGCGATCCGGCGATGGCCGATACGGTGGCCGAAGCCCAGGCGATCGTCGTCGTGATGCATAATCGCGACAGCGTCGATGCGGAGATCGACATCATCGACGATATGCATCGCTTCTACGATCGCTCGTTGGCGTCGGCGGACCGCGCCGGCATTCCGCGCCGGCACGTCATCCTCGATCCCGGCATCGGCTTCGGCAAGACCAAGGAGCAGAATCTTGCCGCCTTGCGCGGTCTCGATGGCCTCATCGCATTTTACGGGCTGCCGCTGCTCGTTGGCGTCTCGCGCAAATCGCTGTTCGGACCGATCCTTGGCGCGGGCGTGGACGGTCGGCTGATCGGCACGCTTGCGGCAAATCTCATAGCAGCGGTACATGGCGCCTCGATTTTCCGCGTCCATGACGCGGCCGAACACGTCGCCGCCTTCAAGGTTTACGATGCCATCGAACACGCCTGATCCCAGTGGCACGGGCGGCCGCGACGCGATCGAGATCGGCTTGGGGCTCGGCAGCAACATCGGCGACGGGCCAGGAAATATCGCCGCGGCGTTGCGTCGGCTCGCGGAAAGCGGTGCGATCGAAGTTACCGCCGTCTCCTCGATCTATAAGACGGCGCCTTGGGGCTATCTCGACCAACCGCCGTTCGCCAATGCCTGTGCCCTGGCGTTGACCCGGCTCGATCCCGTCCAGCTCCTCGCCGCGGTAAAAAAAATCGAAGTCGATATGGGCCGCCAAAGGACCGTCCGCTGGGGGCCGCGTTTGATCGACATCGACATCCTCTTCTATGGCGATGTGGCGCTTGCGGTGCCGGAACTGAACCTGCCGCACAAGGAACTCTTCAACCGCGCCTTCGTTCTCGTTCCGCTGGCCGAGATTGCGCCGCATTTGCGGCTCGGCGGCCGTTCGGTGGCCCATGCGGCCGCCAAACTTGAGGGCGCGGGAATCGAGGAGTGGGCAAGCGAATGAAAATCGTCCGCTTGCACGACGAGGGCTGATAATGGGGCGCATGATCCAACTGGCAGCCAAGGACGGCGTAGAGATCAGTGCCTATGAGGCTCTCCCGGACGGCAATACGCGCGGCGCCCTCGTCGTTCTCCAGGAGATTTTCGGCGTCAACCATCATATCCGCGACGTGGCCGACGATTTTGCCACCGCCGGGTATCATGTCATCGTGCCGGCGCTCTTCGATCGCGTCGCGCCCGGCATCGAGCTCGGCTACGACGCCGCGGACGTGCAGAAGGGAATCGCGATCCGCGCCAAAACGAGCCTCGGCGATACGCTCGCCGACATCGAGGCGGCGGTCAAAGCCGCGGCGCAAGCGGGCCGGGTCGGCGTCGTCGGCTATTGTTGGGGCGGCACGCTCGCCTATGCGGCGGCGGCGCATGTCGACGGGATCAGTGCGGCGGTCGGCTATTACGGATCTGGAATCGCCAACATGCTCGTCGGCCAGCTTCGTTGTCCCGTGCTTTTGCATTTCGGCGATCGTGACAAAAGCATCCCTTTAGCCGATGTCGAAAAAATCCGCCGCGCGCATCCCGATATTACGATCCATATCTATCCCGCCGAGCACGGGTTCAACTGCACGGCGCGGCCCAGCTACAATCCGGCGGCGGCGGATTTGGCGCGTCGGCGCACCCTCGATTTTCTCGCCGAGTATATCTGAGGCGTGGCTCACGGCTTCGGGGAACGCAGCGCCGTCGATGAAAGCGTCGAACGCGGCCCGTAGAGAAACATCATTGCCGGCGGCTTCCGCAGCGGAAAGACGCGGGCTTGGCTCGCGTCGCGCCGATAGGGCGCAAGCGCTACCGCTGCCGGCGCGTGCGTGGCGGCAAGTGTCGCTCCGGGCCGATCGACGACGGCGATCGGGACGGCGGCGGCGATCTCCCGCCAGCGCTGCCAACGATGAAAGTTCGCGAGATTGTCGGCCCCCATGATCCAGACGAAGTGGACGCCCGGGCAGTGGCCCTTCAGATAGCGGATCGTCTGGTAAGTGTAGTGCGCGCCGATCTCCGCGTCGATGCCGCTCACTTCGATATGCGGATGCCGGGCAGCGGCGCGTGCCGCCGCCATCCGCTTCGGAAACGGAGCGAGATCGCGCGGGTCCTTTAGCGGATTGGCGGGGCTCACCAGCCACCATACGGCGTCGAGCCCAAGCCGATGCAGCGCAATCAGGCTCGCGGCGCGGTGCCCTTCGTGCGGCGGATTGAAACTGCCGCCGAAGAGGCCGATTTTCAGCCCCAGCGCATGCGGCGGCAGAGCGGGCCGGGCGCGCACGCGTCTAGCCATGCCGGCGGGCGCGTTTCACGGCCGGATCTGACCCATCCCGCGAACGCGATATTTGAACGAAGTGAGCTGATCGAGCCCCACGGGTCCGCGCGCGTGCATACGTCCCGTGGCGATCCCGATCTCACCGCCGAAGCCGAACTCGCCGCCGTCGGCGAACTGCGTCGAGGCGTTGTGCAGCACGATCGCCGAGTCGACCTCGCGCAGAAAACGTTCCGCCGCTTCGCCGTTCTCGGTGACGATGCAGTCGGTGTGATGCGAGCCGTAGGTTTCGATATGGGCGATCGCCGCGTCGAGCCCGTCGACGAGCCGCACCGAAATGATCGCATCAAGATATTCGCGCGTCCAGTCCTCTTCCGTCGCCGGCGCGACGCGCGGATCGACGCGCAGCGTCGCTTCGTCGCCGCGTACCGCGCAATCGGCGTCGAGCAGCATTTCAACGAGCGGCGCCAGATGCGTCGGCGCGACGGCGCGATCGATCAGCAGCGTTTCGGCGGCGCCGCAGATTCCGGGACGGCGCAGCTTGGAATTGCGCACAATCGCCGTCGCTTTGGCAAGATCGGCGGCGCGATCGACATAGACGTGAACGATGCCTTCGAGATGCGCGAAGACCGGCACGCGCGCCTCCGCTTCGACGCGCGCGACGAGACTGCGGCCGCCGCGCGGCACGATCACGTCGAGGTTGCCGGCAAGCCCGGCAAGCATATCGCCGACCGCGGCGCGGTCTCTGACCGGAACGAGCGCGACGGCTGCCTCCGGCACGCCGGCGGCCACGAGACCGGCGGCGAGACATTCGTGAATGAGCGCGACGGAATGGAAGCTCTCCGAACCGCCGCGCAAAATCACGGCATTGCCGGATTTGAGGCAAAGCGCGCCGGCGTCCGCCGCCACCGCCGGGCGGCTTTCGAAGATGACGCCGATGACGCCGAGCGGCGTCGCGACGCGATCGATAACGAGTCCGTTCGGACGCGAAAAGCGCGCCAGAATCCGGCCGACCGGGTCGGGCAGAGCGGCGATCTCTTCGAGACCTCTGGCCATGCCTTCGACATGCGGCGCGTCGAGCTTGAGACGATCGAGATAGGCCACGCTCGTCCCGCTCGACCGCGCTTCATCCATGTCCCTGACGTTGGCCGCGAGGATTTCGCCGGTGCGCGCGCGGATGTTTTTGGCGGCGACCTTGAGCGCCTGGTTCTTCGTGTCCGTCGCGGCGAGCGCCAACACGCGCGCCGCGCGGCGCGCCGCGGCGCCGAGCGCGGCCATCAAGGCATGAACGTTCTCCGGCGCATCGCTGCGGACGAGCTTGAGATCGGTATCTTGTTTCATCCGGCGTTCCCCGGCCTAGAACGCGCCGGGTCCTCCCTGGCCATTTCGGCGCAAAAGACTTGACTCCAAACGGAAGCCATTTGACCTACATTGGATTTAGGCTCTTGGGAAGAACTTCATGAATCTCGTCGCGGGCGTAATTTTTGCCGCTGTTCTGCTTTCCGGCGCGCTCGACCTTTATCTGGAGCGACGCCAGGCGCAGGTGGTTGCGGCGCATCGCGAACGCGTTCCGGCCGCTTTTGCCGCGGAAGTCGGCATCGAGGAACACAAACGCGCCGCCGACTACACGCTGGCCCGCACCAGGCTCGCGATGGGCGAGAGCCTCTTCGATACGGCGCTGGCGGTGATCTGGTTGGCGTTGCTGCTCGCGCCTGTCTACGCGGCCATCGCCCATCCCGTGCCGCCGGGACTTTCCCGCAGCGTCGCCTTGGCGATCGCGGTCGGCGCGATTTCGTATTTCCTTCATCTACCGTTCGCGCTCGTCCGCACGTTCCGGCTCGAAGCGCGGTTCGGCTTCAATCGCACCACGCCGATGCTGTTCGTGTTCGATCAGCTGAAAGGAATGGCGCTACAATTGGCGCTTGCCGTGCCCTTGCTTTATGGATTTTTCGCGCTGCGGCGCTGGCTGCCCGGTTACTGGTGGATTCTAGCTTGGGGCGGCCTGATGGCGGTAATAGTCGCGGCGATCGTCGTCTATCCGGCTTTCATCGCGCCGCTCTTCAACAAGTTTACGCCGATGCCGGACGGCCCGATGAAGATCAGCATCGAAGCGCTGCTGCGCAAATGCGGCTTTGAATCGAAAGGCCTGTTCGTCATCGATGCCTCGAAGCGTTCGGCGCACGGCAACGCGTATTTCTCCGGCTTCGGTAAAGCGAAGCGCATCGTCTTCTTCGATACGCTTCTCGATAAGCACGCGGGCGATGAGATCCTCTCGGTGCTTGCCCACGAGCTCGGTCACTACAAATTCGGGCATGTATATCTGCGCATCGTCGAGACGGCGATTCTCGCCTGGCTGGCGTTTATCGTTCTGCATTGGGCTTTCGCCACGGATACGCTGCCGCGCGCGTTCGCGCTGCCGGACGAACCGGGTCTCGTTTTGATCATCGTGTGGATCGCGCTCGGGCCGGTCTCGCACCTGATTTCCCCGCTCATGAATCATCTCTCGCAGCGCGCCGAATTCCAGGCCGACGATTTCGCGAAGTCGCTGGTCGGCGGCGAGGCGATGATCGCCGCGCTCACCAGGCTTACGCGCGACAATCTCGCGACCCTCACGCCGGATTGGCTCTATGCCGCGTTCAACTACTCGCATCCGCCGGTGCCGGAGCGGATCGCGCATCTACGAGAATAGCGGCCGCTAGACCTTCTCCTCGGCGCGCTGCTTGATTTGGCGGATTTGCGCAAGCTGGCCGCGCAAAATCTGCAGGCGGTCCTTCTCGGCTTTGCCGAGATCATCCAGCGTGAGGTGATTGAGGATGACTTCGAGCGCGTCGCCGATGCGGCCGAGTTGCCGACCATAGCTGCCGACTTCGCCGAGCAGGGTGCGTTCGAGTTGCGGGTTCGGCGTCTGGCCCAAATCGATGTTGACGGCGCCGAACTGCGCGCCTTGCTGGTAGGTGGTTAAGGGGTTGATCGCCTGCCAGAGCCGCTGCGGCGCGAATGAAACGGAAAACGGGTTGGCCATGGGACGCCTCCTGTAGGAAGCGAGCTTAGGACATGGATGCGCGCATCGACAATAGCGCGCCGCTCAGGCGAGCCCGAGCTTTTGCGCGAGCCCGATGCGCTGCAGTTTTCCAGTGGCGCCCTTGGGGATCTCCGCCAGGAAGACGATCTTTCGCGGCGTCTTGAACGCCGCCAAGCGCTCGGCGAGGAAGGCGCGAAGCTCAGCCTCGCTGGCCGCCGCGCCGTCGCGCAGCACCACCGCCGCGGCGACGTCCTCGCCGAGCTTGTCGTGCGGGATCGCAAAAGTCACGACCTGCAGCACGGCGGGGTGATCCATCAGGGCTTCGTCGACCTCGCGCGGCGAAATTTTCTCGCCGCCGCGAATGATGATCTCCTTGAGGCGGCCGGTCAGGCTCACATAACCGTCGGCGTCCATCACGCCTTGGTCGCCGGTTCGAAACCAGCCGTCGACGAAAGCCGCGGCGTTTGCCGCGGGATTGTTTTCATAGCCCGCCGTGACGTTGTCGCCGCGGATGACGATTTCGCCGATCTCTCCCGGCCGGAGCAGCCGCCCCTGCTCGCCCATGACGGCGATTTCCGGACCGGCCGCCACGCCGACGCTGCCGGGTTTGCGGACGCCATGCAACGGATTGCAGGCCATCTGATGGGCCGCCTCGGTCATGCCGTAGGCCTCGATGAGCGGCGCGCCGAACGTCGTCTCGAGCTCGGCGATGACTTGCGGCGGCAACGGCGCCGACGATGAACGGAGGAAGCGGAGCGGATGCCGTGCGATGACTTCCTTGTGGTGACCGGCGCGTGCCAGGATCGCCTGATGCATCGTCGGGACCGCCGTGTACCAAGTGGGCTTTGCCTCCTCCATCCACGCAAAGAATTTCAGGGCATTGAAGCCGGGCGTGCAGAAGATGTCGCCGCCGCGCGACAGCGGCGCAAGCAGACCGGCGATCAATCCATGAATGTGAAACAACGGCATGATATTGAGCCCGCGGTCCCGATCAGAGAATGCGAGGGAGTTTGCAATATTCTCGGCGGAGGCGACGACGTTGCTCTGTGTCAAGGGCACGATCTTCGGACGCGAGGTGGTGCCGGAAGTGTGAAGGATGAGCGCGAGATCGTCGGGCTCGGCAAACCCGCGGCGCATCGGCGCGTCCTTCTGGTTGCCGGAAATCGTAAAAACGCCCGCGCCGCGGCCCGGGTGAAGCGTAAGCACGTCGATCCCGAGCTTTTTGGCGACGCCCACGGCTGGGGAAGCGGTTCCGGCTTCGACGACGAGCGCCTTGGCGCCGAGATCGCGTAGGTAGAATTCGAATTCTTCGGCGCGATAGGCGGGATTGAGCGGCGCCGTCACGGCGCCCGAGGCGACGGCAATGAACGTGCCGGCCATCATCGGGCCGTTCGGCAATACGATGGCGACCCGATCGCCGCGGCCGATGCCGAAGGCGTTCAAAGCAGCGATCGTATCGGCGACAAGCTTGCGCAGGCCGTCGTAGGTCAGGGCCTCGGCGCTGGGCGCCGTGAATACGGACGCGTCGCCGCGCCCGAAAGACAGAAGCCGTTGCAGCGTGCGTGAAGTCATCTCGATTCCCTGGGCCGCTCCTGAGTTTCCGGAGACACGGCCAGCCGTCCCTTTTGCCTGGCGAGCGTTTCGTTGAGGAGTTTCACGAGCGCGTACACGCTATCGAGGTGGGGCGTGGCGACATCGACGATACGGCCGAGTTCGATCACCGAACCGAGTAGCGCGTTCGCTTCGATCGGCCGGCCGGCTTCGATGTCCTGGAGCATCGACGTCTTGTGCGCCCCCACGGCCTCGGTCCCGGCGATGCGTTTCTCGATCGGGATGCGAAAGCGGATGCCGAGCACCTCGCCGACCGCCTGCACTTCGCGCATGATTTCTTCCGCGAGAGCGCGCGTAAGGGGATACTTGCAGATATCTTCCAAGGTCGCATGGGTCAGCGCGCTGATTGGGTTGAAGCTCGAATTGCCCCAAAGCTTCGTCCAGATCTCGGCGCGGATGTCGGTGACGATCGGCGCCTTGAATCCGGCGCGTCCGAGCGTTTCCGAAATGCGTGAGACCCGCTCGCTCTTCGATCCGTCGATCTCGGCAAGCGAGAAGCGATTGCCTTCGATGTGACGGATCACGCCGGGACGTTCGATTTCTGCCGCCGGATAGACGATGCTGGCGACGACGCGGTCGATCGGCAGATGATCGGCAATCACGCCGCCGGGATCGACGCTTTCCAACCGCGTGCCTTCGTAAGGGCCGCCGTGCTTGAAGAAATACCACCAAGGAATTCCGTTCTGGGCGGTGAGGACGGCGCTTTCGGGTCCGAGGACCGCCGGCAGATCGCCCACCACGGCCGCAACCTGATGCGCCTTTACGG
>JASHSB010000031.1 GCA_030036945.1 Methylovirgula sp. | reverse complement strand
CCGGTCTTGTAAATGACCCGCGCCGTCGTCACCGCGATTTCCGTGGTAAAACTCCGCCACCAGGCGTGTGCCGCGAAGACCAGGGCGAGCAGCGCGAAAACGATCACCAGAATGAGCGATATCGCCCAGCGGTAATTGGTCTCGCGAAAATAGACCGCGGCGGCAATGGCGATCGCAGTGCAAATCAGAAAAAAGATCGCCTTGTGGTAGATGATCCAATGCAAGCGGCCGTCGAAGACTACGTTTTCTCCGGGCTGCATGATGTTTTTCAGGTAGCTCATGGGCGGCTTCCGGGCGATGCCGCACTCTTAGCAGATCGCGGCGGTTGTCGGCAGGGTGCTCGGGCGCGAGCCGCGACGCGGCCGCCGAACTTGTGGGCTTGGGGCAAGTCATTGTTTCGGCACGGTCTTTTATGATGTTCCACGGCGCAGCTTTGGGGGCGGCGTACGAAAGCCGCAGCCCGGGCGCTGGCGCCCCATGGAAATGTTGGCTTTCGAGCCCAATCTGGGCCATGAACCCCGATTATCCTCCAACAAAGTGGGACCGTGATGCAGGAAGCCAATCCGACCTCGCTTGAGGTCGCCGTCTTACGCTCCGCCGAAATGGCGCTCGACCGCATCGCGGCGGCCCGCAAGGCGATCGGCGAGGTTATTTTCGGCCAGGAACAGGTCGTGGAGGAAGTGCTGGTCACGCTTCTCTCCAGCGGCCACGGATTGCTTGTCGGCGTGCCGGGACTCGCCAAGACCAAGCTCGTCGAAACCTTGGGCCGCGTGCTCGGCCTCGACGCGCGCCGCGTTCAATTTACCCCCGATCTCATGCCGGCCGACATTCTCGGCTGCGAAGTGCTCGAAGAGACGGCGGATCGGCGCCGCAGCTTCCGCTTTGTGAGGGGCCCGATTTTCGCGCAACTGCTGATGGCCGACGAGATCAATCGCGCCAGCCCGCGCACGCAGTCGGCGCTGCTTCAGGCGATGCAGGAACATCATGTCTCGGTGGCAGGCGAGCGCCACGATCTGCCGCATCCCTTCCACGTTCTTGCCACCCAGAATCCGCTCGAACAGGAAGGGACCTATCCGCTTCCCGAGGCGCAGCTCGATCGCTTTCTGATGCAAATCGACGTCGCCTATCCGGATCGCGCCGCCGAACGGCGTATCCTGATCGAGACCACCGGCGACAAGGATTCCGAGGCAAAGCCGGCGATGACGGCTGACGAGCTCGTCGCGACGCAACGTCTGGTGCGGCGCTTGCCGGTCGGCGAGCAGGTCGTCGAGGCCATCCTCGATCTGGTCCGCTCGGCGCGGCCGGGCGAGGGGGAGTTTGCCGTCACCCAGCATATCGCTTGGGCGCCGGGGCCGCGCGCCGCGCAGGCTTTGATGCTCGCGACGCGCGCCCGGGCGCTGGTCGACGGACGTCTTTCGCCTTCGCTCGACGACGTGATCGCGCTCGCCGCGCCGATTCTGAAACATCGCATGGCGCTTACGTTCGCGGCGCGCGCCGAGGGCGAGACGGTTCCCGGCGTCATCGAGCGCCTTAGCGGCCGTTTGGCGCGGCAATGAGCGACGCCCGCCTGCTTACGGCCGAAGAGCGGCAAGTATCTTCGGCCGCCGAAGGCACGGCGCTCGATTTGGCGGCGCGATTGCCGAGCCTCGTCGTGGCTGCCAAGGAGATCGCCTCGAGCGTGATGCACGGCGTGCACGGACGGCGCGTGGCGGGCAGCGGCGAGACCTTCTGGCAATTCCGGCCGTTTGTCGCGGGCGAATCGACGGCCGGCATCGATTGGCGCCGCTCGGCGCGCGACGATCGCATCTACGTGCGCGAACGCGAGTGGGAGGGTGCCCATACGCTGTGGATCTGGATCGATCATTCGCCCTCGATGGCGTTTATCTCGAAACTGGCGCTTCAATCGAAACTCGATCGCGCTTTGGTGCTCGGTCTTGCCGCCGCCGATCTTCTCGTCCACGGCGGCGAGCGGGTGGGGCTCATGGGACTGACGCGGCCGATGGCGGCGCGCGACATCGTCGGACGATTCGCCGAGGCGATGCTCGCCGAGGAGCGCATGTCCGGCTTCGCGTCCGCCGAGTTGCCGCCGAGCATGACCTTGGCGCCGCGCACGCAAGCGATTCTGATCTCGGATTTCCTAAGCGATCCGGCCGCTATCGCCGAGAAGATCGATGTCCTCTCGAGCCGCGGGGCACGCGGTTATCTCATCATGATCGCCGATCCGGTCGAAGAGGCCTTTCCATTCGTCGGCCACACGGAATTTCTCGACGTCGATTCCGACGCGCGCCTGCGGGTCGGGCAGGCGGAGAGCTTTCGCGATGAATATGTCGTTCGCCTCGCGGCGCATCGCGACGCCGTCACGAGCGCGGCACGGCGGCGCGGCTGGAACGTTCTGCCGCACCGCACGGATCGGCCGGCGTCGGAAGCCTTGCTGGCGCTGCGCGTGCGGCTTGAAGCCGATCCGACGCAATTCGCGAGAGTTGCAGGCTGATGTTCGGATTGCCGCTTGCCTTCACGATTCCGGCCGTCCTCGTCGCGCTCGCCGGCCTCCCGGCGCTTTACTATCTGCTGCGCGTCACCCCGCCGCGCCCGCGCCGCGTGCCGTTTCCGCCGCTGCGCCTCATTCTCGACCTGCGGCCGCGCGACGAGACGCCGGCACATACGCCTTGGTGGCTGCTTCTCCTACGCTCGGCGATCGCCGCGGCGATCATTCTCGCGATGGCCGGTCCGGTCTTCAATCCGCTGCCGGCCGGCGAAAGCCGCCCGCTACTTTTGGTGATGGACGATGGCTGGGCGGCGGCGCCAGACTGGGATCTGCGCATGGCGGCGGCGATGCAACGCATCGAGGAGGCGGCTCGGCGCGGTCAGATCGTCGGCGTCGCCGCGACCTCCGATGGCGGACGCGAGATTCTCGCGACCGATGCGGCGCAGGCGCTCGATCGCCTGCGCTCCATCAAGCCGATGCCGTTCATCGCGGATCGGCTGGCCTTGCTCGTGCCGATTGCGAATTTCATCGCTGCGCAGCCGAAGGCGGTGGCGGTCTGGATCGCCGATGGCGTGGAGCGCGGCGACGCCCGTGAATTCTCCGAAAAACTGGCGCGCCTTGCGCCGGGCGCCGTGCTGATTACGACCGGACAAGCGGTGCGCGCGCTGGCCGGCCCGAAGAACGAATCGGGCGAACTCGGCGTGCGCGTGCTGCGCAGCTCGGCGCACGGCCCCGCGCAAGGCGTCGTGCGGGCGCTCGACTTGAAGGGCCGCGGCCTCGGGGAGGCGCGGTTCAACTTTTCGGAGCCGGGCGCAACGAGTTCCACCGAGACGAGCGCCAAGTTCGACCTGCCGACCGATCTGCGCAACGATATCGCGCGGCTGGAAATTCTCGACGAACATTCGGCGGGCGCGGTTTCGCTGCTCGACGAGCGTTGGAAGCGCCGGCGGATTGGAATCGTCAGTGGCGAGACGGCGGATCTTTCGCTGCCGTTGCTTGCGCCGAACTATTATCTTCGCAAGGCGCTTATGCCGTTTGCCGACGTGCGCGAGGCGCGGCCGGGAACGCCCGATCCGATTGCCGCGCTCCTCGACGAGCACGTCGGTGTGCTGATTCTCGCCGACGTCGGCAATCTTCTGCAGAACGACCACGATCGGCTGAAGCAATTCATCGAGAGCGGCGGTATTCTGCTGCGCTTTGCCGGAACGCGGCTCGCGGCGGCCGATTCCGACGATCTCGTGCCGGTGCGGCTGCGCCGCGGCGGGCGCATTCTCGGTGGCGCGCTTTCCTGGGAAACGCCGAAGCGGCTGGCACCCTTCGATGCGCAAAGTCCGTTCTTCGGGCTGGAAATTCCCGACGAAGTGACGGTGCGCCGGCAAGTGCTCGCCGAGCCCGATGCCGATCTACCGGGCAAGACCTGGGCGCATCTCGTCGACGGAACGCCGCTCGTTACCGCGAGCCAAGACGGCAGAGGCTTGATCGTCCTCTTTCATGTCACCGCTGACACGACTTGGTCCGATTTGCCGATCTCCGGCCTTTTCGTGGAGATGCTGCGCAAGGTCGTCGACCTTTCCGGCGCAAGCGCGAATGCCGCGGAGACAAAAGGGGAGAAAGCCCAAACGGTGCCGCCGGTCCGCACGCTTGACGGGTTCGGCGTGCTTGGCACGCCGCCGCCGACCGCCAAGTCGGTTCCAGTGACATTTGGGCAGGCGGGCGATGCCGATCACCCGCCGGGCTTCTATGGGGCCTCCGATCAATTGCTGGCCGTCAACGCGCTGCGCGCCGACGACACGCTGCGCGCCGCGGATTATTTCGCAAGCGGCTTGGCCTCCGAGCCGTTGCGGCAGGCGGCGCCCATCGATCTGCGTCCGGCGCTGCTTGCCGTCGCATTTCTGCTGTTCATCGCCGACGCGCTCGCTTCGCTCTGGCTCTCCGGCGGCCTTGCGCGGCGCTTCGGACGGGCTGCCGCGGCGCTCGCGATGATCGGCCTCGCGTGCAGTTTTTCGCCAAGCTCGCTGCGCGCCGACCCGAAACACGCCGACCCCTCACCCTCGCAGAACGATCTTCAAGCGGCGCTGAATACAAGGCTCGCTTATGTCGTGAGCGGCGATCCGCAAGTCGACGAGGAGAGCAAGGACGGGCTCACGACGCTGTCGCAGGTCCTCGCGCAACGGACCGCGCTTATTCCCGCCGATCCGGTCGGCGTCGATCCGGCGCGCGACGAACTCGCTTTCTATCCAATGCTCTATTGGCCGATCGTCGCCGGCCGGCCGCAACCGTCGGCGGCCGAGAAGGCCAAAGTTGCGGCTTATATGAAACAGGGCGGCACGATCGTCTTCGATACGCGCGACGCGCTGACGGCGCATGCCGGCGCGCCGCCGACGCCGGAGGCCACGTGGCTGCGGCATTTGCTCGACGGCATCGATGTGCCGGAGCTCGAACCGGTGCCGTCCGATCATGTGGTCACCAAGACGTTTTACCTGATCGACGGATTCGTCGGCCGCTACGAGATCGGCCAGACATGGATCGAGGCGCTGCCTCCCGCCAATCCCGCTGACGGCGCGAGACCGGCGCGCGCCGGTGACGGCGTCTCGCCGATCGTCATCACCTCAAACGATCTCGCGGCGGGCTGGGCGAGCGAACCGGACGGCGAGAGCCTCTATCCGCTCGTGCCGGGCGGCGCGCGCCAGCATGAGCTGGCGCTGCGCGGCGGCATCAACCTGGTGATGTACACGCTGACCGGCAATTACAAGACCGATCAGGTGCACGTCCGCGATTTGCTGGAACGGCTGGCGCACTGAGGGGTAGTTTCCGGAATGCGAGGGAGCGCGCGCTCCCTCTCCCCGCTTGCGAGGAGAGGGCAGGAGTGAGGGGTAGGACGATTAGCCACGACATTGCAGCCAATCCCCCCGCCCTTCACCTAACCCTCTCCCTCATTCGCTGACGTTCATGGGGAGAGGGGAACCAGCTTACGGCGCCTTCACCGGCCGCCATTCGGCGGCGAGGCGCTGCGCCTGCTTGATCTGCTCTGGCGTCATCCGGTCGGCCATGATGTCACGGTTCTTGGTGGCATTGTCGCGATATTCCGAATTCGTGGAATACGACGCCGCCACGGTGAACCATTTGTACGCCTGCACGTAGTCCTGCGGCGCGCCTTGCCCGTTGGCATAGAAAAAGCCGAGATTGGTCTGCGCGAAGGAATCGCCTTGCTCGGCGGCCTTGCGATACCAATCGGCTGCTTGCGTATAATCCTGTTTCACGCCTTCTCCCTTCGCATAGAAAAGCCCAAGGCTGCTCTCCGCGAAGCGATTGCCGCGCTCCGCTGCTTGGCGGTACCATTGCGCGGCCTGCGCGTAATCCTGCTTTACGCCTTCGCCGTTTGCGTAGATCTGGCCAAGGTTGCTTTCCGCCGCGAGATCGCGTTGCTCGGCCGCCTTGCGAAACCAGATTGCCGCCTGGGCCGGATCGCGCGCCACGCCTTTGCCGTGCAAATACATCTGCGCGAGATTGGCCTGCGCGGCGACTTCGCCTTGTTCGGCCGCTTTGCGATACCATTGCGCCGCTTCGGCATCGTCCTGTTTGACGCCCTGGCCGGTGGCATAGAGTAGGCCGAGATTGCTTTGCGCGGCCATGTCGCCCTGTTTGGCCGCCTTGCCGTACCATTTGGCGGCCTCGGCGGGATCCCGCGATACGCCTTTTCCCTCCGTGTAGAGCAGGCCAAGATTGCTCTGCGCCGCTACGTCGCCTTGCTCGGCCGCTTTGCGATACCATTGCGCAGCTTGCGCGAAATCCTGCGACACGCCTTGGCCCTTCGCATAGAGCACGGCGAGATTGCTTTGCGCCGCGACGACGCCCAGCTGGGCGGCTTTGCGGTACCACGCCGCCGCCTTACCAAAATCCTGCGGGACACCTTGCCCCTTGGCATAGAGATAGGCGAGGTTGGTTGCAGCGGCGGCGTCGCCCTGATCCGCGGCCTTGCGGTACCAGACCGCGGCCTGCGCGAAATCCTGCCCGATGCCTTTGCCGGTCGCATAAAGCGCCGCGAGATTTCCCTGCGCCGCCAGATCGCCTTGCTCGGCCGCCTTGCGGTACCAGTGTGCGGCCTGCGCGAAGTCCTGTTGCACGCCTTTGCCGTTGGCATAGAGAAGTCCCAACGTGCTTTCGGCATAGGCGTTGCCTTGCTCGGCGGCCTTACGGAACCAAATCGCTGCCTGCGCGGCGTCTTGGCCGCCGCCCTGACCCTTGGCGGCGAGCTGCGCGAGATTGATCTCCGCCGCCAGGTCGCCGTGTTCCGCCGCTTTGCGAAACCAGTCGGCCGCTTGTGCCAAGTCCTGTGCGACGCCCTGGCCCTTGAGATAAAGCAGGCCGAGATTCGCCTCGGCGGCAACGTTGCCGCGCTCCGCCGCCTTACGGAACCAGGTCGCCGCCTCGCCGAGGTTTTGCGCAGCGCCCGGTTTTGCCAACAACGATGCGAGATTGGCCTGCGCCGCGACGTCGCCTTGTTCGGCGGCCTTGCGATACCAGTCTGCGGCTTGCGTATCGTCCTTCGCGACTCCTTGCCCGGTCGCGTAAAGCAGGCCGAGGCTGCCTTGCGCGAATGCGTTCCCCTGTTCGGCGGCCTTGCGATACCAGCTGGCGGCTTGCGCAAAGTCCTGCGCCACGCCTTGGCCCTTGGCGTACATGAGGCCGAGATTGGCCTGCGCGTAAGCGTCCCCTTGCTCCGCCAAAGGAAGCAGCAATTTCAACGCCGTCACGTAATCTCCGTGCGCGTACGCGCTAGCTCCGTCCTGAAGCGGCGCGGCGGCGAGCGGCGTCGAGAGGCCGAGGATTGCAAGGCCGATAACGATGAGCCGCTTCATCTTTCCTCCCATGCGCCTCGATGCGGCGACCCAAACGGTCCCTTTGGCGGGAAAGAACACAGGATGGGCGTCGGCGACAAGCCTTTTGTCGTTACGGTTGCCCGCAGAAACTCGCTGCCGGCAAACCGGGGCAGGAGTCAGAAATACTACGCTTCGGCTTGCGCTAGGGCGGGTTCACCGGATCGCCGGTTCTTTCCAGGAGCCGGCCGGCGGCGGCGCGTGCCTCTTCGGTGACCGTGGCGCCGGCCAGCATGCGCGCGATCTCTTCGCGGCGTCCGTCCTCGGCGAGATGCGCGACGCGCGTCGCGACGCGTTTGCCCTTGTCGGTCGCGTCTTTGACGATGCGAAAATGACCGTCGGCCTGCGCCGCCACCTGCGGCACGTGGGTGACGGCGAGGACCTGTACCTCGGCGGCGAGCCGCGCCAAACGCTGGCCGATGGCATCCGCCACCGCGCCGCCGACGCCGGTGTCGATCTCGTCGAAGACCAAGGTCGGCGCCGAGCCACGGTCGGCGAGCACTACCTTCAGTGCCAGCATGAACCG
The DNA here is from genome assembly GCA_030036945.1 of Methylovirgula sp. Taxonomy (GTDB): domain Bacteria; phylum Pseudomonadota; class Alphaproteobacteria; order Rhizobiales; family Beijerinckiaceae; genus Methylovirgula. Next base: position 496 of record JASHSB010000031.1, on the reverse strand, counting down.
CGCAAGCTCGCCGCCCGAGGCGATTTTGGCGAGCGGACCGGGAATCGTGCCCGGATTCGTCCGCACCCAGAACTCGAGCTGATCGATGCCGTCGGGACCGGGCGCGGCGACTTCGGATTGGAATTTGACGCTGAATTCCGCGCCGTCGAGTTTCAGCGGCGCAAGTTCGGCGTTGACGGCAGCTTCGAGATCGCGTGCCGCGCCTTTGCGCGCCGCCGACAAACTCAACGCCTCCCGCTCATATGCGGCGCCCGCCGCTTGCACCGCTTCGCCGAGTTGTCGCAGCCGCGCTTCGCCGGCGTCGAGCACGGCGAGGCCAGCGGCGATGCGTTCGGCGAGAGCGGTAAGCGAATCGACGCCAACCGCGTATTTACGCCCGGCGGCGCGCAATGCGAAAAGCCGTTCCTCGACCCGCTCCAATTCGCCGGCGTCATGCGCGGCGACCCGCAAGGCTTGCTCCACCGCCTGGCTTGCCGCGTCGAACGCCGCAAAAGCG
>JASHSB010000004.1 GCA_030036945.1 Methylovirgula sp. | reverse complement strand
GAGAGTCTCGCGCGCCACACGAGTAATATCGGCGTCGCCTTGGACAAGGAATCCGGCGAACTCGTACGGCTGCTCGCCGGTCGCGCCGACGCATTGAAGACGCTGCTCGCGCAGGCTTCGAGCGACATCGATACGACGCTCGCCGGCCGGATCGGCGAAATCGGCGGCGTACTCGCCGCCCGCGTATCGGACATCGGCACGACACTTGCGAGCCGCCTCTCCGAGCTGCAGATGGCGCTCGACGAACGCGGCCGTAACTTGAGCGAAAGCCTGCGCGCCCGGTCGGATGAGATTCACGCCGTGCTTGAGACGAAAGGGACCGACCTTGTCGGACACCTCGCGGAGAAGCAGGCTGAACTTACGGCGTCGCTGGCCCGGTCCGCCGTCGATTTCAAGGATACGCTGGCCGCCAACGCGGGGGCTTCCGTGCAGGCGCTGGTCGACACCAACGAAAAGCTGAAACAGGAAATGGCCGCGACCATCGGTGCACTGGGCGACCGAAATGCGGCTCTGCAGGACATGATCGCCAACGCCGACGTAAGCTTCAAGTCGATCGAGACGGGGTTGGCGGCGCGCATCCAGCAGTTCCAACAGGCGATCACCGGCATCACCAAAGAGATCGAAGATCTCGGCGCCAACGCGGGGACGACGATCGGCAGCGCCAGGGCGCTCTACGAGACCATCGCCCACCAGCAGCAGGCGCTGGCGGGGGCGGCGGCTGACCTCTCTCGCTCGCAGGTCGAGCTCGATCGCACTTTGGACGAACGCCGCAGCGCGCTTGGAACGCTCCTCAACTCCGTGCAAGCGCAGCGCGACGATTTCGATCAGATGATGGCGTCCTTCTCGGCGGTCGTCGACGACTCGTTCCGTCGCGTCGAGAACCGCGCGCAAGAGCTCGGCGCCTTCCTGGCGGAGACGTCGCAGAGCACCGCCGGCTTGGTCGAGCGGCAATTCGGCGACATCCGGTCCTCGCTCGGCACCGAACGCGAACGTACCGCGGCGCTCCTGCATGCCGCCTACGAAGAGGCGAACACCGAAATCGAAGCGATTTTGGGCCAATCGACGGCACGTTTCGAAGTGGCGGCGAACGAGATGCGCGGCATATCGCGCGAGATCCAGAACGAACTCGAAGCGACCCGCGAGGAATTGCGCCGCAATGCCGTGGTGCTGCCGCAGGAAACGGCCGAGCAGACCGCGGCCATGCGCCGGGTCGTCGCCGATCAGATCAAGGCGCTCAACGAATTGACGGACATCGTCGCGCGCTCCGGCCATTCATACGATCTGTCGGATCCTGCAACATTTGGCGCGGGGCGGCCCGAGGCCGGATTGGTGCGTCGGCTGGAAGCGGCGCGCCCGGAACGCGAAGCGGCGCTGGCCGAAGCACCACGTGCCGACCCCCCGCGGCCGGTGCGGCCGCTGACGAACGGGCTGCGCCCGGCAAATGCCGGCGACCGGGGGCCTACTTGGCTTTCGGATCTTCTCGCCCGTGCCTCGCGCGAGGAAGCGCAGCCGCCGAAGCCTTTGCCGCGCGCCCCGCAGCAGAACGAGCCTTTGGAGGCGATCTCGCATGATATCGCCCGCATGGTCGACCAAGCCGCGCTCGGCGAGGCTTGGGACAATTACCGGCGCGGCGAGCCCAACGCGTTCTCGCGGCAACTCTACATCGGCCGCGGTCCGCAGACCTTCGAGGAAATCCGCCGCCGTTACCGCAGCGACATCGAGTTCCGCGACACGGTGGATCGCTACGTGCAGGAGTTCGAGCGGCTGCTTGCCGACGTGAGCCGCGACGATCGCGACGACAGCTTGACGCGCACGTATCTGACCTCGGAGACCGGCAAAGTCTATATGATGCTGGCGCACGCCGCCGGCCGGCTCGGCAACTAACACGACGTAAAACCCTCTCCCAGTCGAAGAGGGTCGGCGGAAGCGGCGCTATGCTCAGCCCGTTTCCTATAGGAGAAAGTATGCCAGCCGGCCTATAAGCCGGGTTCGGTATGGCACGCGAAGTTTCGCGCGCGCGACGGCCATTCCTCTGGGGCGGCCGTTGCCGGCCGTCTCGAGCAACCAACCCGGGCGACAGTCCGGAGACGGACCTGCGGCTCTCGCGAGCCGCGCGCGCCCCTATTCGGTCTTGCTCCCGGTGGGGCTTGCCATGCCGCGCATGTTGCCAAGCGCGCGGTGCGCTCTTACCGCACCGTTTCACCCTTGCCGGCCTGCGGGCCGGCGGTCTCTTCTCTGTGGCGCTTTCCCTGGGGTCGCCCCCGCCGGACATTATCCGGCACCGTGTCTCCGTGGAGCCCGGACTTTCCTCCGCCTAAGCGGCGGCCGTCCGGCCGACTGGCAGGGCCGACATAGGCGCGCGGCGGCCGGGCGTCAACAAAGGTTCTGCCACGCGCGATCGGCTATACTCTTCCGCGGCGCGTGCCGCGCCGCAGCCTTTGCATCGTTCATGAACCTATTCGATCCTGACAGCGCACTCGTCCGCGAAGTGCATCCCTCGCCCAATCATGCCGCGCGCCGCGGCAAGACGGCGGATTCGATCGTCCTGCATTACACCGGCATGATCAGCGGCACGGAAGCGCTGGCGCGACTTTGCGATCCGGCCTCGGAAGTCTCGGCGCATTATTTCATCGCGGAGGAGGGCTCCGTCTTGCAGCTCGTTCCGGAAGCGCGGCGCGCCTGGCATGCCGGCCAATCGTATTGGGCTGGCGAGACCGACATGAATTCCGGTTCGATCGGCATCGAGATCCAAAATGGCGGGCACGCGTTCGGCGCGACGGCCTATCCCGAAGCGCAGATCGAAGCGGTGATCGCGCTTTGCCGCGATATTGCGAGGCGCGGCGCGATCGCGCCGCATCGCATCCTCGCCCATTCCGACATAGCTCCCGGCCGCAAGATCGATCCTGGTGAATATTTTCCTTGGGACAAGCTCGCCGCGGCGGACGTAGGCCGTTATGTCAGACCGCATCCGATCGGCCATGACGTGCCACTTTCGCCTGGCGCAACAGGCGCAAAGGTCAAAACGCTGCAAGAAATGCTCGCTGCCTACGGCTATGGCGTCGAGGCCAGCGGAATATACGACGCAAAGACGGAGCAGGTCGTCGCCGCGTTTCAGCGCCATTTCCGGCCGGCGCGTGTCGATGGCAACGCGGATCGATCGACGCTCGAGACGCTGCGGGATCTGTTGACGGCGCAACCCCGGTAGTTTCCGTCATTGCGAGGAGCGAAGCGACGAAGCAATCCAGATTCAGAACATTCTGGATTGCTTCGCTTCGCTCGCAATGACGAATGGGGCTAATCACGCCAAGCGTTCGTAGAGATCGGGATGTACCCAGGCTGTATTTAGTGGTTCATGCACGTCTACGTCATTGCGAGCGAAGCGAAGCAATCTAGCGGTATCGGAAAGCCGAATTGCTTCGTTGTTCCGCGTCCCGCGATGACAAAAGCCTATTCCGCCGCCACTGGCGCGCCGACTGGGTCGTAATTCAGGATCGGCGCGAGCCAGCGCTCGATCTCCTCGACGCTCATGCTCTTGCGTTTGGCGTAATCCTCGACTTGGTCGCGCTCGATCTTGCCGACCCCGAAATAATGGGCATCGGGATGCGCGAGATAGAGGCCGCTGACGGACGAGCCCGGCCACATCGCAAAGGATTCGGTGAGCTTGACGCCGATGCGCCGCTCGGCTTCGAGCAGCCGGAAGATCGTCGCCTTCTCGGTATGATCGGGCTGCGCCGGATAACCGGGCGCCGGACGAATGCCGCGATAAGCCTCGGCGATGCGTTCCTCGTTGGTGAGCGACTCCTCGGACGCATAGGCCCAGAACTCGCGACGCACGCGCTCATGCATACGTTCTGCGAATGCCTCGGCGATGCGGTCGGCCAGCGCCTTGACGAGGATCGAGCGGTAATCGTCGTTGGCTTTGGCGAAACGCGCTGCGAATTTTTCCTCGCGCGCGCCGGCGGTGATGACGAAAGCACCGATGTAATCCGGCTTCCCACTCGAAGCCGGCGCGATAAAGTCGGAAAGCGCGAGATTGGGCCGTCCCTCGCGCTTGCCCAATTGCTGGCGCAGCGTGAAGAACGTCGCAAGCTCCTCACCGCGCGATTCGCCCGTATAGAGACAAATGTCGTCGCCGACGGCGTTCGCCGGCCAGAAGCCGATCACCGCCTTAGGATCGAACCAGCGCTCGGCGATGATGCGCTTGAGCATGTCCTGCGCATCGTCGTAAAGTTGGCGGGCGGCGGGGCCTTGTTCAGGATCATCGAGCACGCCCGGATAACGGCCGCGCAATTCCCAAGTGTGGAAGAACGGCGTCCAATCGATATATGGCACGAGCTCTTCGACGTCGTAGCTGCGAAAAATGCGCGTGCCGGTGAAGGCCGGCTTCGGCGGCGCATAGGTTGAGAAATCGAGCTTAAGCGCATTGGCGCGCGCCTGCGCGAGCGGCAGGCGCGTTTTGTCGAGTTCGGCGCGCTGATGTGCATCCGCGACTTTGCGATATTCGACGCGCACCTTGTCGATATAATCCTGCCGCGCCTCTGGAGAGAGCAAAGATTGCACGGTGCCGACGGCGCGGCTCGCGTCGGTAACGTAGACGGTTTGTCCGCGGTGATAATTCGGATGGATTTTCACGGCGGTATGGACGCGGCTCGTCGTCGCCCCGCCGATCAACAGCGGCAGATCGAAACCCTGGCGTTCCATTTCGGAGGCGACGAAACACATCTCTTCGAGCGACGGCGTGATGAGGCCTGAAAGTCCAATCGCATCAACATTTTCGGCGCGCGCTGTCTCCAGGATCTTAGTTGCCGGCACCATCACGCCGAGATCGATGATCTCGTAATTGTTGCAGGCGAGTACCACGCCGACAATGTTCTTGCCGATGTCATGCACGTCGCCCTTGACGGTCGCCATGAGGATTTTTCCGGCGCTTTGCCGCGCTCCGCCGTTTTTCTCTTCTTCCATGAAGGGCAGTAGGTAGGCGACGGCCTTTTTCATGACGCGCGCCGATTTCACGACCTGCGGCAAAAACATCTTGCCGGAACCGAAGAGATCGCCGACGACGTTCATCCCGGCCATCAGCGGACCCTCGATCACGTCGAGCGGCCGCGCTGCCGCAAGCCGCGCTTCTTCGACGTCGGCGTCGATGAACTCGTCGATCCCCGCGACGAGCGCATGTTCGAGACGTTTTCCGACCGGCGTGTCGCGCCAGGCAAGATCCCGCTCTTTCGTCTCGGCGCTCTTGCCGCGATAGCTTTCGGCGAGCGCCAGAAGCCGCTCGGTCGCGTCCGGCCGGCGGTTAAGGATCACATCCTCGCAGGCTTCGCGCAGTTGCGGCTCGATCTCGTCATAGACCGTGAGCTGGCCGGCGTTGACGATGCCCATGTCCATGCCCGCCGCGATCGCATGATAGAGAAAGACCGAATGCATGGCTTCGCGCACTTTCTCGTTGCCGCGGAACGAGAAGGAGAGATTGGAGACGCCGCCGGAAATATGCACGAGCGGAAAACGCTTGCGAATCTCGCGCGCGGTCTCGATGAAATCGACGCCGTAATTATTGTGCTCCTCGAGACCGGTCGCGATCGCGAAGATGTTCGGGTCGAAGACAATATCTTCCGGCGGCACGCCCACCTTCTCGGTCAACAGCGCGTAGGCGCGGCCGAGGACGGCGATGCGGCGCTCGCGCGTCTCGGCTTGGCCTTTCTCGTCGAAGGCCATCACGACCACGGCCGCGCCGTAGCGGCGCACGGCCTTGGCCTGGGCTACGAATTTCTCCTCGCCTTCCTTCAGCGAAATCGAATTGACGACCGGCTTGCCTTGAACCGTCTTCAATCCCGCTTCGATCACCGAAAATTTCGAGGAATCGATCATCACGGGCACGCGCGCGATGTCAGGCTCGGTGGCGACGAGGTTCAGAAACTTGGTCATCGCCTGCTCCGAATCGAGTAAGCCTTCGTCCATGTTGACGTCGATGATCTGCGCGCCGTTCGCGACTTGCTCGCGCGCGACTTCGAGCGCCACGGGAAAATCGCCTTCCTTGATCAGCCTACGAAAGCGCGCGGAGCCGGTGACGTTGGTGCGCTCGCCGATGTTGACGAAGCGGATGTCAGGAGTGAGCGTGAAAGGCTCGAGGCCCGAAAGGCGCAGCAGCGGCGGTATCGCCGGGATGGCGCGCGGCGCCACGTTTTTCACCCGTTCGGCGATCGCGCGAATATGCGCCGGCGTCGTGCCGCAACAACCGCCGACAATGTTGACAAAGCCCGATTCGGCGAATTCGCCAATAAGGGCCGCCATATATTCTGGGCTCTCGTCATAGAGGCCGAATTCGTTGGGCAGGCCGGCATTCGGATAGGCGCAAATCAGTGTATCGGCGATGCGCGAAAGTTCGGCCAAATGGGCGCGCATCTCGCGCGCACCGAGCGCGCAATTGAGTCCGACGCTGAGCGGCTTGGCATGGCGCAGCGAATGCCAGAAGGCGGTCGGCGTCTGGCCGGTGAGGGTGCGTCCCGAAAGATCGGTGATCGTGCCGGAGATCATGATCGGAAATTTGCGGCCGGTCTTCTCGAATACGTCGTCGATGCCGACAAGCGCCGCCTTGGCGTTCAGCGTATCGAAGATTGTTTCGATGAGCAGAATGTCGGCGCCGCCTTCGATGAGCGCCTCGGCGGCCTCGGCGTAGGCGGCGCGCAATTCGTCGAACGAGACGGCGCGAAAGCCGGGATTGTTCACGTCGGGCGAGATCGAAGCCGTCCGGTTTGTGGGGCCCATGGAGCCGGCGACGAAGCGGCGGCGGCCGTCCTTCGCCTGTGCCTCTTCGATCGCCTGCCGGCAGAGGCGGGCGGCCGCGCGGTTCAATTCCGGGACGAGTTCTTCCATGCCGTAATCGGCCTGCGCGATGCGGGTCGAAGAGAACGTGTTGGTCGCGATAATGTCGGCGCCGGCCTCGGTGTAGCCGAGATGGATGGCGCGGATCGCATCCGGCTGTGTCAGCACAAGGAGGTCGTTGTTGCCGCGCAGATCGCGCCGCCAGTCCTTGAAACGCTCCCCGCGAAACTGCGCTTCGGTGAATTTATGCGTCTGGATCATCGTGCCCATGGCGCCGTCGAGCATGAGGATGCGCTCGCGCGCCGCGCTACGAAGTATTTCAGCGATTCCAGGCTCTGCTCTCGACATCATTCTCACTCAAACGAACGGTGACCCACTTCTCCCGAGAAGCACACGGTTGCCCTCGACCCTTCGAGACGCGCGCCTGATGGCGCGCTCCTCA
>JASHSB010000030.1 GCA_030036945.1 Methylovirgula sp. | reverse complement strand
TCGTTGGCGATGAACTCAGCAAACAGCGACAGCACGAAAAAAAACAGAAAGATCCACAGCGACCAAAACCCCCGCCGGTTGCGGCTGAAATTGCGCAGCCGGCGGCGGTTAAGCGGGGTCAAGCGAACGAAGCCGCGATGTCTCAGCGGCGGCGCCAGAGCGCGGAACTCGCTCGGCGTTTGCCCGGAGAGCGCTGGCAGGTTCATCGGTCAAACCTCCCGCGTCTCGAAGTCGATGCGCGGATCGATCCAGGTGTAGGTGAGATCGGACAAGAGATTTACGACGAGCCCGAGCAGCGCGAAAATATAGAGATTGGCGAATACCACCGGATAGTCGCGGTCGACGATCGATTCGTAAGAGAGAAGTCCCAGGCCGTCGAGTGAAAAGATCGTCTCGATGAGCAGCGCGCCACCGAAGAAGGCGTTGACGAACGCGCCCGGAAATCCGGCGACGACGATCATCATCGCGTTGCGGAATACGTGCCCGTAAAGCACCCGGCGCTCCGTCAGGCCTTTCATTCGCGCCGTCTGGACGTATTGCTTGCGGATTTCGTCAAGAAACGAATTTTTGGTGAGAAAGGTCACGGTGGCAAAGGCGCCGAGCGTCAGCGACAGTACCGGCAGCGCCACGTGCCACAAATAATCCTCGATCTTGCCGGGGAGCGGCAGCGCGGCGAAATTCTCCGACGTCAGGCCGCGCAACGGAAAGATCTGCCAGAACGAACCGCCACAGAACAGCACGATCAGCAGGATGGCAAACAGAAAGCTCGGGATCGCATAGCCGACGATCACCACGGCCGAACTCCACACGTCGAAGCGCGAGCCGTCGCGTACCGCTTTGGCGACGCCGAGCGGAATAGAGATCAGATAGGAAAGCAACGTCATCCAAATGCCGAGCGAAATCGAAACCGGCAATTTCTCCTTGATCAGCTCGATGACCGGCACGTCGCGATAATAGGATTTGCCGAAATCGAAGCGCAGATAATTCTTGAGCATCAGGAGGAAGCGTTCGCCGGGCGGCTTGTCGAAGCCGAACTGTTTGTTGAGTTCGGCGATGAACTTCGGATCGAGGCCCTCCGCGCCGCGGTACTTGGAGGAGAACTCCGCGCTGCTCGCGCGCGCCTCCGCGCCGCCGCTGAAATTCGCGGTGGCGCTGGTGTTCAATCCCTGCAACTGCGCGAGGATCCGTTCGACCGGGCCGCCCGGCGCGAACTGCACGATGACGAAGGAGATGAGCAGAATCCCGAAGATCGTCGGGATCATCAAAAGGATGCGGCGCGCGATGTAGGCGGCCATCTTAATTGCTCGGAAGATTGATGCGGGCGGCTTTTTGTGCGTCCTGCCACCAAGTCGAGGGCACGCCGATGTCGTATTTGGCGCCGCGCGGCGGACGTGAGAAGAGATCCCAATAGGCGACGAGATGGTTGGGTTTGTTCCACATCGGCACCCAATAATGTCCGGCGCGCAGGATGCGGTCGATGCAGCGGCAGATGAAGGTGAGCTTGGCGCGTGTATCGACGACGAGCGCCTCGGCGATCAGCGCGTCGATCACCGGATCGGCGATACCCGAAACGTTGAGCGAACCCGGCAGATTGGCCACCTCCGAGCTGAAATATTCGCGCATCGCCTCCCCCGGCGTAAGGCCCAATCCGAAGCGCTCGGTCACCACGTCGTAATCGAAATTGTCGGTGCGCTGCTTATACTGCGAGGGATCGACGAGCCGGAAACGCGCCGCGATGCCGAGCAGGTTCAGATTGCGAATGTAGGCCGCGGTATGCGGCTCCAATCCGTTGTCGAAATCGAGGAACTCGATCTCGAACGGTTTGCCGTCCGGCAAAAGCAGGCTGGAGCCCTGCCGCTTGCATCCCGCCGACAAAAGCAAATCGTTGGCGTGGCGGAGCAACGTGCGGTCTTCGCCGGAGCCGTCGGAAACCGGCGGCACGTAGACCGTATCGAACACGGCGGCCGGCAATCGGCCGCGGAACGGTTCGAGGATTTGCAGCTCCTCCGGCGAAGGCTTCCCGGACGCTTGCATCGGCGAGTTCTGGAAATAGGAGACGGTGCGCCGATAGAGGCCGTACATGATGAACTTGTCGGTCCATTCGAAATCGAACGCGTAGCCGAGCGCTTCGCGAATGAGCACGTCCTTGAACTTGTCGCGCCGGATGTTGAGAAACCAGGCCTGTGTTCCGAGCGGCAGTTGGTCGGGCAAGGTCTCGCGCTTCACCCTCCCGTCCTTCACCGCCGGGAAATCGTAGCCCGTCGCCCAGATCGCCGAAGTGAACTCTTCCCGGAACGTATAGACCGCGGCCTTGAAGGCCTCGAACGCCACTTTGCGGTCGCCGAAATATTCGAAGCGCAGCGTGTCGAAATTGTTCTGGCCGACGTTCACGGGCAAATCCTTGCCCCAATAATCGGCGACGCGCTCGAACGAAATGAAATGTCCCTGGTCGAGATTGCCGACCTTATAAGGACCCGAGCCGAGCGGCGATTCGAGAGTCGTCTGGTTGAACGGCTGCTTGGCGTAATAGGCCGCCGAAAAAATCGGCTGGCCGGCGACGGTAAGCGCCGCTTCGCGCATGTGGCCGGGCTTCAGATGTACGGCGAGCACGTCGTCGGCCTCCGCCTCGGCGCTTACGAAATCGCGCAGCGATTGGCGGATGACCGGATGGCCTTGCGCCTTCAGGATACCGAGCGAGAACGCGACGTCGTGGGCGGTCAGCGGCGTGCCGTCGTGAAAACGCGCCTCCTTGCGCAGGAAAAACCGATAGAGATTCTTGTCCGCCGAGATCCACACCTTGGAGGCGACCAGCCCATAGAGCGAGTCGGGCTCATCGGAATTGGCCACCATCAGCGAATCGAAGATGAGCCCCATGCCGGCGGCGCCGTCGCCCTTCAGGATGAAGACGTTGAGCGTGTCGAAGGTGGTCGGATTGGAGTTTGGGCCTCCCCCCGCCGGCTGCAACAGCATCTGCCCGCCTTTCGGCGCCCGCGGATCGACATAGGCGAAATGCGCAAAATCGGCGGGCAAGGCGAGATCGCCGAACGTCGAGATGCCGTGCGTTTCCGTGCCGCCGCCGGCCGGCGCCGTTTGCGCAAAAATGCGCGAAGTTGGAAGCGAGGCGACAAAAAGGCCGGAGCCAAGGCGAAGGACCGAACGGCGCGACAATTGCGGGCGGGCCGGTAAGCGCAAAATTCGCCTCTCTCTTTGCGGACGCGGTGGCAGCGAATTATGTCGCTTTTTGCCGCGTGTCGGCAAGATCGGGGAGCGTCTTAAGGATTAAGGATCGGAAATGTATGGCGCCTATTTCGCCGCCGGCAAAGGCACCGGATTGTCCGACAGCGTGCGCAGATAGGCGACGATATCGGCCCGTTTCTGCGGATCGGGTTCGCCCGCGAA
>JASHSB010000029.1 GCA_030036945.1 Methylovirgula sp. | reverse complement strand
CCCGGCTCCTGCGCGTTGAATTACGAAAAACGCGCCGGCACGTTCGCCTGCGCCGGTTGCGGGCAGACGCTGTTCGTCTCGAAGACCAAGTTCGAGAGCGGTACTGGCTGGCCGAGCTTCAATGATCCGGTTCCGGGCGCAGTGGAAGAGACGGCCGACCACAGCCACGGCATGACCCGCACCGAAGTGCATTGCAGTCGCTGCGGCAGCCATTTGGGCCACGTCTTTCCGGACGGCCCGCCGCCGACGCATCTGCGCTATTGCATCAACGGCGTGGCGATGAATTTTCAGCCGGAGTGAATCTTCCGAGCTCACCTTTTCCCGGCCAAAGCGATCCCCGGACTTGATCCGGGAGGGGAGCCGGAACCCAGACTTCGCAGAAGTTTCTGGACCCCGGGCCTTCTCCCGCTTCGCGGGTAAGGTCCGGGCGAGTGGAATGCCGATATGACTCACGGAATAAACACCGCCTCGATCACCTGCAGCTGGTCGCCCATCGGGTCGAGTTCGAGGCGGACCACTTCCGCCATCAGCTTGTCGCGGAACTTATAGGCGCGCCGCCAGCCGTCCTCGGTGGTCGGCGGCCACGGCGTATAGCTTTTCTTATCCACCATGAGCGCCTCGCAGCGCAAATGCCGGCCGCGCTCCGAGCCGTGGATGTTGCGGGCAATGATGTACATTCGTTCCTCGAACGGCGGCGCTTGGCCGGCCCGGATAATTTAGCGGCGTTCACCGCGGCTCGCTATCGGAATCATTTATCGCTGCCTCGCGTCATGCGCGGACTCGATCCGCGTATCCAGGTACTTGCCGACAGCGTGCCTGGATGGCCGGGTCAGGCTCAGCCATGACGACCATCACGAATCCATTTTCAGCGCTGCGATGAAGGCCTCTTGCGGAATTTCGACTTTGCCGAACTGCCGCATCCTCTTCTTGCCGGCCTTCTGCTTTTCCAAAAGCTTGCGCTTGCGCGTTGCATCGCCGCCGTAGCATTTGGCGGTCACGTCCTTGCGTAGCGCGCGCACCGTCTCGCGCGCTATGATCTTGCCGCCGATCGCCGCTTGGATCGGGATCTGGAAGAGATGCGGCGGGATCAGCTCTTTCAGCTTCTCCGCCATGCCGCGGCCGCGCGTCTCGGCGCGGTCGCGATGCACTAGCATCGAGAGCGCATCGACCGGCTCGCCGTTGACGAGGATCGACATCTTGACGAGATCGCCCTCGCGATAGTCGGTGATCGTATAGTCGAAGCTCGCGTAGCCGCGCGAGATCGATTTCAGCCGGTCGTAGAAGTCGAATACCACTTCGTTGAGCGGCAGATCATAGATCGCCATGGCGCGTGCGCCGACATAGTTTAGGTCGACCTGCTCGCCGCGCCGCTCCTGGCAGAGTTTCAAGACCGCGCCGAGATAATCGTCGGGTGTTAGGATCGTGGCGCGGATCCACGGCTCTTCGATCCGCTCGATACGCGACGGATCGGGCATGTCTACGGGATTGTGCAGCGTCATCACCTCGCCGGAGCGCAGCACGACGCGATAGATGACGGAAGGCGCGGTGGCGATGAGATCGAGGTTGAATTCGCGCCGCAGCCGTTCCTCGACGATCTCCAAATGCAGCAGGCCCAGAAAGCCGCAGCGGAAGCCGAAGCCGAGCGCCGCCGAAGTCTCCGTCTCGTAAGAAAAGCTCGCGTCGTTGAGCCGCAGCTTGCCCATCGCGGCGCGCAGGTCGTTGAAATCGGCGGCATCGACCGGAAAGAGCCCGCAGAACACCACTTGCTGCGCCGGCTTGAAGCCGGGCAGCGCCGCCGCGCACGACCGCTTCTCGTCGGTGATCGTGTCGCCGACGCGGGTATCGGCGACCTCTTTGATCTGCGCGGTGATGAAGCCGATCTCGCCGGGGCCGAGTTCCTCGACGTCGGCCATCTTCGGGCGGAAGACGCCGATCCTGTCGATCTCGTAATGGGCGTCGGTGCCCATCATCAAAATCTTCTGGCTCTTTTTGAGCGCGCCGTCGATGACGCGGACGAGGACGACAACCCCGAGATAGGCGTCGTACCAGGAATCGACGAGCAGCGCCTTGGTGGGTTCGCTGGCGCTGCCCTTGGGCGGAGGCAGGCGATGCACAATCGCCTCCAGCACTTCGTCGACACCCAGTCCGCTCTTGGCGGAAATCAGCAGCGCGTCGGAAGCGTCGAGGCCGATCACGTCCTCGATCTGCTGCTTGATGCGGTCGGGCTCCGACGCAGGCAGGTCGATCTTGTTGAGCACCGGCACGATTTCGTGGCCGGCGTCGAGCGCGTGATAGACGTTAGCCAACGTCTGCGCCTCGACGCCTTGGCTGGCGTCGACGACCAGCAGCGAGCCTTCGCAGGCGGCGAGCGAACGCGAGACTTCGTAAGCGAAGTCCACGTGGCCGGGCGTGTCAATCAGATTCAAGACATAGAGTTGGCCGTCCTTGGCGCGATATTCGAGCCGAACCGTCTGCGCTTTAATCGTGATGCCGCGCTCGCGCTCGATGTCCATCGAGTCGAGCACTTGCGCCATCATCTCGCGCTCCGGCAGACCGCCGGTCATTTGGATCAGCCGGTCGGCGAGCGTCGATTTGCCGTGATTGATATGGGCGACGATCGAAAAGTTGCGGATATTTTCGAGTTTGAACATGCGCGCGGGATAGCAGGCACGGGGAGCGAAAGAAAGCGAAGCGGATATTCGCGGCAACGCCAAGAAACTTAGGGCGCGGCCTCGCTCCGGATTGGCCGTTCGAGCAAATCGAACGATGCGCGGGAAGGGAAGATGGATTCGGTTGCGATTGCCGGCTTTGCGGGGGGAGGGTACTCGATGCCCCGATGGAGGCCCTTGACATTCAGGTAAGTAAGTGGTCACTTACAACCATGAACGCCGCCCGGCTTTCCCATGATTCCCGCCGCCAGCAGATCCTCGAATGCGCTCTGCCACTCTTCGCGCGCTACGGATTCGCGGGGACGACGACGCGCCGCATCGCCGACACGGCCGGCATCTCGGAGGCGTTGCTTTTCAAGCATTTCCCTACGAAGTCGGCCATTTACGCTGCGATTTTGACGGACGTCTGCGACGCCGATCCGGGTCTCATGCGGTTGCGCGCTCTGCCGCCTTCGACGCGGACCCTCGTTACCTTCGTGCAAGGCATGATCGACTGGTTCCTGGCAAAGCCCGGGCCGGCGGAGCGCAACGAGAAGCTGCGGCTGGTGCTCTCGAGTCTCCTCGAAGACGGCGAGTTCGCGCAAATTCTGTTCGACAAGGTCGAGCAGTTTGTCGCGCCGATTTTCATCGATTCTCTGGCACAGGCGATCGCGACGGGAGACGCCAAGCCGAGCCGGGCATCGCCGCGCGATCTTTTCTGGTTCCTGCATCATACGCTTTGCACGCTGGCCGCAGTGCTGCTGCCGCAGGTTCCGCCCTTGGCGTATCCGGACGCCGCCCAACTCGATCGCGAAGTCCGCGAATTCCTGTTGCGCGGAATCGGCCTCACTGAAGATGCGATCGCCGCGCACGCCGACTGTGCGGTGCCGCGCGAGCTCACGGATTTTTCTTTGGAAAGTGCATGAGATGACGATTTCGAGCGAAACCGAGGTTAGATCCGCCTACGAGGCGCCGACTGCCGGGCGGCGCGTCCGCGGCAGGCTTTGGTTCATGATCATCGCGCTGCTCATGGCGCTGCTGGTCGGCGGTATCTGGGGGTTCAACACATTCCGCGATCACATGATCGCGCAGTTTTTCGCCCACATGCATCAGCCGCCGATCGTCGTCTCCGCCGCCGAGATCAAATCGGAAGTGCTGCCGCATCTCCTGACCGGGATCGGCGACGTTCAAGCGGTGCACCAAGTCGATGTGACCACGGACGTCAGCGGTCGGGTGGTGAAGATCATGTTCGAGCCCGGCGCGCACGTCAAAGTCGGCGATCCGCTCGTTCAGTTGTACGACGATCCGGATCTCGGCGATCTGGCGGGCTTC
Source organism: Methylovirgula sp. (assembly GCA_030036945.1). Lineage (GTDB taxonomy): Bacteria > Pseudomonadota > Alphaproteobacteria > Rhizobiales > Beijerinckiaceae > Methylovirgula. The sequence goes on along the minus strand of JASHSB010000029.1, from coordinate 21,398 downwards.
CAGGCGCAGGCGATCGCCGCCGAACTGGCGCTCGACCGCGCCAAGGCGTTGGCCACGCGCGAATACGGCCCGCAGGCGACGGTCGATCAGAACCAATCGGTCTACGATCAGGCGCTTGCCGGAATCGCCAAGACGCGGGCGATCATCTCGCAGAAGCTGATCCGCGCGCCGTTCGACGGCGAGCTCGGCGTGCGCCACGTCGAGGTTGGTCAGTTCATCAACGCCGGCGCGCAAATCGTGACGCTGACCGATCTCTCGCAAGTCTACGTGAACTTCACGGCGACCGAAAAAGACAGCGCGCTCCTCAAGGTCGGACAGTCGGTGCGCGTCGCCGTCGATGCCTATCCGGGGCGCACGTTCGAAGGAAAGATCACGACCATCGAGCCGCAGATCTCGACCGATACCCGCAATATCCGCGTGCAGGCGACGCTCGATAACCGCGATCACGCCTTGAAGCCCGGCATGTTCGCGACGACCACCGTGGTTTTGCCGCCGCTGCCGCCAGTGCTCACCGTTCCTGAGACCGCGGCGGACTATACGCTGTACGGCGATTCCGTTTTTCTCATCAAGCCGGAGAAAAGCGACGACGGCAAGACGAGGCTCGTCGCAGAGCGCACGTTCGTAAGAACCGGCGAACGAATCAACGGCCGCGTCGTCGTAAGCGGCGCCGTGCAGCCGGGCGACAAAGTAGTCGCCGTCGGGCAGCTCAAGCTGCAGGGCGGCGCCGAGGTAGCGATCTCGCCCGATCCTTTGCCGCCGCTCGCGGCGACGCCTGGCCCCTACTGAGCCGCGGAGCGCCGGATGATCCTCACCGATCTCTTCATCAAACGGCCGGTGCTGTCGCTGGTGGTCAGCTTGCTGATCCTGCTTGTCGGGCTCAAAGCCGGAACCAGCCTGCCGATCCGCCAGTACCCGAAATTGTCGAACACGGTCGTGACCGTGACGACCACCTATCCCGGCGCCTCGCCGGAACTGATGCAGGGCTTCATCACAACGCCGATAGAGCAGGCCGTCGCCTCCGCCGAGGGCATCGATTACATGACTTCGATTTCGGTGCAGGGTGCCAGCACGATCTCCGTCTATATGAAGCTCAACTTCGATCCCAACCAGGCGCTGACCGAGGTGATGGCCAAAGTCAACCAGGTCAAATACCAGATCCCGAAACAGGCCAACGATCCGATTATCCTGAAATCCACCGGCCAGACCACGGCGGTGATGTATATCGGGTTCTCGAGCGCGGAGCTCACTCCGTCGGCAATCTCCGATTATCTGACGCGCGTCGTGCAGCCGCTGCTGTCGACGGTGGACGGGGTCGCCTCGGCCGACATTCTCGGCGGGCAGACTTTCGCGATGCGGCTTTGGCTCGATCCGATCCGCATGGCAGGGCGCGGCGTCTCCGCCGCCGACGTGATGAACGCCATCCAGGCCAACAACTTTCAGGCTGCCGCCGGACAGACGAAGGGCTATTTCACGGTCTCCAACGTGACGACCAACGCTGATCTTACCGACATCGATGAGTTCAAGCGGATGATCGTTAAGGCCAAGGACGGCGGCCTAGTGCGCATGCAGGATATCGCGACAGTCGATCTCGGCGCGCAGAGCGCCGACTCCAGCGTGGCGTTCAACGGCCGGCACGCGGTGTTCATCGGCGTACAATCGACGCCGCAAGGCAATCCGTTGGCGATCGTCAGAGGCGTGCGGGCGCTGTTCCCGGCGATCGAGCGCAATCTGCCGCCGTCGCTCAAGATGAAGGTCGCCTACGATTCGACGAAGTTCATCCAATCGTCGATCAACGAGGTGGAAAAGACCTTGATCGACGCAATCGTCATCGTCATCGCCGTCATCTTCCTGTTCCTCGGATCGTTCCGCTCCGTCCTTATCCCGGTCGTGACGATTCCGCTGTCGCTCGTTGGCTGCTGCACGCTGATGCTCGCCATGGGATTCAGCCTCAACCTGCTGACGCTGCTCGCCATGGTGCTGGCGATCGGCCTCGTCGTCGACGACGCGATCGTGGTCGTCGAGAACATTCACCGCCATCTGGAGGAGGGCAAGACTCCCGTCCAGGCGGCGTTGCAAGGGGCGCGCGAAATCGTCGGCCCGGTGATCGCCATGACGATTACGCTCGCCGCGGTCTACGCGCCGATCGGCCTGCTCGGCGGCCTCACCGGCTCGCTGTTCCGCGAATTCGCCTTCACGCTCGCCGGCGCGGTGATCGTCTCGGGCGTGATCGCCCTAACCTTGTCGCCGATGATGTGTTCGGTGTTCTTGTCGCGCAATGCGCTGCACACCGGCTTTTCCGGATGGATCGACCGGTTCTTCAGTGCCGTCACGCGCTGGTACGGACGCAGGCTCGATCGCTCCCTCGATTATCGTCCCGCCACCGCGCTCTTCGCCGTCACGATTCTGGGGCTGGTCGTCTTTCTCTACGAGCACAGCCGCCAGGAGCTTGCTCCGGAAGAGGATCAAGGCATCATCTTCGCGCTTACCAAGATACCGCAATACGCCAACATCGATTACGCGGACTATTACGGCACCAAGCTCGACAAGGCCTTCCAGCAATTTCCGGAGACCGATCTGCGCTTCGTGCTCAACGGCACGCCGTCTTCGAACCAGGGCATTTCCGGCATGCTGTTGAAGCCCTGGAACGAGCGCAAGCGCTCGGCGATGACCTTGAAGCCGCTCGTGCAGGAGCAGATTTCGAAAGTCGAAGGCGTGAACGCCTTCGCTTTCAATCTGCCGGCGCTGCCGGGCGGACCGGGCGGACTGCCGGTCCAGATGGTGATCAGCTCGATCGATGGCTTCCCGGCGGTCTTCAACGAGATGACGAAGATCAAGAAAGCGGCCCGCAAGAGCGGCCTGTTCATTGTCGTCGACAGCGATTTGGATTTCAACCAGCCGGTCGTGCGCGTCGCCATCGACCGCAGCAAGGCCAACGACCTCGGCCTCAACATGCAGGCGATCGGCAACACGCTGGCGCTGATGCTTGGCGGCAACTACGTCAATTGGTTCAATCTCGAAGGGCGTTCCTACGAAGTGATCCCGCAAGTGCCGCGCACGTTGCGGCTCAACCCCGAGCTGTTGGGGCACTATTATGTGCCCTCGCTCAACGGCGAGCAGATTCCGCTATCGACCGTCGTGTCGCTTTCGACGGCCACGGATCCGAACGCTCTCACCCATTACGATCAGCTCAATTCGGCGACCTTCCAGGCGGTGCCGATGCCCGGCGTGAGCATGGGCCAAGCCGTCGATTTCCTGGAAAAACAGGCCGCGCAAATGCCCGCCGGCTTCAGCCACGATTTTCTCGCCGACTCCCGCCAATTCAAACAGGAAGGCAACCAGCTCGCGATCACGTTCTTCTTTGCGCTGATTATCATTTATCTCGTCCTCGCCGCGCAGTTCGAGAGCCTGCGCGACCCGCTCGTCATCATGATCAGCGTGCCGATGGCGATCAGCGGCGCGCTGCTGCCACTCTTTTTGGGCACTGCCACAATCAATATCTATACACAGGTCGGGCTCGTGACCCTGATCGGGCTGATCAGCAAGCACGGAATTCTGATGGTCTCCTTCGCCAGGGATTTGCAGATCAACGAAGGTCTCGACCGGCGCGCCGCGATCGAACGCGCGGCGCGCGTGCGGTTGCGGCCGATTTTGATGACCACGGCGGCGATGGTGACCGGGCTCTTTCCCCTCCTCATCGCGACCGGCGCCGGCGCGGCGAGCCGTTTCTCGATCGGCCTCGTCGTCGTCTCGGGCATGTCGATCGGCACTTTGTTCACGCTCTTTGTTTTGCCTGCGGTCTACGTGGCCTTGGCGAAGGATCACCGCGCCGCCGCGACCTCGCGGCGGAACAAAGAGATCGCCGCTTTCGAGATGGCCCCATAGGATGGACGCCTTGCGAAGATCGGCGACGCGGCAAGGTTTGGCGAAGACGCTCGGCCGGCCGCTGTGGTTTGTCTTGGCCGCCGCCTTTCTGTTCGAGGCCTGGCTTTGGGACGCCGTCGGCGGCCTGCTGAAACGGCTCGCGGCGGCGATCGCCTTCGAGTCGCTCAAACGGACGCTGATCCGCGCTATCAATGCGCTACCGGCGCCGCTCGTGCTGCTCGTCTTCTTGATCCCGGTCGCTTTGATCGAGCCGTTCAAGATCGCCGGCCTGTGGCTCATCGCGCATCATCATTTCGTCTATGGGATCGGTGCGTTCGTCGCCGCCAAGGTGTTCGGCGTCGGCGTGGCGGCGTTTCTGTTCGATGCGACGCGAAGCAAGCTGCTTTCGATGCAATGGTTCGCGCAGTTCTATGCGTGGGTGATGCGCATCCGGACGCGTGCGCACGAGATCATCGAACCGTACAAACAGCGCGTTCGCGAAGCGCTCGCGCCATTCCGACGCCGGCTGGGCGAACTCCTTGCCGCCGCGGCGAACGGCGGATTACGCCGCAAGTTCGCGCTGTTGCGATCTCGGGCGCGACGCTTGCGGGATCTTACGTAGTGGCTTTTCCGGATAATTCCGCGGGTGGGGTTTCTAGCAGCGCGTCGACCAATTCGCGCATGTGCGGCGGCAGCGGCGCTTCGACCTGGATCGGATCCTTGTTCTCGTAGAGCGGGATTTCGATGCGGCGCGCATGAAGCTGCAGTGCCGTGCGCGCGTCGCGGTGCGCGCCATAGATGCGGTCGCCGAAAATGGGAAATCCCATCGCCGCGCAATGTACGCGCAGTTGATGCGTGCGGCCGGTGAGTGGCGTAAGGGCGAGCAAAGCGAGCCTGTCGCTTTTGCCGAGCAGGCGCCAGCGCGTCTGGGCCTTTAAGCCGAGCGGATCGACTTTCATCCACCAGCCGCGCCCGGAATCGAGCCTGCCGAGCGGCAGGTCGATCAATCCTTCCTCCTTGACCGGCGCACCCTCGACGACGGCCCAATAGCATTTGCCGACGAGGCCTTGCTTGAAAAGCAATCCGAGCCGTTCCAGCGCATTGCGGTGCCGGCCGAGAGCCAGGCAGCCAGACGTCTCGCGGTCGAGCCGGTGCGCCAATGCCGGATTGCGCGGCAAGCCGAACCGCAGCGCCGAGAAGTGCGCTTCGAGGCTTTCTCCGCCTTGCGGGCTGCGGTGCACGGCGATCCCCGCCGGCTTGTCGATCACGAGCAACAAGCCGTCCCGATAAAGCAGCCGGGCTTGTAGTTCTTCGGAAGTCATAAGCCACACCCGTGCGCGTTGTCGCGGCGCGCATAGGCTGCAGCCGGCGCGCGCATAACGCATTATTTAGAATGAGAGGATATTGGCAGGCAATGTACGCGGCGGAAACCGGTCTTCGGCAAAGGCCGCGCTGCCCGTGAAACGGAACATATTTCCGCCTGGAGCGTTTACCGTACCGCGAATTTAAGTGCGAGGCGAAACATGCACCGTGAAATTCGATCGCATGCCGAACTGCGCGAAATCTGCTTGCGGGAACTGCGGTCCTGCGAAGGATTCGAGCGGATCGACGAAATTTTGATCCAACCGCGTCTCACTCCGGGCGGCGGAGGCAATTGGACGTTGGCCGGTTTCCGGCCCCGCGTCGGCAACGCGGCTTTGCGCGGCGCGCGCGGCGCCATTGATCAACTTCGCCGCTCCTACGAACTGCGCGTCGAGCCGGTCGCCGCCGGTATGCCCGACGGAAAGGCGCATTGAGCGTCCCGGTTTCTTTGCGCCGGCCGCGGATTGATCTCTTGCCGCGATAGATTTGCGATCTCCTCCGTTTCGTCCTATGCCGGTCGCTTGCTGTCGAGCGGGTGGGCGGTTGCTTTGGCGTATTCGCATGTCTTGGGGACGGGGATTTACGCGCCGTCACGGGTCCTCACTAACCAAGACCTCGAAAAAATTATCGATACGTCGAGCGCCTGGATCACCGAACGAACGGGAATCGAAGAACGCCATATCGCTGCCGTCGACGAAGCGACTTCGGACATGGCGGTTGCCGCCGCGAAACGCGCTTTGGCGATGGCCGGCACGGACCCGGAAGCGCTCGACATGATCATCGTCGGGACGATCTCGCCCGACATGCAGATGCCTTCCTGCGCGGCGATCGTCCAAGCCAAGCTCGGCGCAAGGCGCGCCTTTGCGTTCGATCTGTCCGCCGCCTGCGCCGGCTCGCTTTACGGGATTGCGATCGCCGATCAATTCATCCGCGGCGGCAGAGCCAAACACGCACTTGTCGTAGGCGCCGAAATCCTCAGCCGGCTCGTCGATTGGTCGGACCGCGGCAGTTGCGTGCTGTTTGGCGACGCCGCAGGCGCGGTCGTCATGGGGCCGACCCCCGATCCGTCGCGCGGCTTTCTCTCCGTACATCTCCATTCCGACGGCGCCGCCGCTTCCCTCCTATCGATCCCCGGCGGCGGCAGCCGATTTCCGCAATCGGAAGAAGTCCTCGCCAAGAAGATGCACAAGATCGCGATGAACGGCCGCGAGATTTACAAGTTTGCGATTCGCGTTCTTCCCGACGCGATGCTTGAAGCACTGTCCGCCAACGGCCTGAAGCCCGGCGCAATCGACCACGTTATCTCGCATCAGGCCAACGCGCGCATCGTCGAGTCGGTGGTCGATCGGCTCGGCATTGCGCGCGACAAATGTTGGCTCAATATCGACCGCTACGGCAATACATCGAGCGCCTCGCTGCCGATTTCGCTTGACGAAGCCAATCGCGCCGGAAAGTTGAATGAAGGCGATCTCATCGCGATGATGGCTATCGGCGCGGGAATGGCCTGGGGCAGCGCGTTGCTGCGCTGGTGAAAGCCGGTACGGCTGCGTAGTCGGCTCTATTCTTCCTTTGTCGCCGCGGTGCTGTTAAGCTCGGCACTAAATGAGAAAAAAGCCATTGCTTTCAAGTCGTGACCGGATTCGTGCCGGTTCGCTGCTAAAGCCAAAACCGATCATCGTCGGCGTCGGCGTCCTGATCATGCTGCTGGTCTGCTTTTTGGCAGGCCTGACCGTTCGCGAACTGCGCCTGCGCGATATGAACGACGAAAAACGCGAGCTGGCGGCGCTCGACCTTTTGCTCGCCGAAGAAACCGAGCGGACGATGCAAGGCGTCGACCTCGTGCTCACCAGCCTACAGCAGGATCTCGCTCTCGACGGAGTGACGACTCCGCAGGAATTTATCCGTGTCGAATCCGATGTCACGACCTACGCGCTTCTGAAATCGCGCATCGTGGGTATCCCGCAGCTCGCGTCGGTGAACATGGTTGGGTTCGATGGAAGGCTCGTCAATTCGTCGAATCGAAATCCTCCGTCCGACGTCAACGTGGCGGGCAGCGATTACTACAATGCGCTGCGCGACAGCCGCGGCTCCGGCGCCTATCTCAGCGGGCCGGTCCAAACCGGCCATGGGACTTGGGTGATTTATCTGGCGCGACGCATCGAGAACCCGTCCGGCAAATTCCTTGGAATCGTCGCGGCGGCGATCGATCTCGACTATTTCGAGAATCTCTACAAAGCGCTGGGTATCGGCGGCCACGGCGCCGTCAGCTTGTGGCGGCGCGATGCGATGTTGCTGGCCCGATATCCGACGCTGGACGGCGTCGGCCATGTCTTCCACATCGAGTCGTTCAACGGAATCCTACACGACGGTCAGCCGTCCACCTACGAAGTTGCAAAAGCGCTTGACGGGCAGGGACGGCTCGTTGCGACCGTGTCGGTCAAGCATTTCCCGCTCGTCGTCAACATTAGCAAGGCGACACGGCAAATCCTCTCCGATTGGTATCAGGCGGTGGCATTGGCCGCGGCCGGCGCGGCGCTCTGCGTCGTAGCGCTCGGCTTCATCCTCTGGCTGTTGGTGCGCCAGCTTAACGCCTATGACGCGTTGGCTCACGCCGACCGCGAGCGCAATCGAGCGATCGCCGAGCGCGAGCAGGCGGAAGCGCAGCTGCGCCAGGCGCAGAAGCTCGAATCGATCGGCCAGCTTACCGGTGGCATCGCCCACGATTTCAACAATCTCCTCACCGCCGTTCTGGGCAATCTCGAGCTGTTGAAGAAATACACCCAAGACGGCGACTCGCGGCTCAATCGCTGGGCGAGCAACGCGTTCGACGCGGCGAATCGTGGCGCGGTCCTGACCCAGCGTCTGCTCGTCTTTTCGCGGCGCCAGCCGCTCGAACCGCGCGCCGCGGATCTCGTCGCCATGTTGGCTTCGATGTCCGACCTTCTGCGCCGTACACTCGGCGAGAACATCGAAGTCGTGACGCACGTCGAACCGGACCTCTGGCCGGCGTTTGCCGACGTGAACCAGCTCGACAACGCCATCCTCAATATCGCCATCAACGCGCGCGACGCGATGGACGGCCAGGGCCGGTTGACGATCGCCGCCAGCAACTGCCGCGTGGACGAAAACGCCGGCGAAATCGCCCCCGGCCAATATGTGATGTTATCGATCTCCGATACCGGCAAAGGGATCGAGAGCGACGTGCTCGACCGGGTATTCGAACCTTTCTTTTCTACCAAGCCGATCGGACAGGGCACGGGCCTCGGCTTGAGCCAGGTCTACGGGTTCGTCAAGCAGACGGGCGGACACGTCAAGATCGACAGCGTTCCAGGCCAGGGAACCACGATCACGCTCTATCTGCCGCGCGCGCGCGTCGAAGAAGCAGGCGCTCCGCAAGGTCCCGGCACCGAGGAAAAGGCCGAAGGACAGGCACAGGGGACGGTGTTGGTCGTCGAAGACGATCCCGACGTCCGCGCCTATTCGGCCGAGATCCTGCGCGACCTTGGCTATCGGGTGCGCGAGGCCGGAAACGCCAAGGCGGCGCTCGAGACGTTGCGGGAGAGCAACGATTTCGCGCTGCTCTTTAGCGACGTCGGCTTGCCCGGCATGAATGGAACGGAGCTCGCCGAAGAGGCACGGCGGCTGCGACCGCAGTTGAAGATTCTGCTCACCACTGGCTACGCGCGCGACGCGCTTATCGAGTACGGTAAACCCGCGTCGGGCGTTCTGCTCCTGCCGAAGCCCTTCGCACGCGCCGAACTCGCCGGGAAGATCCATCAGCTTCTCGTTCCGCGGCAAACCGCGAGTTGAACGCCGGCGCCGCGATACGCCGATGCGCCAAGGCCGAACCGGTGGACTTGCGTCGGCGCGGTTGCACGGCCATCTTAGCGACATGACTGACCACCCGCATCTCTCCGCGCAGCTCGACTTGAGCGCCCTCGGCCGCCTCAACGAGCGGCCGCGCGAGATCTTTCGCCATATCGTCGAATCCTATCTTTCCAGCGGGGCGCCGGTCGGATCGCGCCACTTGGCGCGTCTGCTGCCGATAACGCTGTCCTCGGCTTCGGTTCGCAACGTGATGCAGGATCTTGAAGAGCTGGGCCTGATCTATACGCCGCATACCAGCGCTGGCCGGCTGCCGACGGAGCTCGGCCTGCGGTTTTTCGTCGATGCCATGCTGGAGATCGGCGACATCGGCCGGGAAGAGCGCGCCGAGATCGAGGCGCAGGTCCGCGCGGCCTCGAAGCAACAGGCGCTGGACACGTTGCTCGGCGAGGCGATGAGCACGCTGTCCGGTCTTACGCGCAGCGCCGGCGTGGTCGTCACGACCAAGGAAAATCCGCGGCTCAAACAGATCGAATTTACCCGCCTCGATCCGGAGCGGGCGTTGGCGATCCTAGTCGCCGCCGACGGTTCCGTCGAAAACCGCATCGTGCAGACGCCGCGCGATCTGCCGTCGTCGGCGCTGAGCGAGGCCAGCAATTATCTCAACGCGCGGATCAGCGGACGCACCATACCCGAAGCGAAGGCGGCGATCGAATCGACCCTCGAACTCGCCAAGGCCGAACTCGGCGAACTGACGGCGCGGCTTGTCGGCGCCGGGCTTGCGAATTGGGTCGATAACGCCAGCCAAGGCCAGCACCTGATCGTCCGTGGCCAGGCTAATCTCCTCGAAAATCTCACCGCTAGCGAAGATCTGGAGCGAATCCGCCTGCTACTCGCCGATCTCGAGACGCAGAAGGACGTGATCGATCTCCTGAACCGGGCCGAAGGCGGGGAAGGCGTGCATATCTTCATCGGTTCGGAGAACAAACTCTTCTCGCTTTCCGGCTCGTCGATGATCGCCGCGCCGTTCCACGACGACCAACGGAGAATCGTCGGCGTGCTCGGCGTCATCGGCCCGACGCGGCTCAACTACGCGCGTATCGTGCCGATGGTCGACTATACGTCGAAGCTCGTCGGCCGGCTGCTGCACGGCCATTAGCCGTCCGCCTGCCGGATTGCTTTCAGCTTGTAGAGCGCCTCGAGCGCCTGGCGCGGTGTCAATTCGTTGGGATCGACGGCATCAAGTGCAGCGGTGAGCTTTGCCGGGCGCTCCGGCGGCACGTTCGCGCCGGCGAAGAGCGGCAGGTCGGTGACCGGTCGCTCGACGGGTCTTTGCCGATCCGCCGCCTCGAATTCGGCAAGCAGCTTTTGGGCGCGTTCGACGACGACGGCCGGAAGGCCGGCGAGCTTGGCGACCTGGACGCCGTAGGATTGATCCGCCGCTCCCTTGACGATTTCATGGAGGAACACGAGATCACCCTTCCAGTCCGCTACGCGGATCGTGAGATTGACGACGTTGCGCAACTGCTTGGCAAGATGTGTCAGCTCGTGAAAATGGGTGGCGAACAGGGTCCGCGACCGATTCTTTTCGTGCAGATACTCCATGACCGCCCAGGCGATCGCCAGCCCGTCGAAAGTCGCGGTGCCGCGGCCGATCTCGTCGAGAATGACGAGCGAGCGCCGAGTCGCTTGATTGAGAATCGCCGCGGTCTCGACCATCTCGACCATAAACGTCGAGCGGCCGCGAGCGAGATCGTCGGCCGCGCCGACGCGTGAGAAAAGCCGGTCGACGACGCCGATTTTGCAACGCGCCGCCGGCACGAACGAGCCCATCTGCGCCAGCACGGAAATCAGCGCATTCTGCCGCAGATAGGTCGATTTGCCGGCCATGTTTGGGCCGGTCACGACGGCGATGCGGCCTACATCTTCGCCGGAGAGATCGCAATCGTTGGCGACGAAAGGCTGGCCCGACCGGGCGAGCGCCGCTTCGACAACCGGATGACGTCCGGCTTCAACCACGAAGCTGAGCGAGGAATCGATCTCGGGGCGCGTCCAGCCGCGCGCATCGGCAAGTTCGGCGAGCGCTGCGGCGACGTCGATCGCCGCCAGGCCGTCCGCCGCGGCTTTGATCGGCCGTTCGGCGGCGAGAATTCGGCCGGCGAGCCGGTCGAAAATCTCCATCTCGCGCGTCAGCGCCGACTCGGCGGCCGAGGCGATCTTCGTTTCGAGTTCGGCAAGCTCGGCGGTCGAAAAGCGCATTGCGTCGGCCATGGTCTGGCGATGCACGAACGTCGCGTTGAACGGCGGCTTCAAGAGTCTCTCGCCTTGGGCCTGCGGGACCTCAATAAAGAAACCGAGAAAATTATTGTGCTTGATCTTGAGTTGGCGGCTTTCCGCCAGCGCAGAGTAGCGCGACTGCAGTTCGGCGATGACGCGTCGGCTTTCGTCGCGCAACCCGCGTGTCGTATCGAGTTGCGCGTCGTAGCCGGTGCGTACGAAGTTGCCGTCGCGCACCTTCAGCGGCAGATCCGCGGCGAGCGCTTCCGTAAGAGCCGCGGCGACGGCCGGATCGACGCCGCCCGCCTGCTTCGCCGAAACAGCAAGCTCGGCAGGCAAATCGGCGCGCGCGCCGAGTCTGGCGGCTAACGCTGCGGCGGCCAAGAGACCGTCGCGCAGCGCGGCGAGATCGCGCGGCCCGCTTCTTTGCAGCGAAAGGCGCGAGAGCGGCCGAGCCAGATCGGGAGCCGCTTTGAGGCGGACGCACAGGTCGGCGCGCAGAGATCTTTCTTCGTGCAGGAAACAGACCGCATCGAGCCGGCGGTCGATCGCGGCGGTCTCCGTCAGCGGGGCTGCGAGGCGCGCGGCGAGGAGCCGGCCGCCGCCCGGCGTGACGGTACTGTCGACCGCGGCGAGGAGAGTTCCCTCGCGGCTGCCCGCCAGCGTGTGCGTCAATTCGAGATTGGCGCGGGTCGGCGCGTCGATCTCCATATGCGCATCGAAGCGAATTCGCGTTGGCAGACTTAGAGCGGGACGCGCGCCGCGCTGGGTGCGCTCGATGTAGAAGATGGCGACCGCCGCGGCGGCGGTTTCGGCGCGCGACAGGTCGCCAAGACCGTCGAGCGTGGCGAGCCCGAAATACTCCAGGAGACGGCGTTCCGCGGCGGCGTCGGCGAACTCGCGGCCGATCGGTGTCAGCGGCAGGCGCATCTCGCCGAGGAGACGCGCGAAACCTTGATCGACGCAGAGCGTTTCCGGCGCGACGACCTCTGCGGCCTCGATGCGCGCGAGTTCCGCGCCCAGCGCCGCGTCGTTAACCTCGCTCACGCTGAACGCGCCGGTCGAAATGTCGAGACTTGCGATACCGTAGACGGACTGCGTTTCCGAGGCGCGCTGCCGTACCACTGCGACGAGACAATTGGCGCGCGCTGGATCGAGCAGCTTCTCCTCGGTGATCGTACCGGGCGTAACCAAGCGTACGACGTCGCGCTTGACGACCGATTGACCGCCGCGCTTGCGCGCCTCGGCGGGATCTTCGATCTGCTCGCAGACAGCGACGCAATGGCCGAGCGCAATCAACCGCGAAAGATAATCGTCGGCCCGCTCCACGGGCACGCCGCACATTGGAATGTCGCGGCCCATGTGCTTGCCGCGTTTGGTCAGCACGATCCCGAGCGCGCGCGAGGCGACCTCCGCGTCGGCGAAAAACAGCTCGTAGAAGTCTCCCAGGCGGTAGAATAGCAGGCAATCCGGATTGACGGATTTGATCTCGATGTATTGAGCGATCAGCGGCGTGATCTTCGCCGCTTCCTCGGCCCGGCCCGGCCGATCGGCGGCGCGGCGCAGAGCGGAGAATGGCGGATAGCCTGTCACACGTTGCATCCGGGGACACTAGCAAAGGCCACGGTTTGATGCACGCACGCGCCGCCATGGCGGAGTAAAGGCCGCCGTTTTTGCAGCCGGCGCGCAAGTTTTGCACCGGCTTCGCCTTGCTCCGCGCCGAAATATTGCCGTTCCCCTAGACAGCGACCTGGGCGCCAAGTTCGACGACGCGGTCGGAGGGAATGGCAAAGAATTCGGTCGCGTCAATTGCCTGTTTAGAAAGCGAGATAAACAGATGATCCTGCCAAGCGGGCATGTCCGAAGTCGGCGCGACCTTGATCGTGCGCCGGCCGAGAAAGAACGACGTGGTCATGATGTCGAACTTTAGTCCGGACTTACGCAATAGCGCGAGCGCCGCCGGCACGCGCGGCGTCTCCATGTACCCGTAGCGCAGGGTGATGCCGGTGAAGTCCTCCGACAGATTGACGATCTCGTAGCGGTTTGCCAAAGGCACCCGCGGCGTATCCTCGGTGCGCACCGACATGATCCAGACGCGTTCGTGCAGAACTTTGTTGTGTTTGATGTTGTGCAGCAACGCCGAGGGCGCGACATCGAGCTGATTGGTGAGAAAGATCGCCGTTCCGGGAACGCGCGTCGGTTTGGATTTCTCGAGCATGCGGATGAGATCCTTGAGCGGGATCGAATCGCGCATCATCTTTTGAGTCAGCAGTTTGTTGCCGCGTACGAAGGTCCACATCACCACCATGGAGCAGCCGGCAAACAGCAGCGGCACCCAACCGCCGTCGACCACTTTCATGAGGTTAGCGGCGAAGAAGATGCAGTCGATCGACAGGAACATCAGGACGAAAAGCACCGACGCCCAGAGTGGCCAATGCCATTTCTTCCAGACGACCACGAAGGCGAGCGCGGTCGTGACGACCATCGTTCCCGAAACGGCGATGCCGTAAGCCGAGGCAAGCGCGCTCGAACTCTTGAATAAGAGAACGAGCAGTACCACACCGATCAGCAGCAGCTGGTTGATCTTGGGAATGAAAATCTGCCCTTCCTGCGTCTCCGATTTGTGCTGGATTTCCATGCGCGGCAGCAGCCCAAGCTGGATCGCCTGCCGGGCCAACGAAAAAGCACCGGTGATGACCGCTTGGCTGGCGATCACCGTGGCGATCGTCGCCAGCAGAACCATCGGCAGCAGCGCCCACGACGGGGCGAGCAAAAAGAACGGATTGGCGATCGCCGAATGATGGGCGAGCACGAGCGCGCCTTGGCCGAGATAATTCAAAGTAAGCGCCGGCAAAATGAAGAACAGCCACGCCAACTGGATCGGCAGCCGCCCGAAATGGCCCATATCGGCGTAAAGCGCCTCGGCGCCGGTCACGGCGAGAAAGACGGAGCCGAGAACGATGAAGCCGATCAAGCCGTGATCGAACAGAAAGGCGAGCCCGCGCCATGGATCGAACGCCAGCAGCACGCGCGGCGCCTCGGGAATGTGAAGCGCGCCGAGCAGACCGATCACGATGAAGAACAGCGCCATGACCGGGCCGAAGAATGCGGCGACCCGCGATGTTCCGCGGCTTTGTACCGCAAAGACGGAGATCAGCACTACCACCGTCAGTGGGAGAACGTAGCCGGAAAAAACCGGCGTTGCGACGTCAAGCCCTTCCAAGGCGGAAAGCACGGAAATCGCCGGCGTGAGAATCGCGTCGCCCGAGAACAAGGCCGCGCCGGCGACCCCCAAAAAGAAAATCGGCGCGGCGCGGCGGCCAAACGCCGATTGGGCCAGCGCCATCAGCGAAAGCGTTCCGCCTTCGCCCTTGTTGTCGGCCCGCATGAGAAATAGCACGTATTTCGCGGTGACGATGAAGAACAGCGCCCAAAGCAGAAGCGAGACCGTGCCTACCACGTTGTATTCGGTGATTCCCTCGCGCTGGGCATGAATCAACGATTCATGCAGTGCGTAGAGGGGGCTCGTCCCGATGTCGCCATAGACAACGCCGACCGAGCCCAGCGCCAGGGCTGCCAGGCCCGCCTTTTTTTCCGATGTTCCGTTGGATATATGGCCGCCGTTGACCGCGGAAGCGGCCTTATCTTGCGCGGTCGACATTCAAAGATCCTTTAGTCCCCTGCAAGCTCCCGACAAGGCCCTCAAGCCCGGTGTCGCCGGATCGGAGGCTGCATTGGTCTATTGCGCTGCGGCATATAGCGCTTTCTCTCGCGCCGGAGAAGAGCCCATAGAAAGCTCCCCGCTGCGCCCTTTGCATTTCCCTTAGATGGTGAGCGCCGTCAACGAACGCGAGAGGCACTCGCCGGGTGCTTGGGCGCTTGTTGGGCGGCCGCGAACCTGCCATTTGAGCCCCATGCGGGATCTTCCGGTCCGTGCCGTTCTGCCGCAGGTGCGCGCCGCTCTCGGCGAAGGCGTGTCTGCCGTTCTTGTCGCGCCGCCGGGAGCTGGCAAAACCACGCTCGTGCCGCCGGCGCTTTACGACGCGGCGTGGGCGCGGGGAAAGAAGATCGTGCTTCTCGAGCCGCGCCGGCTCGCGGCGCGCGCCGCGGCGGAACGCATGGCCGCGACGCTCGGCGAGGCGGTCGGAGAAACCGTCGGGTTGCGCATGCGCCTTGCCTCGCGCGTATCAGCGAAGACGCGCATCGAGGTGGTGACCGAAGGCGTCTTCACCCGGACGATCCTCGACGACCCGGCGCTCGAATCCGTTGCCGCCGTCCTCTTCGACGAATTCCACGAGCGTTCGCTCGACGCCGATTTCGGTTTGGCTTTGGCGCTCGACGCGCGCGCGCATTTGCGTCCCGATTTGCGGCTTCTCGCCATGTCGGCGACGCTCGACGGTGCCCGCGTCGCGCGGTTGCTTGGCGAAGGCGCGCCGGTGATCGAAGCGCAGGGGCGCATGTTTACGGTCGCGACGCTCTATCTCGGCCGCGATCCGCGTGAACGGCTCGAGGCGGCATTGCTGCGCGCGATCCGCACGGCACTTGCCGCGCAAAGCGGCTCGCTGCTCGTCTTTCTACCGGGCCACGCCGAGATCGAGAGGCTCGCAAGTCTTCTTGCCGAGGACCCGCGCGGCAAGGAAATCGAGATCGCACCGCTCTATGGGGCGCTCGACCGGGCGGGCCAAGAGCGCGCCATCGCGCCGAGCCCGGCGGGCAAGCGCAAGATCGTGCTTGCCACGTCGATTGCCGAAACTTCGCTGACCATCGAAGGCGTTCGCGTCGTTATCGATTCCGGTCTCTCGCGCCAGCCGCGCTACGAGCCGGATCGCGGCCTGACGCGGCTCGAGACCGTGCGCGTTTCCGCCGCAGCCGCCGAGCAGCGCCGCGGCCGGGCGGGGCGCACGGAACCCGGCGTTTGCTATCGGCTCTGGGAAGAGGCGGGGAACGGCGCGCTCGAACCGTTTGCGCCGCCGGAAGTTTTGACGAGCGATCTATCGGGCTTCCTGCTCGATTGCATCGCTTGGGGCACGCGGGATCCGCGCCGCGATCTGCGCTTTCTCGATCCGCCGCCTGCGCCGGCGCTCGACGAAGCGCGCGTGCTGCTCGCCGGTCTCGGCGCGCTCGACGCCGAAGACAAACTGACCGAGGCCGGACGCGCCATGCATCGCATCGCGCTGCCGCCGCGCCTGGCGCGCATGATCGTTGCGGCGAAGGTCAGCGGCGAAGCCGAGCTTGCCGCCGAAGTCGCGGCAGTGTTGACCGAGCGCGGGCTCGGCGGCGAGGACGCGGATCTAACCTTGCGCATCGAGCGATTCCGCCAGGATCGCTCGCAGCGCGCCGAAGACGCACGCCGTCTCATGACGACGTTCCTGCGGCAAGCGGGCATCGCGCAAAGCGCGCGGAGCGATCCGGAAACGGCCGGCCGGTGTCTCGCGGTGGCATTTCCCGACCGCATCGCCAAGGCGCGCGGGAAGAGGGGCGAATTCCTGATGGCGAACGGCAGCGCCGCGGCGCTCGAACCGCACGATCCGCTTGCCGGCGAATCCTATCTTGCCGTCGGCGAGATCGCCGGCCGCGCCGTCGCGGCGCGCATTCTGCTCGCTGCGCCGTTCAGCCTCGAAGACATCGAAGCGCAGGCCGGCGCGGCGATCGTCACCCGCGACGAGATCGTCTTCGCGCCGGAGCGCGGCGAATTGCGCGCCCGCCGGCAGTCGCGGCTCGGCGCGCTGATTCTGCGCGAGCAGAATTTGGAGGCAAGCGGCGAAGATGCGGCGCGTATTCTCGCCGAAGGGATTGCTGCCGCGGGCTTCGAACGTCTGCCTTGGACCAAGCCTTTGCGCCAATGGCGCGATCGCGTCGCTTTCCTGCGCCGCGCCGAAGGAGCGGCTTGGCCCGATCTGTCGGACGAAGCTTTGCGCACCGGCGCGGCGACTTGGCTGGCGCCGTTCATCAAAGGCAAGAGGAACTTGGCCGAAATCGCCGCCGCGGATCTCGAAACCGCGCTGAAAGCGCTTTTGCATCGCAATTTGCGGCGCCGCCTCGACGCCGAGGCGCCGACGCATTTTACGACTCCGGCCGGCTCGTCGATCGCGCTCGACTATGCGCGAGAAGGCGGCCCGCTGCTTTCGGTCTGCGTGCAGGAACTCTATGGTCTTGCGACGCATCCGGCCGTCGCGCGGGGCAAAGTGCCGCTGACTTTGGAGCTTCTGTCGCCGGCGCAGCGTCCGATCCAGATCACCCGCGATCTGCCGGGATTCTGGCGCGGCTCTTGGGCCTCGGTACGAAGCGAGATGAAGGGCCGCTATCCACGCCATCTCTGGCCCGACGATCCGGCGAATGCATTGCCGACGACGCACGCCAAGCGGCGCAGCACCTAGAGGTCATCCGCGCTTTACTTCGACTTCGTTGCCGGGAAGCATGATCCGACCGCTCACGCCTTCCGGTCTGAGGCAAACAAGAGAGCATCGTCCAGGTGATCGTTGCCCCGGAACATCTCTGCACTGCCACGCCCTGTCCTGCCACACATGGGCACCCTTCTCCTTTTGCAGCACGAAAGGGAGGATTCCATGCCCAAGGCCCGAAATATCGGGCCCAGCAAAAACGGTTTCCAGATAATCCGGACACCGCGTCGTCGCGCCTCGTCGTCGATCCGCATGACGCTCAGATAGCTGTAAGTACTGCCGAACTCGAACCAGAAGTCGATTTCTGGCGATGGCTCGGACGCCACTTCTATGTCCGTCATTCCCGAGGCCGGCGTTTTCGAAGCTGAACCGCTCCGAGTTTCACGATCCGCTGAGCCAACCCTTGGTTGCACGTGCGATGTTGGTATGCGGCGCGTTGAGGAAATAGACAAGCGAGGTTGCGCTCGAGAAGCAATAGAGTTTGTGGGTGTCCGGGTCCGTCCAGTTGATCGAGCAATCGGCGGGGATCATCTTGCCGGCTGCCAACCCGATCGGATCATGGTCATCGAACGCGCCCTTCATTTTGACCGGCGGCACGACCCCCTTCCAGATTCCCGTTTGCGCGGCCTGCGCAGCGGCGATGCGCGGATCCTGTGCCCCGCTGGTATCAGTTGGTTGCTGAACGGTCTGCGCCAGAATTTGCCCCTCGAACGCCGCGCCAAGAAGCAGCGTCGCTAGAGCGGCGGCGGAAAAAGCGAGACGCTTATGATTCCCATTTGCGATCATTGAACCGGCTCCTCGAGCTATTGCGGCAATCCCGCATCCACGCATGGCGACACTTGCGTGGATTTATAATCTTCCAAGGCGCGGAACGCGCGTGAAGATTTCTGACCGTTGCGGCGAGGATTGCTCACGCATGATTTTGCTTCCGGCCCGCAGCAATGCCAGAATAGGGGCGGTATCCACGCTGCGGATTTGGTGAGCGGGGCGCATATCATGCTTTATGACACGGTCTTGCTGCGCACGTTCGCTGCGATTTGCGACACGCGGAACTTTACCAAGGCTGCGCGGTCGGTGAACCTTACGCGATCCGCCGTTAGCTTGCATATCAAGCGGCTAGAAGATCAGGTCGGCTTGCGCTTGTTCGACCGCAGTGCGCGTCAGCTGATGGTGACGGAAGAGGGTGAAGTCCTTCTGTCCTATGCGCGGCGTATTCTCGCTTTAAATGAAGAAGTCGAGAGCCGTCTCAACTGCAACCGGCTGCGCGGATTGATCCGGTTCGGCGCGCCTGAATATTTCGATCCCCAGACCCTCGCATCGCTGCTCGGCCAATTTACGGCCCGCTATCCTGCCATACGGCTGCAAATTGAAATGGCGATCGGCCCCGACATCGCCGCTCTCTTCGAGAGAGGCGGCTTGGACCTCGCAATCATCAACTGCGAACTCGGCGAAGGCCGCGGCGTCGTTCTTCGCAGAGAGCACCGCGTCTGGGTAGCGCAGCGAGCGATGAAACTCGATCCCGAAGCACCATTGCCTTTGGCGCTTTTCCCACCGCATTGCGGCTGGCGTCGTTTGGCACTCGCACGGCTCGATGAGGTCGGCCGGAGTTGGACGCTCCTCCTCCAAAGTGCTGGCGTGGCCGGCATTCTTGCGGCGCTTGAGGCGGGTCTTGCGATATCCGTCCTCGCCCAAAGTGGTTTGCCCAAATCGCTGAGGCCGCTCAGCCAATGCGAAGAATTGCCGGCGTTGCCCGACTTCGAATATGTACTGCGCAGGCAAGCCAAAGTTTCGGTAGCAGCGAACGCGCTCGCCGAGGTGATTGTTGGTTTCTTCCAGCTCTCTGCAGCATTAGGCGACAGCGGCATACGGCGGAAAAAACGCACTCAGCATTTGGCCGCCTGTAAAGCTTAGAGAACCTCCAACTCCAAACTGCGCACGAGATTGCCCTTCCGCGCTTCCCCCCTTATAAGCCTCCCGCCGGCCCTAATCCGACACCCCTGGAGGCGCGGGGCCATCTTCTATAAAGGACACCGCAATGGCCGAGACCAAAACGCTCGCGGCCGCGGCGCGCAGCGGAGTAGGCAAGGGGGCCGCCCGCAGCACACGCCGTCAGGGCCGCATACCCGCCGTCATCTATGGCGGCGGCGATTCCGCCCAGCCGATCTCGCTCGATTATCACGAGATCAACCGGCTCATCTACGCCGGGCATTTCCTGACGACGATCTACGAGATCGACGTGGACGGCGCCAAACAGCACGTCATTCCGCGCGATTACCAGCTCGACCGCATTGAAGATCGCCCCCTTCACGTCGATTTTCTGCGGTTGCGGCCGGGCTCGACGCTGCGCGTCGCGATACCCGTGCATTTCATCAACCAGGACGCTTCGCCGGGGCTCAAGAAGGGCGGGGCGCTCAACGTCGTGCGCCATACGATCGAATTGAAGGTGCCGGCGGACACGATTCCCGAGGCGGTCATCGTCGATCTGAGCGAGCTCGACATCACCGAATCCGTGCATATTTCGGGAGTGACGCTGCCGCCCGGCTGCCGGCCGACGGACACGCGGAACAATTTCACGATCGTCACCATCACGGCGCCAGTTGCGCTTATCGAAACCGTCGCTCCGACCGCTGCCGCAACTACCGCCGAGACTCCGGAAGGCGCGCCCGCGGCTCCTGGAGCGCCCAGCGCGCCCGGCGCAGCCCCTCCCGCTGCGGCTCCCGCCGCGCCAGCGCCAGCGCCGGAGCCGAAGGGCAAGCCCAAGAAGTAGCGGGATAAGAAATAACGGGATTTGCCGCAAAAGGAGGCTAAGATCGCTGCGGCCAAGCGCGGCAACGCGGCTTCGGCGCCCGCCCATTTCGCTGCCGGTTTTTGCGATGAAGCTCTTCGTCGGCCTCGGCAATCCCGGCCGCGCTTATGCCGGCAACCGGCATAACATCGGCTTTATGGCGATCGACGCCATTCTTCGCCGCTACCCGTTCGCGCCGTTACGTGCCCGTTTCCAGGGGCAGGCGGCGGAAGGCGCGGTCGGCGGCGAGCGCGTGATCGCCTTGAAACCCACGACCTTCATGAACGATTCGGGGCGCTCGGTCGGCGAAGCGGCGCGCTACTATAAGATCGAGCTGCCGGACATCCTTGTCTTCCACGACGAACTCGATCTTGCACCCGGCCGACTGCGCGTGAAGATCGGCGGCGGCAACGCCGGCCATAACGGGCTGCGCTCGATCAGCGAGCATATCGGCAACGATTATCGGCGCGTGCGGATCGGCATCGGCCATCCGGGCGACAAGGACCTCGTCCACGATTACGTGCTGAGCAATTTTGGCAAAGCGGAGATCGAATGGGCGGTCGCAATTTGCGAGGCGATCGCGGCAAACGCCGAATTCCTCGCCGAAGGCCAGGACGCAAGCTTCCAGAACAAGATCTTTTTGGCGATGCAGGAGTCGGGAACGTTGGACGAAGGAAGTCCATGATGGCCTGTGGGCAAGCCGTCATTGCGAGGAGCGCAGGCGACGAAGCAATCCAGAAGCAACTCCTGGATTGTTTCGCGGAGTTTATCATCGGGTCGGCCATCGGCCGGACGCGCCGGCTCGCAACGACGGGGTGGGTATCCCATAGATTTACGCAAACTTTCTGCCGATCTAAGAAGCCCGCATGAGCGAAGAACCCGCGATC
>JASHSB010000028.1 GCA_030036945.1 Methylovirgula sp. | reverse complement strand
GACCGGCAGAAACTGTCGGACATGCAAAAGCTGCTTTACGCCGAGCGCAAACGCTCGCTGCTCGTCGTTCTGCAGGCGCCCGACGCAGGCGGCAAGGACGGCACCATCACCCATGTCATGGGGGCTTGGAATCCGCAGGGCGCAACCGTCACCGCCTTCAAGGAGCCGACGCCGCAGGAACTCGCCCACGATTTCCTGTGGCGCGTACACATTCATGCGCCGGGGCGCGGCGAGATCGCGATCTTCAACCGCTCCTATTACGAGGCGGTGCTGGCCGAGCGCGTTCACAAACGGATCGACAAACCGACCTGGAAGACGCGCTACCGGCGGATCTGCGAATTCGAAGTGGGACTTGCCGACGAGAACACGCATATCGTGAAGTTCTACCTGCACATCAGCAAAGACGAACAGCTTGCCCGGTTCGCGCAACGTCTCGAAGATCGGACGCGCAACTGGAAGATCAGCGAATCCGACTACAAAGAGCGCGAACACTGGGAAGAATACGTCGCCGCGTATGAAGACGCCATCGGGGCCACGAGCACCAAACATGCCCCGTGGTACGTGATCCCGGCCGATCACAAATGGTTTCGCGACCTCGCCGTCTCGCGGATTCTCGCCGACACGATGGAGGATTTTGGCATGTCCTATCCAAAGCCGTCGGTCGATCTCAAAAAGATCTGGCGCGATTATCACGCTGCGGCGAAGGAAAAATCGAATTCTTCGAAATGAAGCGCGCCGCGGCGGCTAGAGATCCTCGTATTTGCCGATCCGCCAGCGCTCCGCCGCGGCGCCGTTTTGCCAGTCGCTGTAGGCGGGCAGTGCCATCATGCGATCCATATAGGCGCGCGTCGCCGCGCTTACCGGAACGTCGTAAACGTGCAGCCGGTTCACGACCGGGGCGAACATCGCGTCCGCCGCCGAGAAATCGCCGAACAGGAAGCCGCCGTTGCCGCCGAACGCTTGGCGCGCCGCCGCCCAGGCAGCTTCGATGCGTTCGATGTCGGCGGATGCCTCGGGGGACGGTCGGCGTTGCTTGACCTCGCGGCACATGTTCATCGGCAGGTCGGCGCGCAGCGCCGCAAATCCGGAATGCATTTCGGCGGCAAGCGAACGCGCCGTAGCCCGCGCCGCGGCCACGGCCGGCCAGATCGGCAGATCCGGAAACCGTTCGGCGAGATATTCGATAATTGCCAGCGAATCCCAAACGGAGAGCGCGCCGTCGCGCAGCACTGGGCATTTGCCGGCCGGCGAATAACGCAGGATCTCAGCGTGCGTCGTCTCCTCGCCGAGCGGGATCACGATTTCGGCAAACGGAACGCCGAAATGCCGCATCAGGATGAACGGCCGAAACGACCAGGAGGAATAGGCCTTATTGGCGATGACGAGCGTAAGTGACATCGCGTATCCAGGAAGCGGCGATGCAAGAGAAAAGAACTCAGGGGCGGGACACCAATCCCGCTCCGGCCTTAGGAGGTCCGCGGCCAGCCGGCCGTCATGGCGTGGGCTTTGCGCCTTCGGCTTTCTGCTCCGCGCCCGGGCTCTGCGCTTCCACGGGTTTGCCCAAAGCTTTGAGTTCGGCGGCGGCAGCGGAATATTCGTCGACGCTCTTCTGGCAGGTGTCGATCGCGCGTTGGAACAGCTGCGTCGCCTGGCCGTTTTGCAGAAGCAGCGATTCGGCAGTGTAGAAATACGCATCGCAAAGCCGCGCGTTCGTGACTTTCTTATCCATGTTTTGCGCGGCAACCGCGACGTCGTGTGCCGTCGCCTGGTTGGAATACAGGAGCAAGAGCGGCGCCGGCCACTCCCCCATGTTGACCCCTTCCATCGCCTGCTTGAGGTCGATCGGCTGATTGGCGCGGCGCGCGGCGAGATCCAGCCACAGAACGGCATAGGCATCCGGTTCGATACTCTCGGCCTGGCGGAAATCGGCCTGCGCCTTGACGTAATCGCCACTCAGAAAATAGGCGATGCCACGGCCTTTGTAGGCGATAGGACGTCGCGGATCGAGCTTGATCGCTTCGCCATAGTCGGCAATGGCGTGCGCATAGTCTCCCTTGGCGCGATATGCCTTGCCGCGATTGTTATAAGCATGTGCGTATGTGGGGTTGAGCGCGATGGCCTCGCTCCAATCGGCGATCGCGTGGTCGAGATCGGTTCTGGCATAATAGGCCAGGCCGCGGTCGAAATAAGCGATGGCGCGGTCGCTCGCCGCTAGGCTCTGATCCGCGGTAAGTCTCGAACAGCCGGAAATGCTGCGATCGAGTTCCTCCATCTGCTGACAATCTTGCATGTCTGTTTGCGTCGAAGCCCGCACTGCGCCTGCAAACGCGACAAGCGGAACGATCGAGGTAAGCACCAACCAGAAACGCATGTTCCCTTCCCTTCCTATCCCCCCGCAATCGTAGCCGAGTGCGCCTGCCGCCGTCCTTCTCCTGAGCGGCTCCTTTATTGCGTTATCGGTGGGCGCGCAAGGCGTTAGGGCGCCGGGAACCAGGCATCGGTCTTGCCGGTCAGGCGGTAGGCGAAAAGCCCGATCCATTCGTGGATCGCATATTCGAGCATGTTGATCTGCTCGCCTCCCGTGCGTGGATGCAGAAAGTCCCGCGAATTCCCGAACGTTCGGTAATCGACGGGATAAGCGATGACCTTGAAGCCGACCCGCCGGAAGATCCCCATGGCGCGCGGCATGTGCCAGGCGGAAGTGACGAGCAGCCACGTCTGGTCCGTGTGCGGGTGGACGAGCGCGCGCGTAAAGACTGCGTCCTCCCAGGTATTGCGCGACTTCGGCTCGAAACTCATCTGCGCTTCTGGAACGCCCAGCGCCAGCCAAAGCTCGTGCGCGCCGACCGCCTCGCTGGTCGCATCGGGGCTGAGACCGGCATTGCCGCCGCTGTAGATCAGCCGCGCCGTCGGATAACGCTGCGCCAGAATGACGCCGGCGGTCAACCGCGCCCCTCCTTGCGCGAAGGCCGGTTGATGATGGGCGAGCGTCAGTTCCGGATTGATCGCACCGCCGAGCACGATGATTCCGCTGGGCGGCGGCAGATCGGCCGGCGGTTGTGGAAATCGGCCTTCCAGAGGCCGCAGCGCCAAAGTCCCGATCGGCAGAAAGCAAACGATCACCAGCAAAAGCACGCACACGGCGCGCAGCACCCGGCCGAAACGCGCCAGCCGTCCGAAGCTGAGCGCCAGCCCGAGAATTCCTAGAAGGAGGATGAAATTGAACGGATCCGCGAAGAACCAGAGCAATTTCGAAACGAGGAAGAACATCGAGATTTACCGCGCCCGCTTCGCCGCGCGTTTCCTTCATTCCCGTAAGTGCTTGGGATCATTCGATCTCCAAAAGCGAAAACGCATCGGCTGGTGAGGCTAGCGCATCACGCCTAATCATTTCTGTCCGGGTTTAGGCGGCGCGGATTCCGCCTCATCCGAGGGCGCGACCTCGCCGGGCACGCGGTAGGCATCGCTCAACCAACGGTGCAGATCGATCTCGGCGCAATGGCGCGAACAGAACGGCCGCTCGGCGAAGCTCGCCGGCTTGCCGCAAATCGGGCACGGTCGCGCCGTGCGCATATCGTCTTTCTCGCGTTGCATATCGGCCTCGAGGCGCGCTAGACGCGGTTGAGCCAGAGGATATGGGCCGGGTAGCCTTCCCCGGCAAGCAGCGACAACGTCTCGTAGAGTGGCAGGCCGACGACCGAGGAATAGGAGCCGATGAGCTTCACGACAAATCCGCCGGCAAGCCCCTGGATCGCGTAGCCGCCCGCCTTGCCGCGCCATTCGCCGGCCGCGAGATAGGCGTCGATTTCGTCCCTCGACAGGCGTTTAAAGCGCACCCGCGTCTCGACCAACCGGCGCCGGAACGCGCCGTTCGGGGTGATCAGTGTCAGTCCGGAATAGACGCGGTGGGCGCGCCCCGAAAGCAGCCGCAGGCATTGGGCGGCTTCGTCGACGACTTCGCATTTCGGCAAGATGCGCCGCCCGATCGCGACCACGGTGTCGGCGGCAAGCAGATAGAATCCGGCGAACTCCTGGCGCGTCTTGGCGACTTTCGCCGCCGCTTGCGCCTTTTCGTCGGCGAGCCGGACCGCCAGAACGCGCGGCAACTCGCCTTTGTTCGGCGTCTCGTCGAGGTCGGCGGGAATCAACGCATCCGGGTCGAGCCCGACCTGTTGCAGCAGTTCAAGCCGGCGGGTCGAAGCCGACGCGAGGATAAGCTTGGGCCGCCAGGTCTTGCTCTCGCCGCTCACGGCTTCCGGCTCCCGAGCATCCGGCTCACTTGAAACGATAGGTAATACGGCCCTTGGTTAGGTCGTACGGCGTCATTTCGACGAGGACCTTGTCGCCGGTCAAGACTCGAATCCGGTTTTTGCGCATCTTGCCCGCCGTATGGGCGATGATCTCGTGATCGTTCTCGAGCTTCACCCGAAACGTCGCATTCGGGAGCAATTCGGTCACCGTACCCGGAAATTCGAGCAGTTCTTCCTTCGACATCGGATCCCTTCGGAGGCGCCGCAACCGCGCCCACTTTTTCACGGAGTTATTCGGAACGCTGGCGGCCGGACCCTACTGGAGAATGGCGGTTTTGTGAACCGGCGGGAGCGTCATTGCGCCGCCGAAAATGACACGGCGCCCGGCCTCAATGCTGCGGCGCCTCGGCGGCAGTCGCGAAACGGTTGTAGCGATAGATCGCAAACGGAATCGTCGCGAGATAGGCGAGGCTGAGGAAGGCCAGCATTTCCATCGGAAAAGTCGCCAGCAAAAGCACGCCGACCGCGATCCCGAACAACACTGCGATCACGTATTCGCGTGGCACGCGGCCGATCCGCTTGCCGGAGAAATGCGGAATTCGGCTCGCCATCAGAAACGCGATGATCAGGACGTAGGCGATCTCGAACGGCGCAAACCCGTGCGTCGCGGGAAACGCGACGACCGAAAGGTTGAGGTAGACGGGCAGAAGACCGACGACCGCTCCCGCCGGCGCCGGCATCCCCGTAAAGAAGTGCACGCGCCAAGCCGGCTGGTCCGGATCCTCCGCCATGACGTTGAAACGCGCCAGGCGCAGCGCGCAGGCGATCGCAAAAACCAGCGCGGCGAACCAGCCGAGGCTCTTCATCTGGTGCAGGTTCCAGAAATACAGGATCAATCCCGGTGCGACGCCGAAATCGACGAAGTCAGCAAGCGAATCGAGTTCCGCGCCGAACCGCGACGTGCCGCGCAGAACGCGCGCCAGACGTCCGTCGAGCCCGTCGAGGATCGCCGCGACGATGACGGCCAGCACGGCGAGTTCGAACTGGCCTTCCACGGCGAATCGGACCCCGGTGAGACCGATCGAAAGCGCGAGCAGCGTGAGGAGATTGGGCAGGATGATGCGCAGCGGCACGGCGCGGAACGTGCGGGCGTGCACCACGCCGAGACGCGGCGATTCGGCCTCGTTGCCGTGCTCCGTTCCCGAGACAGCTTCGCCCGGGCGCAGCGAGAATTTGCGTGGCGTTAACGTCGGCATGCCGCCAGCATAGTGCACATCGCCGAGCCGGCAAAATTAGCTGCGTTTAAAGGCGCGGGGCGACTCCAGGGCGCGGAAATCGGCGATGACCGTCTCCCCGCCGACGGCGCGCATCCCCGCCGCGACGAGCAGCCGCGCATCGGACGGCAGATAGACGTCAACCCGCGAACCGAAGCGGATCAGGCCGAAACGCTGCCCCGCTTCGATCGCCTCCCCGACCGCGGCGAAGCAAAGGATCCGCCGCGCGATGAGTCCGGCAATCTGCACCACGCCGACGCGTCCGTTCGTCGCCTCGATGACCACGCAATTGCGTTCGTTGTCTTCGCTTGCTTTATCGAGATCGGCGTTGAGGAACAGGCCCGGCCGATAGACGATCTTGCCGATCCGGCCGGCGACCGGCGCGCGGTTCAGGTGACAATCGAAGATCGACATGAAGATCGAGATGCGCGGCAAAGGTTCGGGACCGAGGCCGAGCTCCGGCGGCGGCACGCCCGGCCCCGCGGCGGAAATCAGGCCGTCGGCCGGAGCAACCACCAGCGCGGCGTCGAGCGGAGTGAGCCGCGGCGGATCGCGAAAAAAATACGCGCACCACAGGGTCAACACGAGCGCGATCCAGCCGAGCGGCACATACAGGAAGAAAAGGATGATCGTCACGACCGCGAAGATCGCGACGAACAAATAGCCGTCGCGATGAACGGGCACGATCTGCCCACGAATCGATTCGAGGAGGTTCATTGGGTCAATCACCCCTGCCGCGAGCGGCCTGCAGAGCCCAGTTTCGCAAAAGTTGATAGGATAACCGGTCGATCCCTAGACACGACAGTTTCCTTTGGAAACTGTCGTGTCTAGGGCTGTCGTCAGCCAAGCGCGATATCCTCGTTTTCCTCCGGATAGGTCTGTTCCTCTCGCCCATTCGCCTCTCCGTCAAGTTCGACGTGCGCCGCCGTGGGCGCCGCCCGGCGCAGGATCTCCTCGGCGCGCCGCACTTCGTTCTGGCGGTTCCACATGCCGGCGTAAAGCCCGTGCTGCGCCAGCAAGGCGGCGTGCGAACCGCGCTCGACGATCTCGCCATGATCGAGCACCAGGATCTCGTCGGCGTTGACGACGGTCGAGAGACGATGCGCGATGACCAGCGTCGTGCGTCCCCGCGATACGCGATCGAGCGCCGCCTGAATCTCTTGTTCGGTCAACGTATCGAGCGCCGACGTCGCTTCGTCGAGCACGAGGATCGGCGGCGCCTTCAGAATCGTGCGGGCGATTGCGATGCGCTGCTTCTCGCCGCCCGACAGTTTCAGGCCGCGTTCGCCGACCTGCGCCTGATAGCCGCCGGTCGCGCTCTCGATGAAACGGTCGATCTGCGCAAGCCGCGCGGCTTCCCTCACTTCGGCGTCGCTCGCCTCGGCGCGCCCGTAGCGGATGTTATAGGCCAGCGTGTCGTTGAACAGCACGGTGTCCTGCGGCACCATGCCGATCGCGGCGCGCAGCGAACGCTGGGTGACGTCGCCGATATCTTGTCCGTCGATGCTGATCCGCCCGGACCAAGGTTCGTAGAAACGGAAGATCAGCCGCGAGACCGTCGATTTGCCGGCCCCGGAAGCGCCGACGATGGCGACCGTCCGGCCGGGCGGAACGTCGAAACTCACGCCCTTGAGAATCTCGCGGTCCAAATCATAGCGGAAATGCACGTTTTCGAAGTGCAGATAGCCGCCCGCGACGACGAGCGGCCTGGCGCCCGGCCGGTCGGCGATTTCCGGATGTACGGCCAAGATGTCGAACATCATCTCGAGATCGATCTTCGCCTGGCGGATGTCGCGATACACCATGCCGAGAAAATTCAGCGGCTGATAGAGTTGGATCATCATTGCGTTGATGAGCACGAAGTCGCCGACGCTGTTCCTGCCGGCCCTGATCCCGGTGATGCTCATCGCCATCACCATCGTGAGTCCTAACGTGAAGATCACCGCTTGGCCGAGGTTGAGAAAGGTCAGCGAGGTATAGGATCTGATGCTGGTCTGCTCGTAACGCGCCATCGACGTGTCGTAGCGCGTCGCTTCGCGTCCCTCGGCGCAAAAATATTTCACCGTCTCGTAGTTGAGCAGGCTGTCGAGCGCCTTGGTATTTGCATCCGTGTCGCTCTCGTTCATCGAGCGGCGGATGCCGATGCGCCAGTTCGTGGCGACGAGTGTGAAGGCGCCATAGGCGATGATCATTACCGCGACGGCGAGCGTATAACGCCAATCGAACTGAAAGAAGAAAACGGCGAGGATCAGCACGAACTCGACCGCGGTCGGAACCGCGACCAGCACGGTGGTGCGCACGAAGGTTTCGATCGCGTTGCGGCCGCGCTCGAGGACGCGGGTCAGCCCGCCAATCTTGCGCTCAAGATGGAAGCGCAGCGACAGCAGGTGAAGATGGACGAATACGTCGTTGGCGAGACGGCGCACGGCGTGCATCGCCACCGCCGCGAAGACGGCGTCGCGCGCCTGCGTGAACGCCGCCATGGCGATCCGCAGCAATCCATAGAGCAACGTCAGGAGGAGCGGGCCGACGACCAGACCGATAACGGCGTGGCGGTGCGCGTGGCCATGGCCGACGAGCGCATCCGTCGCCCACTTATACGAGTAAGGGACCGCGATCGTGACCAGCTTGGCGATCAGCAGCAGGGCGAAAGTCGCCAGCACGCGGGCGATCAGATCGCGCCGTCCGGTCGGCCAGAGATAGGGCCAGAGCTTTCGCCCTGTCGAGGAAAGGCTCGCTCGCGCTTTCCCCGGCCTCGCGGCCGACCTTGGTACGTATTGCAGCATCGGTTGGATTGCGGCCGGGTAGAGCCGGCGCTATCTCCACTCGGTTCGGCTGGGGCTTACGTCCGAAGATATAAGCGACGGCGCGGCAAGCCGCATCCGTCTAGTTGACGATATGCGGCAGGACGAACACTTGTCCCGGATAGATCAAGCTCGGATCGCGGATCTGCTTGGCGTTGGCTTCATAGATCAGCGTGTAGCGGATGCCGCGGCCGAAGACTTTGCGGCTGATCCGCCAGAGACTGTCGCCGCGCACCACCGTGGTCGTCTGGATCTGTGCCACGACCGCGTCATT
The DNA here is from genome assembly GCA_030036945.1 of Methylovirgula sp. Taxonomy (GTDB): domain Bacteria; phylum Pseudomonadota; class Alphaproteobacteria; order Rhizobiales; family Beijerinckiaceae; genus Methylovirgula. The sequence continues at coordinate 29,514 of JASHSB010000028.1, read as the reverse complement.
GGCGCTCGCGGCAGGCGGCACGGCCACGACCTGCTGCCGGCTGGGAGCTGCTTCGGGCGATGCGGGCCGAGTCGGGTCGGGCGGCGCGGCCGCGGCCGGTGGTGATGTCGATGCGGGCGGCTGCGGCACCGCCTCGGCTTCGGCAAGCGCCACCGGCACTTCGAACGGCACCTCGGCGCGGGCGAGAACCTTGCCCGCAACATCGATCATGTCGGCGCGCACCGCGAAATGCCCCGGCGTCATGCCCTTGCCGATCGTCAGTGACCAGTGCCCGTCTTGACCAGCCGTCACATCGGTCAGGATGCTGCCATTGAGATAGATGCGTAGATGCGCGTCCGGCGTCGCAGTTCCCGAAGCATAGAATCCGCCGTTGTCGACTTCGGCGGTCTTGAAGGCGACTTGCGGCTGCGCCTGTTGCGCGTCGGTCGGCGGCGGCGCGGATTTGTTTTGCGTGTCGCTCAGGATGACGCTCGGCTTGCCGGGCTCGGCGAGTGCGACGACGACGTTGCTCTGGCCCTTGGGCGGGACGGAGACGGCGATGTTCTGATGCGAATCGAGCGCCGTTCCGTCCTTGGCGGTGCTGCGCAGCGCCAGCAGATAACTGCCCGGCGCCAAAGGCGGCGGCACCAGGACGAAATTGCCTGCGCCGTCGCCGTCCGCTTCGGAAAGGATCTTGTCGCCCGAGACGAGCGCGAATTTCGCATCCGGCGCTCCATGGCCGGCAACCACGGTATCGCCGGACGGCTCGACGCGGACCGTGTCGAAGACGGGGATATCGCGACCGGGATTGACGGGCTGCTGCGGCGGTAGCGCCGCCACTTTCGGCGCTGGCGGCGAAGGCGGCGGGGTTTCCGGCACGGCCTGCGGCTGAATCAGGACGGGTGCGGCGCTCGGTTTCGCCGTGGCTTGCTCTTGCGGCTTGACGGGTGCGACGAGTGGCGTTGCAGAGGGTGTAGGCGTGGAAGAGACCATAACAGAGGGAGCAGGCGCGGACTCGGCCGGCGCGGGAGCGGGGAGCGCGGCCGAGGAAGGCGTCGGAGCCGATGATGCCATAGGTGCAACGGGCGAGGTTGCGCCGCGCGGCGCAAACGCCCCTTCGCGCCACGCATAGCCTATGCCGACCACGACGATGCCTACAGCGAGAACTACCGCAACGACCTGCGAACGCGTCATGAACCGGCCACCTTTCGCCCGATACATATCCTGCCTATCGGGAAGCCGCCACACGATTTGCTGCCTTTTCTCGCCCACGAAGCGGCGAATTTGGCTGCCTTTCGGGCGTTTTCCGCGCTGCGAAACCGCAAATTCGCCCGCCGCGGCCAAAAGCCCGGCAAATCGACCTTGACCCTCCGCTACGCCGCACGCGACAAGCGCGTCATGCACGAAATCACTTTGAAACCACCTTTTGTCCCCACCGATCGCCGGATCCGCAACATCTGCGTCTATTGCGGCTCCTCGCCCGGATCGGATCCGTTGTATCTCGAAGCGGCGCGTGAACTGGGCGAAGAACTGGCCGCGGTCAAGGTCTGCCTCGTCTACGGCGGCGGCGGCACCGGCCTTATGGGCGCGCTGGCTCGCGCCGTTCTCGATCATGGCGGCTTCGTCACCGGGATCATTCCGGAATTCCTGACGGAACGCGAAGCAATGCTCGATGCGGCCCAGGACCTGTTGGTTGTGCCCGACATGCATACCCGCAAGCAGCTGATGTTCGAGAAGGCGGACGCCTTCGTCGCGTTGCCCGGCGGGATCGGCACGCTCGAGGAACTCGTCGAGCAATTGACCTGGGTTCAGCTCGGGCGCCATACGAAGCCCGTGGTTCTCGCCAATATCGGCGGCTTCTGGCGACCGCTGCTCGCGCTCCTTGCCCATATGCGCGAACGCCGTTTCATCGATCCGGCTTTCGAGGTGCGCTATCTGGTGGCGGAACGGGTCGAAGAAATCCTGCCGATGCTCGAGGCGGCGGCGCAACGAACCGCGGCAGTGGGCCGGGAGAAGGAAAGCGTCGATCCGCGGCTATAGCGGCGCTCCCCGCCGCGACGCTGGCAGGTGGCAATGTCCTTGAAGCGGCCCATCCATGTCATCGGCGCCGGCCTCGCCGGATCGGAAGCGGCCTGGCAGATCGCAGAGGCCGGCGTGCCCGTCGTGCTGCACGAGATGCGCCCGGTCCGCACTACGCCCGTGCATCAAACTGGCGATTTCGCCGAGCTCGTCTGCTCGAATTCGTTCCGCGCCGACGATCCGGAAACGAGCGCCATCGGGATCCTGCATCGCGAGATGCGGCGGCTCAATTCGCTGATCCTCGCCGCCGCCGACGCGCATCAAGTGCCGGCCGGCGGCGCGTTGGCCGTCGACCGCGCGGGCTTTGCCAAGTTCGTCACCGAGACGCTCACGGCTTGCCCGGCGGTCGAGATCGTCCGCGACGAGATCGACGGCTTGCCGCCCCGCGATTGGGACGAGGTCATCGTCGCGACCGGTCCGCTCACCGCGCCCGGCCTCGCGGCGGCAATCCGGACGCTCACCGGCGAGGACGACCTCGCCTTCTTCGATGCCATCGCCCCGATCGTGCACCGCGATACGATCGACATGGGCAAGGCGTGGATGCAGTCGCGCTACGACCGCGCCGGACCGGCCGGCGACGGAGCCGATTACGTCAACTGTCCGCTGACGCGCGCCCAATACGAAGCTTTCGTGGACGCGCTTCTCGCCGCCGATAAGATCGAATTCAAAACTTTCGAGGCAACACCCTATTTCGACGGCTGCCTGCCGATCGAAGTGATGGCGGAACGCGGCCGGGAAACCCTCCGGCACGGTCCGATGAAGCCTTTCGGGCTCACCGATCCGCACGCGCCGCAGAGCAAGCCTTACGCCGTCGTCCAATTGCGCCAAGATAACCGGCTCGGCACACTGTTCAACATGGTCGGCTTCCAGACCAAGTTGAAACACGTGGCGCAAATTGCTGTTTTCCATATGATTCCAGGCCTCCAACGAGCGGAGTTCGCGCGCCTCGGCGGGCTGCACCGCAACTCGTTCATGAATTCGCCGAAAGTGCTCGACGCGCGCCTGCGGCTCAAAGCCGATCTGCGTTTGCGGTTTGCCGGGCAGATTACCGGCTGCGAAGGCTATGTGGAGAGCGCCGCGATCGGGCTTATCGCCGGCCAGTTCGCCGCGGCGGCGCGGCAAGGGCAATCGTTGGCTCCGCCGCCGCCGACTACGGCCGTCGGCGCGCTGCTCCACCACATCACCGGCGGGCATATCCTCGGCGCAGGCCGCTCGTTCCAGCCGATGAACGTCAATTTCGGCCTGTTCCCGCCGCTCGAAATCTCGGAACAATGGCGCGGCGGCGACAGAGCTGCGGCCAAGAAGCATGCGCTCGCCGCCCGCGCCAGCGCCGATCTCGAAGCGTGGCGCGCGGCATCTTTGTCCGCCGCCGCGGAATGACGGCGGTGCGACGGCGGCCGTCCCGCCGCGCCGTATCACCAAAAGCTCGTTTTTGCCGGACCTTTGCAGGCCGCCCTTCCGCGGATCGACGCCGGCGTGCCGGCGGCCGGCGCACAAAGTCTCGCAAAATCGTCGCCGAACACGTAGGATCGATGCCGTATCGGCATGGGCGACCGGCCGACGACGAGGGAGGGTTCGATGTTCAATCTGAATGACATCCTGCAAAGCGCCCAAGGCGGCCAAGCGATCAACAATCTTGCCCAGAGGTTCGGCATTTCGCCGGATCAGGCGCAGACGGCGGTGCAGGCATTGATCCCCGCCCTTTCCGCGGGGCTCGCCAAATGCGCCGCGCAGCCCGGCGCGTTCGGCTCGATCATTTCCGCCATCGCCGATCCCGATCACCAGGCGTCCTTCTCGAATTCGGCGGCGGCGCAATCGCCGAACGCCGTGCAGAAGGGAAGCGATGCGCTCTCGCAAATTCTGGGATCGAGCCATATCGTCCAGCAGATCGCCCAACAGGCGGCGCGCGTCACGGGACTGCGCGCCGACCTTCTGGCGCAAATGCTGCCGGTCGTCGCTTCGATCGCGCTCGGCGGTCTGGCGACTTCGCTGCGCAATCAAGGCCTCGGCAACGTCCTCGGGCAACTGGCGAGCGCGGCGCAGCAGGGCAATCTCGGTTCCGCGGCGGGCGGAGGCGGACTTCTGGGAATGGTGAGCGGGCTGTTGGGAAGCTTGTTCGGGAGATCGCAGTCCGGCGACGGTTCGTCGCTCAGCGCAGGTCTCAACGCGCTGACGAAATTGTTCGCGCCAGGCACGTTGCCGGCCAGCATCACGCAATCGGGTCTTCAGGATTCGATCGGCAAGATCCTGAGCGGGCGGCCTTAAGGTCGCGAGCGTCGTCAGCTCAGATTGGCGGAAACGGCGTTGAATTTGGTAGAGAGCGTCGTGCCGATCGAGCGCGCGCCGACGACGATCATGATCGAGATCATTCCGCCGATGATGGCGTACTCGATCGCCGTCGCCGCGCGTTCGTCGGACAAGAACCGCCGCAAGGTCGAAATCGCTTCCATCGGTCTTATTTGCCTCAACTCGCGTGCAAGAACCGTTAACGCCGGTGCAGAAACCGCGGTGCCAGCAAGTACTTGTTTTTAATGATGAAAATCATACAAAAATCAGCCGGTTCGCCGGCTGGACGCGCCATTGCGGCGCACCCGCGACATGTCTATCTAGGCATCCGGCAACTGCCGAACGCCGTCTTGCCCGCGATTTCGCGGACCGTTTGAAAAATCTAAAGCCGGTGAAGGAGCGTTTGGCCGAAAGCTTGGGTGCTTGCACGGCGCACTCGGCCTCCCGCTGGTAAGTCACGAAAGTTCGGATATGGCCCGCGACGTTTCGGATCCAACGCCCATCACGTCGCGCGATCAGCTCGTCGCTTGGTTCGAAGCGGGCGCCAAACCGTCCGACCAGTTCCGGATCGGCACCGAGCACGAGAAATTCGCCTTCTACGGAACGGACCACGCCCCGGTCCCCTATCTCGGCCGTTCCGGTCACGACGGCGTTCGTGCCCTCCTCGAAGGAATGCGGTCGGAAACAGGCTGGGCGGCAACCGTCGAGAGCGGCCGGATCATCGGCCTCTACGACGAGACCAGCGAGGCGGCAATTTCCCTCGAGCCGGGCGGTCAGTTCGAGCTCTCTGGCACGCCGCTCGATTCGATCCATGCGACCGGAGCGGAGCTCGCCCGGCATTTTTCGGCGTTGCGCAAGGTCGCCGCGCCGCTCGGCATCGGCTTTCTCGGGCTCGGCATGAGTCCGACTTGGCGGCGCGAGGAAATTCCGAGAATGCCGAAGCGCCGCTACGAAATCATGTTCGACTATATGCCCAAGGTCGGCAGCCTCGGCCTCGACATGATGTTGCGCACCGCGACCGTGCAGACCAGCGTTGATTACGCTGGCGAAGCCGACATGGTCAAGAAACTGCGCGTCGCGCTCGCCATCCAGCCGCTCATCACGGCGCTTTTTGCGAACTCGCCGTTCACCGACGGCGAGCGCAACGGCTATCTCTCGATGCGTTCGGAGATCTGGCGGCATACCGATCCGCAGCGCACCGGCATGCTCGACTTCGCATTCGAGCCGGGCATGGGATTCGAGCGCTATGCGGACTATGCGCTCGACGTGCCGATGTATTTCGTCAAGCGCGGCGACGTCTATCACGACGTCGCCAGCACCAGCTTCCGCGACTTGCTCGCCGGGCGGCTCGCGGCGTTGCCGGGGGAGCGTCCTACGCTGTCGGATTGGGCCAACCATCTGACGACGATTTTTCCGGAAGTTCGCCTCAAGCGCTTTCTCGAAATGCGCGGCGCCGACGCCGGCGCCCTGCCCTTTCTCACCGCGCTGCCCGCCCTCTGCGCCGGTCTCTTCTACGACTCTTCCTCGCTCGACGCGGCCTTCGACATCGTGCGCTCGTGGAACGCCGACGAACGTCGGCATTTGCGTGACACGGTGCCGCGCCTCGGGCTCGATTGCAAAATCGCCGGGCGCGGCTTGCGCGACGTCGGCCGCGATGTTCTGGGGCTGGCGCGCGACGGGCTCGCCCGGCGCGCCAAACGCGACGCAGCAGGCGACGAAACGCGTTACCTCGCGCCGCTCGACGCCGTCGTCGCCGGCCGTACGCACGCCGAAATACTGATCGAAAGATTCAAGACGCTTTGGGCCGGCAACGCCGACGCGGTTTTTCGCGAATGCGCCTATTGAGCGGTCTTGTTCGAGCTCGCCGGCTGAACGAACGGATCGTAGCCGTAGCGCTCGTCGGTGCCGACGCGCAGATGCTGCGGCTCGGCAAGATCCGCCGCGGGAAGATCGCCCCGGCTGCCGTAATAGCCGTAATATCGGTAATAACCGCGCGCCCACTCGACGCGAACATGGCCGCCGATTCTGACGCAGCGCGTACCGCTTTCTTCCGACGTGAAGCCGGGTCCAAAAGCGGCGCAGGCATCGAGCGGCGCGGCTGCTTGGCTCCTCTCCGCGGCGATCGACGCCGAAAAGCTCAAAGGCAAAAGCCCGCAGCCGATCAGACCGATAAGACCGCGACTCGCGCGCGCTGGGTGCAGACGCAATTCCATCAAGCGAATCCGTAACCCTTCTCGCATTTCCACGTGCATTTCCGGCCGGCCGCCGCGCGGCGCACTCTTTGCAATTTCCTTCCCGTAGGGACCGTTTGAGGCAATATCGTGGAACAAATCGATCTTGCCGGCGGCGACTCCCCGACGATTGTCTTCGCTCACTTCTTTCGCGGAATGCCGCGCTAGCGCCGCCAATCGCCGAGCGCTGCCTGCACCAATGCCAAAATTGCCACGGCGGCGGTGTCGGCGCGCAAAATTCGCGGCCCAAGCGAAACACGAATGACGCGACGCTTTGCGAGGATCGCCGCCCGTTCGGAAGGATCGAATCCGCCTTCCGGACCGACCAGGACGGCGAGCGGCGCAGCGGCTTCGGCCGCGCGTAGCGCCGTGAGGGGATCGGCGGAGTCGGCTTCTTCGTCGCAGAAGACGAGCAATCGCTCTTCCGGCCAGTCTGCCAACAAACGTTCGAGCCTTTCGGGTTCCACGACGCGCGGCAGTGCCAGGATACCACATTGCTCGGCGGCCTCGATCGCGTTGGCGCGCATGCGTTCGCTGTTGACGCGCTCGGCCTGCGTGCGGCAAGTCCATACCGGCTGCAGGAGCGTGGCGCCCATTTCAACGGCCTTTTGCACCATGTAATCGAGGCGCGCGTGTTTCAGCGGCGCGAATAGATAATGAAGATCGGCGCCTTGTTCCTGCGGGCGTGTCTGGCTAAGCGCGGTCAGCACCGCATGCTGCGGCGCGACCGACATGCGAACCCGCCATTCTCCGTCGCGCCCATTGAAGACAAGCAGTTCGGCGCCATCGGAAAGACGCAATACGTTGCGCAAATAATGGCTCTGGGCGGGATTGAGCTCTATCCGGGCGTCCGCCGCGAGCGGGGCTTCGACATAGAGCCGCCGGGCGGTAAAGTCGTAGCGTGCCATGCGCCTCTCCGCGGGCGGCTTGCCCGTCACGGTGCATATTTGCTAGGAAACCGCATGGTCATATTCAAGCCGATTGTGAGGATCGCGTCATGAGATCCCGGCTTTCCGCTTTGGCCGCGGGATGTACGCTCGTCGCGTTTGCCCTGCCGTATTGGCTCGCACCGTTTTCGCCGGCGTTCGCGGCCGAATGTAGCGACGATATCGGCAATCTGACCAAAAAGCGGCAGTCGATCATCGAGCAGTTGAACAAGCTTGCCAAAAACTCGGCGAACCACCAACTCGATCCGGCCGTCTCCTGCCCGAAATTGCGCGAACTCGCCGGTGCCGAAACCGCGCTGCTCGTCTATCTGCAGAAGAACAAGGATTGGTGCATGGTGCCCGACGAGGCGATCAGCAACATTACGATGAGTCTCAATCGCTCGAAAATGGTGGCAGGCCGGGCATGCGCGATCGCGGCGCAGATGAAGAAGAACGAGGAAACCGGCGCCGCCGCCGCGCAGAAACTGCCGACCGGACCGCTGTGAGGGCGTCGCTACCCGACGCCTCGCCGTTTTTTATGCGGCACACGCCACAATCCTTTCTTCCATTCGTTCAGCTTGCCCGTCTCGACCGGCCGATCGGCTGGTGGCTTCTGCTGCTGCCGTGCTGGTGGTCGTCGCTCGCGGCGAGCGCCAGCCGCGGAGCGCCTCCCAATCTCGCGCATCTCGCTTTGTTTTTCCTCGGCGCGGTGGCGATGCGCGGCGCCGGTTCCACCTACGACGACCTCGTCGATCGCGACATCGACGCCAAGGTCGGGCGGACGGCCGCCCGACCGCTGCCTTCCGGCCAGGTCGGAGCGCGCGCCGCCGGCGCGTTTCTCGTCGCTCAGGCGCTCGTCGGGCTCATCGTGCTGCTTTGCTTCAACAGGTTTACGGTCGCGCTCGGCCTCGCCTCGCTGCTGATCGTCGCCGTCTATCCGTTCATGAAACGCATTACCTTCTGGCCGCAGGCGGTGCTCGGTCTCGCCTTCTCTTTCGGAGCGCTGCTCGGCTGGGCGGCGGCTTACGGCAGTCTCGCATTGCCGGCGCTGCTGCTCTGTGCGGGCACCGTCGTTTGGACGATCGGCTACGACACGATCTACGCCCTGCAGGACGCGAGCGACGATTTGGCCGCCGGGGTGAAATCGACGGCGCTTTATTTCGGGAGCCGTGTCCGGCGCGCTGTCGCGGCCTTTTACGGCGCCGCGTTCGTGTTGCTCGGGCTGGCGCTTTTCGCCGCCGGCATCGTTCGGCCGCTGGCGATCGCCGGCCTCATCGGTATGGGAGCGCATTTCTTCTGGCAGATCGTCACGCTCGACCCCGCCGATCCCGCTCTGGCGCTACGGCTGTTCCGTTCCAACCGCGACGCCGGCCTCATCTTTTGCGCGGGTCTTGCCGGCGCCGCGCTCGGACTCTGATCTATTCCTTGCAGGTGACGATGAAGGAGTCGGGGTCGATATGCGCCGGGCGCGGCGCCGTGCCGGTGACGATGGCGCCGGTGACGATATCTTGGGCGCTGCCGAAGACGATCGGCGCAGCGTAGCCGTGCGCCTCGCACCAGGCGGCGGCGACCACCTCGGCGCAGGATCGATCCTTTCCGATGCAATCGTTCAGCCCGTACCCGTCATCCACGGGGATGATAAACGTGTGCGTGGTCTCGGCCGATACCTTGTCCCTGAGCGCCGTCAGAGCGAGGAAACCGGCGAGGATCGCGAGAGCGACCTGCAGGAATTTGCGATAGTTGCGAGCGATGGCCGCCATAACATCCCCCGAATGATTGCCGCGACACGCCGGCCCATGCAGTCCTTTGATCTGGAAGCGCTTTTCAGATCCGACCTGGAAAGATCACGACGCCGAGCCGGCGCGTTCGCGCCGCGAAGTCAGCGTCCAATCCGCTGCGCAGTGTGCGTTTGCGCCGCTAAGAAAGCGTTAAGCGGACGAGCGCGCCGGAAACGCGCGAAGCGCTTGACGCTATGCGGGTTCTCGCGCATGTTCGGGCGATGACGTGCTTCATCCGCAGCAGCCGGATTATTATTGGCTAGCCTTCGCGCTGGCCTGAGCCGTCTCGTCTCCTTCAAGAGTTCCGATCCGACGCCAGGGCCAGTTCGAGGCAGAGGGAATCCATGGCCTTGCAGCTCTATAATACGTTGACGCGCCGGAAGGAGGAATTCGCACCGATCGATCCCGCCAACGTGCGGATGTACGTCTGCGGGCCGACCATCTACGACTACGCGCACATCGGCAATGCGCGCCCGCTGATCATCTTCGACGTGCTGTTCCGGCTGCTGCGCGAGATCTACGGCGCCGCGCACGTCACTTACGTACGCAACATCACCGATGTCGATGACAAGATCAACGCGCGCGCCGCGGAGCGCGGTATCTCAATTCGCGAACTGACGGAAGAGACTAACGCGATCTTCCAGGCCGATGTCCAGGCGCTCGGCTGTCTCGAGCCGACCGCGCAGCCGCGCGCCACCGAGCATGTCACCGCGATGATCGACATCGTAGAGCGGCTGCTTGCGGCAGGCCACGCTTATCGTACCGAAGGACACGTTCTCTTTGACGTCCCCTCGATGCCGGAGTACGGCCAGCTGTCGCGGCGCCCGCTCGACGAAATGATCGCCGGCGCGCGCGTCGAAGTGGCGCCTTACAAGAGAAGGCCGATGGATTTCGTCCTCTGGAAACCCTCGGCGCCCGACGAGCCCGGCTGGGAAAGTCCCTGGGGCCGCGGCCGTCCCGGCTGGCATCTCGAATGTTCGGCGATGAGCTGGGAATATCTGGGCGAAGTCTTCGACATTCACGGCGGCGGTATCGACCTCGTCTTTCCGCACCACGAGAACGAGATCGCCCAGACCTGCTGCGCCTTCCATCATGAGGCGATGGCCAATTACTGGCTGCACAACGGCTTCCTCCAGGTCGAAGGCGAGAAAATGTCGAAGAGCCTGGGGAATTTCGTGACGATCCACGAGGCGCTCAAAGACTGGCCCGGCGAGGTCATCCGCTTCAACATGCTACGCACACATTATCGGCAACCGATAGACTGGACAGCCCGAAGCCTGGAGGAATCCTTTGATACCTATTTTGAATTGCTCGATGTGGCGGAGGAATATGCACCGGATAAGCTCGACAAAGAATTCATTGAAGCATTGTTTGATGATCTGAATACGCCGCAGGCAATCGCGAGACTCTATGAACTGCGAACATCGGCCGCTCGCGGACACATCGAATCTGGAGCGGCACTCAGAAGTTCCCTGATGCTAATTGGGCTTGCAACCAACGAACGCGAAACTGGTTGGGTGATACCGACATTTTCTCACGGTGCAGCAAAGGACGAGGTGTTTGAAGCTTTTATGATGTTATTTCCAAAGAATTATCCGGTCGCCAGGGCGTTGTATGTACTGCAGAAGTCATCGAAGAATCTCGAGAACGAAGTAGCATTTGTATGTAATCGACTTAGGTTTGCGCATCCTGCTACACGCACCGGCGATGCACTCCGGTTGAATGGAAAAATCGAGACCATAAACGAAAAGATTTTAAGTCGGCTGGAAGCGCGCAAGGCCAAGAAATTTAATGAATCTGATCGTATCCGCGCTGAACTTGGAGAGATAGGAGTTACGCTGGAGGACAACAAGGACGGCACGACGACCTGGGAGGTGAGGCGATGAGCGACCTCCTGAAACAACGCGCGCTTACCCTCTCCCAGAGGGAGAGGGTGCCGCCGGAGGCGGCGGGTGAGGGGTTACCAACTCGACCGCTAATCCGCGCCAGTCGCCTTTATTCTCAGAAGATCGTAACCCCGCAGCCACCCTCTCCCTCTGGGAGAGGGTTGGCGCGCTCACCTGTAGCGCGGAAACGGAGGCCTTGGTACGCGCGCGCGAGCAATATCGGCTCCGCGACGGATTTCTTCGATCACCCAATCCAGCCTTTCCTTCACTTCGTCGTTGATGAAGCGAAGCTCGATGAAACCGTGGCTCTCGATGGCTGCGGCGCGCGCGGCATCGTCCTCGATCTGTCCGAGATGTTACTTACCATCGAGTTCGATGGGGAGGCCCAAATCATAGCAACAGAAATCCGCGACAAACCCCGCAAGCGGTGCCTGCCTCCGAAACTTCAGTCCGTCGAGCCTATGGTCTCGAAGCTGCCGCCAAAGCAGGTCTTCGGACGAGGTGCTGTTTCTCCGCAGACGACGCGCGATTGCGACCAGCCGTTTGATCATGCTCCACAGTCTGATCGTAGATGGCGGACGTCGCAACCCCTTACTCGTCGCCTCCGGCGGTACCCTCTTCCGCCGGGAGAGGGTTTGGGCCTCTGCTCATGACCCGCGCTCGCCTCACCATCTACGACACGACGCTACGCGACGGCGCGCAGACCACCGGCGTCGATTTCTCGCTCGAGGACAAGCGCCGCATCGTGGCGCTGCTCGACGCACTCGGCCTCGATTACATCGAAGGCGGCTACCCCGGCGCCACCCGGCTCGATACGGAACTCTTCGCCAAGAAGCCACCGCTAAAACACGCGCGCTTCGCCGCCTTCGGCATGATCCGCCGCGCCGGCCGCTCGGTGGCCAACGACCCCGGTCTCGCCGCCTTGCTGCAGGCCGATGCCGATGCGATCTGTTTCGTCGCCAAGGCCTGGGATTTCCACGTGCACGTGGCGCTGCAGACGACGCTCGAAGAAAATCTCTACGGCATCGCCCAGTCCTTGGAAGCTGCGCGCGCGAAAAACCGCGAGGCGATGCTCGATTGCGAGCATTTCTTCGACGGCTACAAGGCCAATCCCGCCTACGCGCTCGATGTCGCCAGGACCGCCTACCGATGCGGGGCGCGCTGGATCGTGCTTTGCGATACGAACGGCGGAACGTTGCCGCACGAAGTGGAGCGCGTCGTCGGCGAAATGGCGGCGCATATTCCCGGCGAAAACCTCGGCATTCACGCCCATAACGACACCGAGAACGCGGTCGCCAATTCGCTCGCCGCGGTGCGCGCCGGGGCGCGGCAGATCCAAGGCACGCTCAACGGGCTCGGCGAGCGTTGCGGCAACGCCAATCTGGTTTCGCTCGTTCCGACGCTGCTCTTGAAGCCCGACTACGCCGAAACCTATGAGATCGGCGTCTCGCTGCAACAGCTCGGCGGCCTCACCAAGGTGAGCCATACGCTCGACGAATTGTTGAACCGTGCTCCCGACCGGCATCGCCCTTACGTCGGCGCCGCGGCCTTCTCGACCAAGGCTGGCATTCACGCCTCGGCGGTGATGAAGGAGCCGAAGACTTACGAGCACGTCGTGCCCGAAAGCGTCGGCAACCGCCGCCGTCTGCTGATCTCCGGCTACGCCGGCAAATCCAACATCATGGCCGAGCTCGAGCGGCTCGGCGTGCATCTGGACAAGGACGATCCGCGCCTCGTCCGCCTCCTCGCGGAGGTGAAGGAGAAGGAAGCGCAGCTCTATGCTTTCGAGGGCGCCGACGCGTCGTTCGAGCTCCTGGCGCGGCGCAGTCTCGGCACGGTGCCGGATTATTTCGAAGTCGAGGAGTTCCACGTCGATGTAGCGCGGCGGCGCGACGCGAAGGGAAAGCTCGTCACGATCTCGGAAGCGGCCGTGAAAATCCGCATCGACGGCAAAACGTCCGTTTCGGTCGCCGAAGGCAACGGGCCGGTCAACGCGCTCGACCTCGCGCTGCGCAAGGACCTCGGCAAATATCAGCCGTTGATCGAGGACCTCGAACTCGTCGATTATCGCGTTCGCGTCTTCCAAGGCGGAACCGACGCGGTGACCCGCGTGCTCGTCGAGTTCCGCGACGGTGGCGGCGAACACTGGTCGACGGTCAGCGTCTCGGCCAACATCATCGATGCATCGTTCCAGGCACTCGCCGACGCCATCGTCTTTAAGCTCATGAAGGCCGACGCGCAGTAGGGGCAGACATAGTAAGACGCCCGCCGGGGGAGGAACGCCGGCGGGCGTCTTGGGTGCGCGAGAGGCGGGGGCTCCTCACGGCGGAAGCCAGATCGCCCGCGCCAACGAGGGCAACGGCGCGCGGCGGTCTGGCAAGTGGCGGTTGCGTAGCGCACTTCGCTCCACTGGGCCAGCCCGGAAAACGCTATCCATCCATGCATTCTTGGCGCCCGAATCGAAGATCGCGGCGCCCGAAGTCGTCGAGGCGACGTCGATTTAGCAATTCGGCGCGTTCAGACTGAAGTTGCTGTTGACCAGCAGCGTTTGAGAACCCGATCCGAGCACGTAAATGCAAACCGCCGGCCCGCTGGCGGTTGCCGTCGCGCTTGCCGTGACCGCGGGCGCGGAGTGGAAGAACAGGCCCGAAAATAACAGCGGCAGCGTACGCTTTACGGTTACCGTGACCGTCGTCGCACTGGGCGGCGTATTGCCGGACGGTCCGAACGCGACGGAAATCGTATCCGACGAGCCCGAAAATCCATTCAGCATCGCGTCGTTTTTTGCGACCGCGGTGATCGTCGAGCTTGTTTGGCTGGAATTCGACAGCAAACGCCCGGCGCTCAAGGCGGTCGTTTCGACCATCGTCTGCACCCGGTGCGCATTGGAGTACCAGATCGCGGCGTCGGTGCCGAACCCGATCACGCCGCACAACGCCAGGAGCGTCATCGCGGTGATCACGCCGATCGAAGCCCGGTCGGCGAGCAAAGCGCCGACGCGGCGCCTTAATGCGAATGACCGGAGAATACCCATGTCTTCCAACTTTCTACGTTCGATATCCACGCTTTCCGGCTCGGAATTTTCTAAAGCCGACGGTGTTCGCCAAGTTTGGTGCACCGCGTGCCGCATCATTTTTTCACGGTCAGGCTTCCGCCCGAGACCCATAAAGAAGAGCAATTTGCTTGACGAATTGGTAATTCCGTTGCGGAGAAGCTGCGATATTTTGGCAGCGGTGGGCCCGCCCCACGCGAGCAAACGTGGTTTATGCTTCATGTACCGCTAAAAATTGCCCTGAATTTTGCGGGGTAACGGGTCTTTGGACCCTGTCCCTTAGCTACTCCGCCGCCTGTTTGCGGGCCGGCGGGCGAGCCAGAATCGGCCTCAGATATTGGCCGGTGTAGCTCTGCGGCGCTTTGGCGACCTCTTCGGGCGTGCCCTGCGCGACAAGCTCGCCCCCCGCGTCGCCGCCCTCCGGGCCGAGGTCGATGACCCAATCGGCGGTCTTGATGACATCGAGATTGTGCTCGATGACGATGACGCTGTTTCCGGCATCAACGAGCTGATGCAGCACTTCGAGCAGCTTGGCCACGTCATGGAAGTGCAGGCCCGTAGTTGGCTCGTCGAGGATGTAAAGGGTGCGGCCGGTGGCGCGGCGCGCCAGTTCCTTGGCGAGTTTCACGCGCTGCGCCTCGCCACCCGACAGCGTATTCGCCTGCTGGCCTAGCTTGATGTAGCCGAGCCCAACGCGCGACAGAGTCTCCAGCTTCTCGCGGATCGTCGGGACGGCCTTGAACAGGCTGGCCGCTTCCTCCACCGTCATATCGAGCACGTCGGCGATCGACTTGTCGCGATACTTCACCTCCAGCGTTTCGCGCTCGTAGCGTTTTCCCCTGCAAACGTCGCAGGTGACGTAGATGTCGGGCAGGAAGTGCATCTCGATCTTGATGACCCCGTCGCCCTGGCAGGCTTCACAGCGTCCGCCTTTCACGTTGAACGAGAAACGCCCTGGCTGATAACCGCGCGCCTTGGCTTCCGGCAAAGCGGCGAACCAATCGCGGATCGGGGTGAACGCACCGGTATAGGTGGCGGGATTGGAACGCGGCGTGCGGCCGATCGGCGATTGATCGATGTCGATCACCTTGTCGAGATGCTGCAATCCCTCCATCGCCTCGAGCGGCGCCGGATGTTCGAACGCGCCGTTGAGGCGGCGCGCCACCGCCTTGTAAAGCGTATCGAGGATCAAAGTCGATTTGCCGCCGCCGGAGACGCCGGTGACGCAGGTGAATAGGCCGAGCGGAATATCGACCGACAGATGCTTTAGGTTGTTGCCCGTGGCGCCGACGATCTTGAGCTCGCGTCCCGGCCGCGGCTTGCGCCGCGTGCGCGGCAGCGGCACCTGCCGCTCGCCCGACAGATACTGGCCGGTGAGCGACTTCGGTTCGGCCATGATCTCGGCGGCGGTGCCTTGCGCGACGATCTCACCGCCATGGATGCCGGCGCCCGGCCCTACGTCGACGACATGATCGGCGGTGAGGATCGCGTCCTCGTCGTGTTCGACCACGATGACGCTGTTGCCGAGATCGCGCAGCCGGCGCAGCGTTTCGAGCAGCTTGGCGTTGTCGCGCTGATGCAGGCCGATCGACGGCTCGTCGAGCACGTAAAGCACGCCGCTGAGCCCCGAGCCGATCTGCGAAGCGAGCCGGATGCGCTGGCTTTCGCCGCCCGACAGCGTGCCCGAGGCGCGCGACAATGTCAGATAGTCGAGGCCGACGTCGACCAGAAACCGCAACCGCTCGCCGATCTCTTTCAGGATGCGTCTGGCGATCTCGCCGCGTTTCTCGTTGAGCTTGTCGGGCAGGTCGGCGAACCAGACGCGCGCCTCGCGCACCGAGAGCTCGGCCACTTCGCCGATGTGCTTGCGATCAATCTTCACCGCCAGCGCCTCGGGCTTCAGCCGATAGCCTTTGCAGGCGGTGCACGGCGTCGCCGTCATGAAACGCGCGATATCCTCGCGCGCCCACTCGCTTTCCGTCTCGTGATAGCGGCGCTCAAGGTTACTGACGACGCCCTCGAACGGCTTTTTCACGTCATAGGAGCGCAGACCGTCGTTATAGGAAAAGCGGATCTGCTCCTCGCCCGACCCATAGAGGATGATATCCCGTACCCGCTCCGGCAGATCCTCGAACGGCGCGTCGAGCCGGAACTTGTAATGTTTGGCGAGCGACTCGAGTGTCTGCAAATAATACGGCGACGTCGAGCGCGCCCATGGCACGATCGCGCCCTTACGCAAGGTGAGCTTCGGATCGGGCACGACCAGTTCCGCATCGACCGTCTCTTCGCTGCCGAGCCCGTCGCAAACCGGGCACGCGCCGAACGGATTGTTGAACGAAAAGAGCCGTGGCTCGATTTCGGGGATCGTGAAGCCGGAAACCGGACAAGCGAATTTCGAAGAAAAGACGATCTGCCTAGGTCCCCTCTCCCCGCTGGCGGGGAGAGGGTTAGGACGAGGCCCCTCACCCCGGCCCTCTCCCCGTGATCGGGGAGACGGAGTCTCGTCGGCATATTCGACGATCGCGATCCCCTCGGCAAGATCGAGTGCCGTCTCCAAACTCTCGGCGAGCCGCGCCCCCATGTCGGCGCGCACCGCGATGCGATCGACCACCACCTCAATGTCGTGCTTGAGTTTCTTGTCGAGCGCCGGCGCTTCCGAGATTTCGTAGAACGCGCCGTCGATCTTCAGGCGCTGGAAGCCACGCTTCATATATTCGGCGATTTCCTTGCGATATTCGCCCTTGCGGCCGCGCACCACGGGAGCCAGCAGATAGAGCCGCGTGCGCTCCGGCAAAGCGAGCACGCGATCGACCATCTGGCTCACCGTCTGGCTCTGGATCGGCAGGCCGGTCGCCGGCGAATAGGGAATGCCCACGCGCGCCCACAAGAGCCGCATATAATCGTAGATCTCGGTGACCGTGGCGACCGTCGAGCGCGGGTTCCGCGAGGTCGTTTTCTGCTCGATGGAAATCGCCGGCGAAAGCCCGTCGATCTGATCGACGTCGGGCTTTTGCGTCATCTCCAGGAACTGCCGGGCATAGGCGGAAAGCGATTCGACATAGCGGCGCTGCCCCTCGGCATAGATCGTGTCGAAGGCGAGCGACGACTTGCCAGACCCGGACAGCCCGGTGAACACCACCAGCTTGTCGCGCGGGACGAGGAGATCGACGTTTTTGAGGTTATGCTCGCGCGCGCCGCGAATCGAAATCATCCGTCGCTCGTCCTTGGGAAAAGGCAGGTCGAGCTCGGGCTCCTTCGGCCTGCGGGGAGCGGCTGGTTTGCGCGGTGTCTTCACAAATCTATCTCGGCGTGCGTAGCCTCGGCCGGAGGGGCCGTCGGGTCACGTGGCACAAAGCAGGCTGCCGCCCAAAGATAAGGTCTCGCCGGGATAACGCCAAGCGCGGGCTTGCCGTATCCCCCAAACAACGGGAACGATCATGGGCGCACCTGGCGGACCGCGAACCGATGCCGGCAAGCCCTTCTACCGGCTCCTCTACGTCCGGGTCCTCGCCGGGGTGGTGCTCGGCGTGCTGGTCGGCTGGCTCTTTCCGCACTTGGCGACGAGCGATTGGACGAAGGCGCTGGGCGACGGCTTCGTCAAACTCATCAAAATGGTGATCGCGCCGATCATCTTCCTCACGCTCAGCTCGGGCATCGCGCATATTTCGGATGCCCGCAAAGTCGGCCGGATCGGCATTAAGGCGATCGTCTATTTCGAGATCGTCTCGACATTCGCGCTGGCGATCGGCCTCCTTACCGGCAATCTGCTGCATCCCGGCGCCGGGTTCGGCGGGGGCGCCAATAACGCCGCGGTCGCGACCTACGCGAAGACCGCCGGCGCCGAAAACGTTGTCCAGTTCGTCCTCAACGTCATCCCCGACAGCGTCGTCGGCGCCTTCGCGCGCGGCGACATTCTGCAGGTTCTGCTCTTTTCGATCCTCTTCGGTTTCGCGCTGCTGGTGCTGGGCGAGCGCGTCAAAGCGCTGCGCGCGTTGATCGAAGAGGCGACACAGGCGATGTTCGGCGTCATCAACATCGTGATGCGCGCCGCGCCCCTCGGCGCGTTCGGCGCCATGGCCTATACGATCGGCAAATACGGGCCGGCCGCGCTCGGCCCTCTCGCCGGCGCCATCGCGACGTTCTATCTGACGGCGGCGATCTTCGTCGTCCTGGTGCTCGGTACGATCGCCCGCATCGCGGGCTTCGGCATTTTCAAGTTCCTCGCCTACATCAAGGACGAACTCTTGATCGTGTTCGGTACCAGCTCTTCGGAAAGCGCGCTGCCGCAGCTCATGCAAAAGCTCGAACGGCTCGGCTGTTCGAAGCCGGTCGTCGGGCTCGTCGTGCCGGCCGGCTACAGTTTCAATCTCGACGGCACGAACATCTATATGACGCTCGCGACGCTGTTCGTCGCGCAGGCGCTCGGCTATTACCTGACGCTCGGCCAGCAGGCGACGATCCTCGTCGTCGCGATGCTCACTTCGAAAGGCGCCAGCGGCGTCACCGGCGCGGGCTTCATCACGCTTGCCGCAACGCTTGCGGCGATTTCGCCCGCCCTCGTGCCCGGCATGGCGATCCTGCTCGGCATCGACAAATTCATGAGCGAATGCCGGGCGCTGACCAATTTCATCGGTAACGGCGTGGCGACCATCGTCATCGCGCGCTCCGAAGGTGAACTTGACCGCGGCAAGCTGGCAAGCGCGCTCGAAAAGGGAGCGAGGGCGGAAATGGCGGGAAGCCGAGCGAATTAACGGCGCCGCGTCAATCCGGCGTTACCACGAGCGCGATCGTATGCGTCGAAGTTCCGCTGAGCTCGATGACATAGGGCGCGGCGGCGCGATCGAACTTCACGCTTTTGGCGACGCCGTCGCATCCTTTGGCGCCGGTGAAACCCACCGACCGCAACGCATGCCCATCCTGGATCACGTCGATCCAGGCGCCGTGTGAGAGCGTGGTCCGGTAGGTGCCGGCGCTCGCGAGGGCCGAGGCCTGCACGAAGCCGGCATAAGAATCAGGATAGCGGGGCGCGCGACGGCGCCTGCGGCAATTTCGCGGCGGCGAGCGGCTGCAGCGCCACCGCGACCGGGCTCGATACTGTTACGCCTTGGCTGGCGGAAACGACCTGGCGGGCTTGACGAGCAGCGCGCGCTCTTTGTCGAGCGGCCATTTGAGCGTGGCGCAGCCGGTCGGCTCCTGCGCGAAGGCCGGCGCCGCCAGCAGCGCAATCAGCAACAAAGAACTGCGAACCATGGCTTCCTCCTCCCCGCCCGCCGAGCGCGCATGGCAAACTGCCGAAATCCCCGCCGCGTCTGCCCCAGAATCCCCTTGCGCCGGGCAAACGCTCCTGCTAGAACAAAAGCAGAACACCGCAGCCCGCGCTTGTCCATTCGCTTGTCGACGTCGATTCGCTTGTGGACAAAGCGCGCGCTCGCAGCGCCGGCCCGAGGTTGCGGATAAGGTCGTAGAGATTTCGGAGAGTGATGGAGAAGTGTCATGGCGGGAAGCGTCAACAAGGTCATTTTGATCGGCAACTTGGGCCGCGATCCCGAAGTGCGGCGGCTGAATTCGGGCGATTCCGTCGTGAGTTTCAGCGTGGCGACGACGGATTCCTGGCGCGACAAGGCGAGCGGCGAGCGCAAGGAACGCACCGAGTGGCACAACGTCGTCATCTACAACGAGAACCTCGGCAAGATCGCCGAGCAATATTGCAAGAAAGGCTCGAAGATCTATCTCGAGGGCCAATTGCAGACGCGCGAATATACCGACCGCGACGGCAACCAGCGCAAGACCACGGAAGTCGTGCTGCAGCGGTTCCGCGGCGAGCTCACGCTGCTCGACAGCCGCGGGGCGCGCAGCGAGACGCCCGAGGAGCGCGGCGATGCGGCGGAGAGTGCCGGCAACTTCGGCCGTTCGTCGCCGATGGAGACGTCCGAGAAACGTCCCGGCCGCGTCGCGGAAATGATCGACGACGACATTCCGTTCTAGATGAGGTCCTTCGGAATGGAGGCTCGTCATTGCGAGGAGCCAACGGGTCCGGCCTTTGGCCGGCCCAATGACGACTCCGCGACGAAGCAATCCAGAAACGCCCGGTGAACCTGGATCGCTTCGCTGCGCTCGCAATGACGCCTATTTCTTTTTTGGTCGAGGATCTTGCGCGCTTCCGGGGTCCGCCCCAAGACCTGTGCGCATCTTGGGATTGCCGTGCAAGTAATTGGAAAGACATCGCATTTTTGGCGCATTTCGGCCCGCCGCGGGTGGCGTTTCGAGGCGGCTTCGCCTATATTAAAAGCAGCGTTTTCCGAATCTTTGGATTGATCCCTCTTGGCCAACGAAGACAGCACCGGACAGGCCCCGCCGGGCTCCGACGTCCGGCCGGTTTCCATTTCCGACGAAATGCGCCGCTGCTATCTCGATTATGCGATGAGCGTGATCGTCAGTCGCGCCCTGCCCGACGTGCGCGACGGCCTGAAGCCCGTGCATCGGCGCATCCTCTACTCGATGTATGAGAACAATTACACGCCGGATCGCGCCTACAACAAATCGGCGCGCGTCACCGGCGACACGATGGGCAAATACCATCCGCACGGTAACCTCGCGATCTACGACGCGCTGGTGCGCATGGCGCAGCCGTTTTCGATGCGCCTGCCGTTGATCGACGGCCAGGGCAATTTCGGCTCGGTCGACGGCGATCCGCCCGCCGCCGAACGCTATACGGAAGTGCGGCTGGCGACCGCCGCGATCCCGCTTCTCGATGATCTCGACAGCGAGACGGTTGATTTTCAGCCGAACTACGACGGGCGCGAGCGCGAGCCCACGGTTCTGCCCGCCAAATATCCGAACCTGCTCGTCAACGGCGCCGGCGGCATCGCGGTCGGGATGGCGACCAACATCCCGCCGCACAATCTCGGCGAGGTGGTCGATGCGGTGATCGCGCTCATCGACCGGCCCGATATTTCGATCGACGACTTGATCGCCATCGTGCCCGGCCCGGATTTCCCGACCGGTGGCACGATCCTCGGCCGCGCCGGCATCCGCGCCGCCTATCATTTGGGGCGCGGCTCGATCCTGGTGCGCGCCAAAATCGAAATCGAGGAGATCCGCAAGGAACGCGAGGCGTTGGTCGTCACTGAGATTCCCTATCAGGTGAACAAGGCGGCGCTGCTCGAACGCATCGCCGAACTGGTGCGCGACAAGAAGATCGAAGGCATCGCCGACCTGCGCGACGAATCCGACCGCGACGGCATGCGCATTGTGATCGAATTGAAGCGCGACGCCGTCGCCGACGTGGTGTTGAACCAGCTTTGGCGCTTCACGGCGCTGCAATCGGCCTTCCCGGCCAATATGATCGCGCTGAACGGCGGCCGCCCCGAGACGCTGACGCTCAAGGATTTTCTCTCCGCCTTCGTCGATTTCCGCGAGGAAGTGGTCACCCGGCGTACCAAGTTCAAGCTCAACAAGGCGCGTGACGCGGCGCATCTGCAGGTCGGCCTCGCCATCGCCGTCGCCAATATCGACGAAGTGGTGCGACTGATCCGCTCTTCGTCCGACGCCGCGGCGGCGCGCGAAGCGTTGATGAACCGCGACTGGCCGGCGCGCGACATGGCGCCACTCGTCGCACTGATCGCCGATCCGCGCCACGCGCTGAGCGAAACCGGCACCTGCCACCTGTCCGAGGTGCAGGCGCGCGGCATTCTCGACTTGCGTCTGCAACGGTTGACCGCGCTCGGCCGCGAGGAGATTTCCGAAGCGCTGCAGAAACTCGCCGCCGAGATCACCGATTATCTCGACATCCTGCACTCGCGCGCCCGCGTATTCGCGATCATCAAGGACGAACTCGCGGCGATCAAGGCGGCGCATGCCGCGCCGCGCCGCACATTGATCCTCGACAGCGACGCCGACACCGAATTCGAGGACGAAGACCTGATTCAGCGCGAGGATATGGTGGTCACCGTCTCGCACGCCGGCTACATCAAGCGCGTGCCGCTTTCGACTTATCGCGCCCAGCGGCGCGGCGGCAAGGGCCGCGCCGGCATGCAGACGCGCGACGAGGATTTTGTCGCCCGGCTGTTCATCGCTTCGACGCATACGCCGGTTCTGTTCTTCTCGTCGCTCGGCAAGGTCTACAAAGAGAAGGTCTGGCGCCTGCCGCTGGCGGCGCCGCAGGCGCGCGGCAAGGCGCTCGTCAACATCCTGCCGCTCGAACAGGGCGAGCGGATCACGACCATCATGCCGTTGCCCGAAGACGAAACGCAGTGGGGCACGCTCGACGTGATGTTCGCGACCACCGGCGGCACGGTACGCCGCAACAAGCTCTCCGACTTCACGCAGGTGAACCGCTCAGGCAAGCTCGCCATGCGGCTTGACGCGGGCGAAGAAATCGTCGACGTGCAAATCTGCACGGAGAGCGGCGACGTGCTGCTCACGACCGCCAACGGGCAATGTATCCGCTTCGCGGTCACCGACGTGCGCGTGTTCAAGGGCCGCGACTCGATGGGCGTGCGCGGCATCGCGCTCGGCGAAGGCGACCGGATGATCTCGCTCGCCATCTTGCGCCACATCGAGGCGGAAAGCGGCGAGCGCATGGCCTATCTCAAGATGCGCCGCGCGATCGCCGGCGAGACTTCCACCGAAGCCGCGCCGGAAGGCGCCGGCGAGGCGACAAACGAAGAAAACGGCGGCGAAGAGGCGCAGGCCGTGCCGCTCGCGTCGGAACGCTACGCTGAAATGTCGGCGGCGGAAGAAATCATCCTGACGATTTCCTCGAAAGGCTACGGCAAACGCACCTCGTCTTACGAATACCGGATCACCGGGCGCGGCGGCAAAGGCATCGTCGCCATGGCGGTCAACCAGAGGAACGGCCCGCTCGTCGCCTCGATGCCGGTCGAAGAAAACGACGAGATCATGCTGGTCACCGACGGCGGACGGCTGATCCGCTGCCCGGTCGAGGACATTCGCGTCGCCGGCCGCAGCACGCAAGGCGTCATCGTCTTCAATACCGCGGACGGAGAACGCGTTGTCGGGGTCGAACGGATCAGCGAAGAGGACGCGGGCAACGGTGCAAGCGAGGCATAATCCCCTTTCCCCGTTCGGGGGAGAGGGAACACCATTTGCTCCCGCCCCTGCCCTCCGCTAAACGTCACCCATGATCCGCAAAGCGCTTTACACGGGCACGTTCGATCCCCTGACCAACGGCCACGTTGACATCATCAAGCGCGCCGTCCGGCTTTGCGACGAGCTTGTGGTGGGCATCGGCGTACATCCCAATAAAATGCCGCTTTTCTCGGCCGAGGAACGCGCCGAGCTCGTGCGCCGCGTCGGTGCGCATCTTGCCGGCGCACAATCCTGCAAGCTTTCAGTTCTGACCTTCTCCGGTCTCACGGTCACGGCGGCGCGAGAGGCCGGCGCAACGCTGCTGCTGCGCGGCCTGCGCGACGGCACTGACCTCGACTACGAGATGGAGATGGCCGGCGCGAACGCCATGCTGGCGCCTGAAATCCCGACCGTGTTTCTCGCCGCTTCGCCCAGCGTCCGCCATATTGCCGCGACTTTGGTCCGGCAAATCGCCTTGCTCGGCGGTGACATATCGAGCTTCGTGCCTGACGTCGTGGCCGCCGCGCTCGCGGAAAAAATACGCAGAACCCCCAAGGACGAATCATGAAACCGATCATGAAACTCGATCGACGCAGTGTCTTTCTCGCCCTCGCCTTCACGTTTCTCGCGGCGCCGCTTGCTGCTGCGTCTGATCTGCAAAACACCATTTATCTCGACACGAAAGATGGCCGCATCACCATCCTGCTGCGCCCCGATCTCGCGCCGAAGACGGTGGCGCAGATCAAGACACTCACCAAGCGCGGCTTTTACAACGGCATCGTCTTTCATCGGGTGATCGACGGATTCATGGCGCAGACCGGCGATCCGACCGGCACCGGCATGGGCGGATCGGATCTGCCCAACGTGCCGGCCGAATTCTCCAAGGTACCCTTCAAGCGCGGCACCGTGGGAATGGCACGCGCCGAGGATCCGAATTCCGGCAATTCGCAGTTCTTCATTTGCCTCGCCGACGCCGATTTTCTCGACGGCCAATATACGGTCTTCGGCCGGGTCGTCTCCGGCATGGAGGTTGCCGACAAGATCAAGAAAGGCGACAAAGACAACAACGGGGCGGTGACCAATCCCGACAAGATCGTAAAGATGCAGCTCGCCGCGGACGCCAAATAGCGCGCGTGCCTTAGAGCTGAACGATTGAATCGAAATCGTAGTCGCTGCCCGGCGGATTTTCGCCGATCCTGAGCGTCGTGGCGTTCACGAAGCAATACGGCGGCACGGGCAGATTGTAGGGTGCCGGGACGCCTTTGAAGACGCGGCCCGCCAGATCGTATTTCGAGCCGTGGCACGGGCAGAAATAGCCGCCCGGCCAGGCGTTCGTCGGCGTGGTTGCGCTCGGGTTGGGAAAAAACTCCGGAATGCAGCCGAGATGCGTGCAGATGCCAACCAGCACCCCGTATTCCGGATTGATCGAGCGGTGCCAATTGGCCGCATATTCCGGCTGCTGATGATTCTGCGAATTGGGGTCGGATAAGAGCGCGACGAGCGGCTGGCTCTGCAACGCCGCAAGCAGCTTGGCGGGGCGATTGACGATGAAGACCGGCCGCGAGCGCCAGCGCACGATGATCATCTGCCCCGGCGCGACGCTTTTCAAATCGATGTCGATCGGACCGCCGGCGGCAATTGTCGAAGCGTCGGGCTCGAGCTGCGAAACGAGCGGCACGATCGCCGCCGCCGCGCCGACGATTCCGAAAGCCCCGGTCGCGAGGAAGAGGAAGTCGCGGCGGGTCGCGGTCTCATCGAGATCGGGAGAAGCAGAAGGTAGATCCGCCATATTCACCTCACCAATCGTGGCACGAGGCGTCTGTTTCCGCGCCCTCGCCTAAGTCGGAGCTTGCGGCCGGTAGGAGCGTCAGGTTTACCTTGCCCCGCGCTTCGATTATTGCAGGGGCCCGCCAAAGTCCAGGAGGAGTTTCGCCATGCCGGAACCCGGCAATACGCTCACGCTCGATACCACGAAGGGCAAGGTGATGATCGAAATGCGTCCCGACCTGGCCCCCGGCCACGTCGCGCAGATCAAAAAGCTGGTGGGCGAGAAATTCTACGACGGCATCGTCTTTCATCGGGTGATCGAAGGATTCATGGCGCAGACCGGCTGCCCGCACGGCACCGGCACCGGCGGCTCGCACTATCCGGACCTGAAGGCGGAGTTCAACGCCGAATCGCACGTGCGCGGCACGTGTTCCATGGCGCGCGCGCAAAATCCCGATTCCGCCAATTCGCAATTCTTCATCTGCTTCGGCGACGCCCGGTTCCTCGACCGCAAATATACGGTCTGGGGCAAAGTGATCTCGGGCATGGAAAACGTCGACAAGATCAAGCGCGGCGAGCCGGTGAAAGATCCCGACAAGATTATTTCCGCAACGGTGAGCTGAAAACGCCGATTCTCAACCCGGTCTTCCCTTGGTGATGCTTGCCCGCCGTGTTATTGCGAGCGCCGCGAAGTAATCCGGCTTCGCGGATGCCTCCGGATTGCTTCGGCGCTGCGCGCCTCGCAATGACGTTTCCCATGCCGAGGAGTACGCGAAGCGAATGTCCCGAAACATGCGGCGGCGTCCAAGGGACGCGTGAGATGCGCGTCGATCTCTTCGACTTCGATCTGCCGCCCGAACGCATCGCGCTGCGCCCCATCGTGCCGCGCGACGCGGCCCGCTTGCTGGTCGTCCGCCCGGACAAGAAATTCGAGGATCGGACGATCCGCGAACTTCCGGACCTCCTGAGCCTCGGGGACGTCCTTGTCGTCAACGACACCGAGGTGATCCCCGCCCGTCTCCTCGGAGTTCGAGTGCGCGACGCGACGCAGGCCAAAATCGAGGTTTTGCTGCACAAGCGCGTCTCCCCGGCAAAATGGCTCGCGCTCGCAAGGGGCGCGAAGAAATTGCACGCCGGCGAAACGATCGTCTTTACGCACGACGGCGCGGTGCTCCAAGCCGAGGTACTCGAGAAAGGCGAAGAAGGCGAAGTTCTGCTCGGCTTCGCGGTCGCGGGCGACAAACTCGACGCGGCGATCGACGCCTTCGGGCAGATGCCGTTGCCGCCTTATATCGCCGCCAAGCGCTCTCCGGACGGACGCGACATGAGCGATTATCAAAGCCTCTTTGCGCATCGCCGCGGCGCGGTCGCGGCGCCTACCGCGAGCCTGCATTTCACGCCTGCGCTAGTTGCGACGCTCGGCGCGCGCGGCATCGAGATCGTGCGGATCACGCTGCATGTCGGACCTGGGACTTTCCTGCCGGTGAAAGTCGAGGAGACGCAAGCGCATCGCATGCACGCCGAATGGGGCGAGATCGGCGCCGCCGCGGCTGAGCGCATCAATCAAGCGCACGCCGCGGGCCGCCGCATCGTCGCGGTCGGCACGACCCCGCTGCGGCTGCTCGAATCGGCAGCGCGGGAGGACGGAACGATCGCCGCTTTCCGAGGCGAAACGGCATTGTTCATCGCGCCCGGATATCGATTCAAAGCCGTCAACGTGCTGCTCACCAATTTCCACCTGCCGCGCTCGACGCTGTTCATGCTGGTCGCGGCCTTCTGCGGACTCGAGACGATGCAAGCCGCCTATCGGCATGCGATCGACGCAGAATATCGTTTCTATTCCTATGGCGACGCCTGCCTACTCTTTCCAGGGGAATGACGTGTCCTTCGCATTCGAAATCGAGAATCGCGATGGCACGGCGCGCACGGGAACGATTTCGACGCTGCGCGGCAGTATCTGCACGCCGGCGTTCATGCCGGTCGGCACGGCGGCGACCGTCAAAGCCATGTATCCGGAAGACGTGCACAAGCTCGGCGCCGACATCATCCTTGCGAATTGCTACCACTTGATGCTGCGGCCCGGCGCGGAGCGTGTCGCCGAGCTCGGTGGGCTGCATCGCTTCATGAACTGGCCATGGCCGATCCTCACCGACTCCGGCGGATTCCAGGTGATGTCGCTGGCGAAGCTGCGCAAGGTGGACGAAACCGGCGTCACCTTCCAGTCGCATATCGACGGCACGCGCCATTGCCTTTCGCCGGAGCGCGCCATGGAGATCCAGCGCCTGTTGGATTCGGACATCCAGATGCAGCTCGACGAATGCGTGCGGCTGCCTGCACCCGAGGTGGAAGTCGAGCGCGCCATGCGGCTCTCGCTGCGCTGGGCGGAGCGCAGCAAGCGCGCTTTCGGCGACGCGCGTGGCCAAGCGCTGTTCGGCATCGTCCAAGGGGGCGAAAGCGCGCATTTGCGCGCCGCCAGCGCCGCGGGGCTCGTTGCGATCGGTTTCGACGGCTATGCGCTCGGCGGGCTCGCGGTCGGCGAGCCGCGGGCGACCATGCTGGCGATGACGGAGGTAACCCTCGAGCATCTTCCCGAGGCGGCGCCGCGCTATCTCATGGGGGTGGGAACTCCCGACGATCTTCTCGAATCCGTCCGCCGCGGTTTGGACATGTTCGACTGCGTGCTGCCGACGCGCGCCGGCCGGCACGGCCTCGTCTACAGCCGCCACGGCCGCATCAATCTACGCAAAGCCAAATATGCCGCCGATCCCCGGCCCATCGATCCGCAATCGTCGTGCGAAGCGGCGCGAGTCTTCTCGCGCGCCTATCTTCACCATCTCGTCAAAGCGGGCGAAATCCTCGCCATGACGGCGCTTACGGCGATCAACCTCGCCTATTATCAGGACCTCATGGCGGGGCTGCGGACGGCGATCACAGCCGGCAAACTCGCCGAATTTTGTGCCGCGACGAAGAACGCCTGGGTCGAAGGCGAAAGAGCATGAAGCCGGGCGCGCAAATGCGTGAGAAATGAAGATTCAGGAATCGGGGATCGCGTCTCAAGGAAAAGGCGAGACGGAATCCGCCTCGCCTTCTCACTCCCTCGTCCTAGACCTTCCCTCGGGCGCTTTCCATTTCTGGAAAAGGGGCGGCTCCGCCAGGCTCTCGAGGGGAAGGGTTCCTCCCACGACTTGGACAGTGCGCATGCCGGAGGTCCAGAACGGCCTTTCGGATGGCGTAGGGTTTCTAGCTTAGACGTGACGCAATGTCACGTGTCTTGCAGCACGTTGCCTGCAAAATCAGCACCGAATGGTATCTTTTTTCTCGCACTTCCCCCGAACAAATAGTTCATGAAAATTGTAGACTAAAATAGCGCCGTCCGGATATGGAAGTGCATCATGCGTCGACGGGGTTTGGTTTTTTCGCCCGCGAATTCCCTCCTCCTGCTATGAGCTTTCGAAGCGCGAGTCGAACCATGACGCAATTTTTTGCCGAACCGCCGGAAGGCGAGCCAGGCCGCGCCTCGCGCGGAACGAGTATCGGCGCGCGCATCCGCAACTGGTTCCTGACCGGAATCGTGGTCGCCGGACCGCTTGCCATCACGGTTTACATCGTCTGGTGGTTCGTCGATACGATCGACGGATGGGTGAAAAAGCTCGTGCCGGCGAGCTTTTGGCCGGATACCTATCTGCCGTTCCCGCTGCCGGGCTTCGGCGTGATCATTGCCTTTCTCGCCCTGACGCTGCTCGGATTCCTTGCCGCCAACCTCGCCGGCCGCAGCTTGATCGCGCTCGGCGAAGCGATTCTCGGACGGATGCCGGTCATCCGCTCGATCTATAAGAGCGTGAAACAGGTTTTCGAGACCCTGTTCTCGCAATCGGGCACATCGTTCCGCAAGGTCGGATTGATCGAATTCCCCACCAAGGGCACATGGACGCTCGTCTTTCTCTCGGTACCGCCTGCCGAGGCGGTCGTGGCAAAACTTCCGCCGATCGACGAACCGTACGTCTCGGTGTTCCTGCCTTGCACACCCAATCCGACGACCGGATTTTATTTCTTTTTGCCGGCGACCGCGGTCATCGAAGTGGCATTAAGCCCCGACGAGGCAGTCAAGCTCATCGTCTCCTGCGGCGTCATCCGTCCGGAAACTTTGCCGACCTTGCCGGCCGAACCGCCCGCCAACGCCCCGATGCGCGAGGAGAACGCGGCCTAGCCGCGATACGTCATGGCCGTCTATACGGAAATTTCCGACCTTGCGCTCGAGTCGTTCCTTGCCGATTACGGACTCGGCAAACTGCTCGCCTTCAAGGGCATCGCGGAAGGCGTCGAAAATTCCAATTTTTTGGTGCAGGCGGAAGCGGGGCTTTTTATCCTGACGCTCTACGAAAAGCGCGTCGCGGCCGCCGACCTGCCCTACTTTCTGACGCTGATGGAACACCTCGCGGC